>NZ_CP047491.1:1377500-1715000 GCF_009931115.1 Microbulbifer hydrolyticus | reverse complement strand
GACGACTTCATCGCACGCAACCCGCCCCACCAGAGCCTCGCGCCCCACCCCATGCCAGCTGAGCTTTTCTCCACGAGAAAAATATGCAGTACGCGGAAGTGCAACGATATCGCTTAGCGCCGGCAGTTCCTGCCCGTGCATATCCGCAGCGCCGGTGACTGCGTCGGTACTCGCACCCTCTGACCTGCCCGGTGCCTCCTGCGAGAGCTGGCGCAAGGCCTGCTTCAAGCGCAGCACCTTGCTTTCGGTAGTGCCGATGGTTACAAGAAAAGACAGCGTGTTATGCGTGTTCTTCTCTACCTGAATACCAAACCCGGTAAACAGCCGCGCTTGCGCAGACGGGGCACTCAGGCCCGCACAACCGACATCAATGGTTACCTTGGTGGGATCCAGTCGAATACCGTCCTGTGCCAGCACGGTGTCACACAGGTCCGCCACGCCAAGGCTACGGAATGCCGTACACTGGTCGACAAAGCCACGGATCTCTTCGGCAAACCCCAGCGTGCGGTCGAGCACCGTATACCCTTCGATGCTCATCTGCTTGCGCGCCACATCCAGGCTGGCAATCATTCCGTACTGGGGACTGGTGGAGGTATGCATGTTGATATCTTCGCGGAAACCGGCCGCATCAAAATCACTGACACCGGTACCTGTGCCAAGTGCGAAGCAAGACCGATCATCGGCCTCGCCGTGGCCGGATTGTCGCCAGGAAAAATCCCCCACATGAATCATGCTGGCCTGAGAGAAGGCCGAGAGCATTTTGTGCGTGGATTGGGTTACAAAGTCCGCGCCACATTCCAGTGCCGTCGGGCGTAGCTCGGGGTGAAAGCGGCCGTGTGCATACCAGGCCTCGTCAATCAGCACGAAGAGACCCGCGCGGTGAGCATATTCAATGATTGGCCGCAGGTCGTAACGTAATCCGTCATAGGTACAGGAGGTCAGCACTAGCAAACGGGCGCCGGGATTGGCGTCGATGGCGGAAAAGATTTGCTGACGCGGCACCGGCCCATATATCCCATAGTGCTGATTGACAGCGGACTCCAGGTATACCGGCAGCGCGCCACTCATAATCATCGCGTGATGTACTGATTTGTGGCAGTTGCGATCAACGATCACCCGATCGCCATGTCGCAACAGGTGCTGCAAAACAATCTTGTTCGAGGTAGAGGTACCGTTGGTGACAAAATAACTGTGGCGGGCGCCGAACGTTTTTGCGGTGAGCTGTTGCGCCTGCCGGATCACGCTGATGGGATCCATTAAAGAGTCCAGCATCTTTACGCTGACCGATAGATCCGTATTAAAAATATGCTCGCCCATAAACCGGTAGAAATCTGCGATCCAGGGACTGGTACTCAGGCTGTCGCCACTGGAATGTCCCGGGGTATGCCAGGAATCCCTTGCCGCGTAGACATATTCCCGTAGTGCATCGGCGAAGGGAGTGGCAATTCGCTCAAGTATTATCCGCCGCAAAGTACGGTACACAACACCGTAATTGGACTCCCCGCGCGAAATAACACATTCAAAGCCCTTGCCGCTGGCCTCATCGGCACCAGTCAATAAAACGGCATCAACCTCGGCGCGCTGCTGACGAGCTGCGGCCATGGTGCTTGCGACGTCGCTCGCGGAAAGCCCGCAGTCATCCACCACCAGAATCTGCACTGTGCCGCGCTGCAGTGTACCTGTCAGCCCGTCGCCGTCGGTGTAGGAAAATGTCAGCGACACTGGCGCGCCGGTATCGTGCTCGGCCAATGGGCCCAGCTCGGAAACCCAGCGGTTGGCAAACCCGCTGTCCGCGGTCAGCAACACGATTTCACAGGGACTTTTCTTCATCAATGCCATTCCAGAGTCATTACGCTCAGACCATGTCGGTCAATTATTTAAAATCTTGAATACGCGAGTTGTTCCCGAGCTTTACAGCATCAGATAACCGAGCGCAACAAAGCCAAGGGCGCTCACCAAACCCGCACGCAATGCATAGGGAATCTGGGTACGCACATGGTCGATGTGCTCGGTGCCCGAGGCCAGCGACGATACGATGGTGGTATCGGAAATGGGCGAGCTGTGATCGCCAAAGATTCCTCCGGACAATACCGCCGCAACAAACAGGGCGGGCTCCGCGCCCAGGGCACTGGCTACCGGAATGGCAATGGGCAGCATGATGCTAAAGGTCCCCCAGCTGGAACCCACTGAAAACGCAATCACCCCGGATACCAGAAAAATAACAGTAGGCAGCAGGGCCAGAGGAATCGAATCCCCTACGAGTCCCGCTACGTACTGCCCGGTACCCAGGGTTTTCGAGATGGAGCCCAGTGCAAGCGCAAGCACCAGAATGATCGCCAGTGGCAGCATGCGTCCGGCGCCTTCCATCCATGTGTGGCTTAACTCATCCAACGACATACTGCGCTGCAATAACACCATCACCGATATACAGGTAAGAGCCGCGAGCGAGGCCCAAAGTACCGATGTAGAACCAGAGCCCTGGAAGATCTTTCCTTCACCGGTAATCCACAGGCTGAGCGGCATCGCCAGAATCAAAACCAGAACCGGCAGCAGCATATTGACTGCACGCGGCTTGATGTGGCTTTTCTCCCCAGTGCTCGCGCTGATATCGAGCCCATCCAGCTTGCCGCCACTGGTGCGTCCCTGAACCTTTGCCATGGGTCCAGGGTTGTAGTCCCGCGCAATGGTATACGCCGTCAATGCCACCGCGCTGATGGCATACAAATTCAGCGGAATGCTGGCAAGCAGCACTTTCAGAGGGTCCTCAACTCCGAGACCATCGAGCAACCCGAGATTGAAAGCGCCCCAGGCATTCAGTGGAATCAGCATGCATACCGGCGCGGAGGTGGAGTCAATGATGTACGCCAGCTTTTCCCTTGCAACCCGAAACCGGTCAAATAATGGACGGGAAACGGTACCAGCGACCAGAACGGTAATGTTTGACTCGATAAAGATAACGATACCGATGAGCCACGCCATCCACTGTGCACGCTTGCCATTGGTGACCCAGCGACTGCGTTCGAGGAACCGCACAAAACCACTGACTGCACCACTGCGCTCCAGGGTGATAATAAAAGCACCAATCACCAGGGTGAACATCACTACCCGGGCATCTCCGGGGTTCGCCAATACCGCCAGCACACCATCCAGTGCCTGTGCCAGGGATGGGAAAAAGCCGGAATCATTCAGAAGGAAAAATCCCAGCCAGATCCCGGCAAACAGCGCGAGATATACCTGGCGCGTCAGCAGCGCAAGGCCAATGGCGATAAACGGGGGCAGCAGTGTGAGCCAAGAGAGTTCTGTCATACGAAGGTCTAGCTATTGTTATATTTGTGATCAGGCGGCCGCTTGCACCATGCTAGCAGTTGTCGCCCACGGAGAAATGGCGGCAGTTATCGCCGCGACCGATAGCCGCCGTGCAAAGGCGCCCCTGAGCAGGAAGCAAAGCCATGGCACCATCGAAGTGTGAAACAGCGGGAAGCAGATCAGGAAACCACCGCGTCACGCAACAGCAGTGTACCAGCGTCGCCGTCAAGTTCCGCCAACGCGCCCACAGGTACTACAGTCTGATCTTTCACGTGACCGATCATCAGCCCACGCACTACCGGCACACCAAGGTCTGCGGTGCGCTCGCGCAAGACATGTTCCATACTGAACGTATTACCGTCACTATCGGCCTCGGTGAACTTGCCAAATACAATCCCCGCCACCTGCTGCAGTTTCCCCGCAAGCCATAACTGGGTAAGCATCCGGTCCACCCGATAAGGTGCCTCACCCACATCTTCCAGAAACAGGATTTTTCCGCGGTAATCCGGCTCGAATGGCGTACCAACGAGGCTTACCATCAGCGACAGGTTGCCACCAATCAGGCGCCCCTGGGCACGGCCACCGGCGAAGCGCGTAATCCGGTTGCGGTTTTCAACACGACCAGGCGCAGCCTCGAAAGGTGGCGGTGTACCCAGCGGCACCGGCCGTTCGCCGTGCACCAGCACCTTTTGATATTCTGCCAGGGTGTAATCGGTAAAGTTTTGTGCGGCAATGGGCCCGTGGAAAGTCACCATGCCACTGCGATGATAGATCGCATTGAGTAGCGCAGTGATATCGCTGTATCCCAACAGCACCTTCGGGTTGTTGCGAATCAGCTGGTAGTCGAGCATGGGCAAAATACGCGGGGTACCGTAACCACCGCGCAGACAGAACACCGCGTCCACATCCGGGTCGGCAAACATGTAATTCATATCTTCCGCCCGTGCCTCATCCGGGCCGGCAAGATACTGGGTACGCCGGTACAGGTGCTTACCTTCCTTGACTTCAAACCCGAGAGAGCGCACCACGTCACCCGCGAAACGGATATCCTCGTCCTCCCAGGCATTGCTGGCGGGCGTCACCAGCCCCACGGTCATCCCCTGCTCAAGTCTACGCGGGCGCAACAGCTGACTGCCGTCATCGGCACCCCCCTGGCTGTAGCCGTTGGAAGCCAGAGGGCGAACTTTGCTTCCGGCACTGGCTGCAGCCGCACCCAGTAATGGTGCCGACAGTAGGGATTGGATCAATGTGCGCCGCTGCATATCAGGCTCCTCTGATGAAAACGTCTTTCTAATAAATATTATTGTTTGATGGCACCGGCAAGCGCTTCACTTTCAGCCTGCACCGCTTGCTCAAGTTTTTCAAAGCGCAGGTCGTGGAAGTCGTAGCTGAAATCGGTCCCGCGGGACTTTGCCTGCATGGTAAGTAGCAATGCACCGGCTTCACTGCGGTCCGCTACCACCCAGGCATCCGCATTCAGGCTACGGTCATCCCAATGCAGAGCCCATACGCCGTCACTGGCCGCGGTGAGCGTTCCGGTAAGCCGCGGCGACTTGAGCGCGCGCCAGCGCAGCGCATCGCCATCATGGGAGATCTGGATATCCCCGAACCAGGGGTCGCGGTAGCGCCCCGCAAGCACCTCATCTGTCACCCGGGCAAAGCCGACCGGGGCCGCCAACGCTTCCGGCTCTACCGCCTCGGCGGGCGTACCATACAGATCCTGGAAGTAAGCCAGCCAGTCCCGCTCAGGTGCGCCCAGGTAAGGTTTCAGCAATCCGTAAATAAGTGCCTGCCTGGCGGCACCCGCGCTGCGGTTCATCAACACCACGACCGCCAGCTCCTCCTCCGGCACCACCGCTGCCCAGGCGTACATGCCCGACAGCGAGCCGGTGTGGTGGATGACTTTTTTGCCATGCATGTCCTGTACCCGCCACCCCAATGCGTAGGCGTAAAAATGACCACCATCACGCTCGGCACGCTCACGGGAGAACGGCATCAGGGTTTCCGGCCGCCATAGCCGGTCGCGAGTCTGCTCGCTGAACAGACGCTTGCCATCAGCCAACTCCCCACCGGCCAGCAAAACCTGCAGCCAGGTGAGCATATCTGCGGCGCTGCAATGCATGCCGCCAGCTGCCGCGAGGACAATGGGATCATGTCCCGCTAGATTGGGGGTATCCACCACCAGACCTTCAGACTCGAGTCGGTGTGGGTCAGCCAGGTTTGTGCGCGCTTCGGCAGGAACCGGTCCCGCATAACAATGCTCGAGGCCCATTGGGGCGAGCAGTCTCTGCTGAACAAAATCCTCATAGGACAGGCCGGACACTTCGGCGATCAACTCGCCGGCGACAATGTACAGCAGGTTGTCGTAGGCATAGTCCGCGCGAAAGCTGCGGGTAATCGGCAGGTGCGCAAGACTATTCAGCACATCCGCACGGGTGTAAGCATTGGGCTGGGGCCACAGCATCAGGTCGCCAGCGCCGGGGCCCAGTCCGGAGCGGTGCGTGAGCAGGTCCACCACACGAAACTCGGCACTGATCCAGGGGTCGCCCAAGCGGAATTGCGGCAAGTAATCCACTACACGCCCTTCCCACTCCAGCTTGCCCTCTTCCACCAAAAGACCCAACCCGGCCGTGGTGAACGCCTTTGTCGTCGATGCGAGTTTAAACAGTGTATCGCCATCGACTGGTCTGGGGTCTTCCACATTGGTCACACCGAAACCGCGCAAAAGCACCGGCTCCCCCCGATGCCAGATGGCCACGGCCGCTCCGGGCACCTGCTCTTCTGCTATTACACGCTGTACGTAAGTCGCAGCTTCACTCGCACTCAAGGGCTCCCGCTGGCAACCCACCATCAGGCTCAGGCCGATTGCCCAACAGATAAATACAGCAGTTGCGTTGATACGGCCCATGTGACAAATGTCTCCTTATTAGCGCGATCTCATATCAGCGCACGCTTGACGCGGCGCGCTCATCAGAATAATTTATCAACCATGAATCTTTAAGTAAATAATAAACTATTCCTAAATTTGGGAGGCCGAGCTCAACTCTGCACTCCCCAAATCGAGAAGCCACTTTCTTCGACGGTATCAGTTACCGGTAATAAATGGAGCGCACCGTGCATCGACCCAAAACGGCCAGAACCAACCGGCCCCGCCGCTCAACTTTCTCCCTCTGCCTGCTCGCCAGCGCACTTATCAGCGCAACTGGCGTATCGAGCGCTCCGCTTGCGCAGTCCGCGCAAAGCAGCTTGCCGTCTATCCAGGCACACGTAGACCAGGGGGAGTTCCGGCAGGCAAAACTGGACATCAATGCAATGCAACAACAATCACCGGACGCCCCGGACAGCAAAGCGCTCGCATTTGAATCGGAGCGCATGCGCCGTATCGAGATGGAATTCACCATCAAACCAGAAGATTTACTCGCCTCGATCCAGCGATATATTCCCGACGCTTCCGAAGAGGATGTGGCGCGCTGGAACAAAGCCGGGCTTCTCGAGTACAAAATCATTGACGGTGAGCAGCGCTATTTCAACAAGGCTGCATATAACCTGGTCCATATCTCCGATGCCGCCGCGGCGCGCACCAGCGACTACCGCCGGTTCACCGACAAGGCACCGCTTTACAGTTTGCACCCGCATCACTCGGCCGTGATCGCCGCCCATAAAGACGGCGCGACCCCTTTGCGCAAGCACCTGGAAATCACCTACTCACTGACCGTAGACGCTGACGCAGTACCTGCCGGCGAAACCGTACGTGCCTGGCTACCCTTTCCCAAGGAGCTGCGAGGACGCCAGGAGAATGTCCGCCTGATAGACAGCAAGCCCGCCAAGCATGTTCTCGCCCCGACTGCGACGCCACAGCGCACCATTTACCTTGAAAAGACTGCGCAAGCCGGCACCCCTACAAAATTTGAAGTGCAGTACGCGTTCGACAGCCTGTCCCGCCACACGCGCATTGATGCGGCCGCTGTTACATCGGTTGAGGACAAAGCCCTCGCACCATTCAAGTCCGAGCGCCCCCCTCACATCCAGTTCACACCCGAGCTACGCGCACTCTCGGAGCGCATTGTCGGTAACGAGTCCAATCCGTATCGCATCGCGCAGAAGCTTTTCGCACACGTGGATCAGATTCCCTGGGCCGGCGCCCGGGAGTATTCCACCATTCGCAATATCAGCCAGTATGCCGCACAGGCGGGGCATGCAGATTGCGGCCAGCAAACGCTACTGTTGATTACCCTGATGCGGATGAATGGCATCCCTGCCCGCTGGCAGTCTGGCTGGGAGTTCTCACCGGAGACTTTCGACACCATGCATGACTGGGGCGAGTTCTACCTGGCCCCTTATGGCTGGCTTCCAATGGATGTCACCCACGGTCTACTCGACAGCGATGATGAAGCGCTACGCTGGTTCTATCTTGGCGGACTGGATAGCTATCGACTGATTTTCAACACAGATTACAGCCGCACTTTCGTTCCTGCCAAACAGCACTTCCGCTCGGAAACCGTCGACAGCCAGCGTGGAGAAGTGGAATGGCGCGGCGGCAACCTGTATTTCGATCAGTGGGACTACGAGATGCAGTGGACACCACGGGAAAACCTGAACACCGCCGGCAACTAGCCCCATTACCCTCCCGCTCCAGATCGCACGGATAAAAAAGGCCGCCGGGCAAAGCCGGGCGGCCTTTTTCTTTTGGCGGTGCCCGCCGATAGCTAGGTGGTACTTTCCAGCAATCCGCTGACCAGCCCCTCAATCACATGCAATTGCGCAGAACGGAACAGCAGGCGCTGCAAGGCCTCGTCATCCTCTGACGGCACTACGTACAGTCGAATATCCGAGTGAATACTGGCCGCATTGTAGTTGTAGCGCGTCAGGCTCAACACTTTGACGCCATGTTCCCGTGCGCGATTGGCCACATCTACCAGCGACTCCTCGCCACCGAAATCACACAAAATGCACAGCAGGTCCTCATCGCGCAGTGAGTCCGCAATCCTGTGCTGTAGCTGACCACCCTCATCGAACACCGCCCAACATCCGAGCTCGAGTAACTGATGCGTCAGATAGCGCGCGACAGAAACCGAACCGGGACAGGCGGAAATCTGGATACAGCGCGCATTCCGGATCGCTTTGATCGCCTCCGCCAACTGCTCCGATTCGTTGATACTGACCGTATTCTCCAATACTTCGAGCTTCTTCTGACCCAGGATACTGAGTGGGCTGTCCGACTGCGTAAAATGACGGGGCTGCTCCTCGTCTTTTTCCATACCCGCGCCGGCGTATGATTCGTATACAGCCAGCTTCAGGCTGGGGTAGCCACGGTACCCGAGCTTTTGTGAGAACTTCACCACACTGGATTGGCTTACACCCACCGCATCCGCCAGCTGGGAAGACGAGTAGTCGCGCAATAACTGCGTGTTTTCCAGAATAAAATCCGCAAGCTTTCGCTCGTTGACCGACATCTGGTCGCGCATTGCGCGCATTTTCAAAAGACAGGTCATGGGGTGCTGTATCACTCCGCGTTAAGCCGGCGATCACGCCAGTAGCTGCAGGCCTTCGATCTTTTCGATACCGAGTCCCGGGGTTTCGTTCAGAATGATATCCGCATCCTTGTATGCAGCGCCACCGACCACGGGGTCAAACTTACACAGGGAGGGTACATCCAGGTCCAGCTTGGAGACAACCGGCGCCTTGGCCGCAGCCATGTGCGCAGCAGCAGAGACCCCAATACTGGTTTCCAGCATACAGCCCACCATACACTCCAGGTCATGCAAATCCGCGATATCCGCGATTTTTAGCGCATTCGAAATGCCACCGGTCTTCATCAGCTTGATATTGATAATATCTGCCGCGCGGCGATCGATTACATGCATGACCTCACGTGGCCCAAAAACACTTTCATCGGCCATGATCGGTGTCCGCACACGCTCAGCGATATAGCGCATACCTTCGAGATTATTGGCCTTGACTGGCTGCTCGACGAGCTCCAGCAGCACACCGGCCTCTTCCAGACCACGGATCGCCAATACTGCCTGCTTGGGACTCCAGCCCTGATTGGCATCGAGCCGCAGTAGTGCGCGCCCTTTTACAGCGGCAAAGACTGCCTTGATACGCTCGATATCCAGACCGATATCTTTACCAACTTTCAATTTCAGGATTTCAAACCCGCGTTCAACCGCGCTTTCAGCATCCGCCACCATCTTGTCGATGTAGTCCACGCTGATGGTGATATCGGTGGTGAGACTGTTATCGCCCCCACCCAGCAGGCGGTATAGCGGTGTTTTGTAACTCTGGGCAAACAAGTCGTAAAGCGCGATTTCCACCGCGGCCTTGGCACTGGTGTTATTGATCATTGCGCCCTGGATCCGCCGGGTGAGGCGGTTAAGGTCAGCGACATTCTGTTCCAGCAATAACGGCGTGAAAACGGTGCGTACGGCCTCGATTACCGATCCGTGGGTATCCCCGGTAATCACAGCCGTGGCAGGTGCATTACCGTAGCCTATGTGCCCGGTATCCGTTTCCAGCATGACCACCACATCTTCCACAGCTTCCACCGTGCGCAGCGCGGTTTTGAAAGGAGTCACCAGCGGGACTCGCAACATACCCAGTTTTACGTCGACTATTTTCATGGCAATACCGGTCAGATAATGGATTTTATTGCGTAAATTGCCTCTACGAAGCTCTTCTCACGGGAGAGATGCAAAGGCGTCAATGGCGTGATAGAGACACCCGACAAAGTGCCCCGGTAAAAGCTTGCTTCTTCAGCGGCCGCAGCGGCTTCCTCGGTGTAATAACTCAGGCCGGTTACATCGTGGATAACATACGGCTCACCCTCTACGTCTCCCAGGTACATCATTACATGGCCAGGTATATAGATGAGATCCCCCACCGACAGTTCCGCCAGCGCCTCGCGGCGCGCAACGTGATCATCCGCAGCAAAACGTTTGGTCGGAGCGAATTCACTGTTTCCCTGCTGACCGGAATTGCGCGGCATCAGAATACCGAAAGATTTATACACTTCGCCCACAAAGCCGGTGCAGTCGCGCCCGTTGTAATCATGGCCCCAGCCGTAACGCTCTCCGAGGAACTTGAACGCCTGCTGTAACACCAGAGAAGGACGATACTCCAGATGCCCCAGCGTGACGTCCTGCGCACGCCCGATCAGTGTCGGCTCAAACTCCAAAGCACCACTTTCAGTGCGCACGGGCAGCGAGACAATGTGGCTGGCATGAGGGTTCTGGCCGTTTATCCGGTGCCCGACTTCCGCCGCACTCAGCACCGGCAGTGATACGCCCATATCCAGCACGACTTGCGATGTACGCGGGTCGTCCGGGTTAAAGTTGGTACGCACTTGTGCACCGGTGACGGTCAACCGCGGCGAGCGATTGAACCACTGATTAATCTGCGCCCGCTCGCCGATGGCAACGGCACGCTTCGGCAGCCACGCGGCGTAGTGATAGTTCACCGCAAACCACCATTCACCATCAGCACTTTCGTGCAAAATCGCCAGGCGTTGACCGGGGAACACACCTGTTTCCTGGAAGCGATCCAGATCCCGGTCTTCCACACTTTTCAGCACACGGACGTCCGTGGGGTAGCTGCGCATACTTGCACGCTCCACCACCACACCCCATTGCACGGCTACCGAGTCTTCCACGGAGGAGCGATGTACAGACGCCTCCAGTGCCGCATAGTCTTCAGCACTCACCTCACGGCCGTCGGAAAAATATCGCGGGGATGATGCGGAGCGGCTGATGCCATCAATCAGGGTGAGCACCTGTTCTCGTGAAAGGTGCGAAGGAAATTCATCCAGGTTGTGAAGGTTTGGGTCACGGGCGAGGCTGATACTATTCAGGTCACGGATCCCGGCTGCATCCAGCCTGACCTCATCACTTTGCAACCGTTGCTGCCAGAAGGCTGCCGCCAGCATCGGCTCGCGCAACATTGGTACATCTGTGACGTAATCGACGGCGGCATCAACGGGCTTTTCCGCATCGACGGACTGTCGGGAATAGGCCGTGCTGTCCGTCGATGTATCGCACGCGACAAGCGAAATGACCACCAGTCCAGCACTGGCTGCCCGCACGAACCAATTCAGGCTGTTCATCAGACTCAATCCAAAACTCCACTACTTATTCTTCTCTGAATAGCGCCATTTTAATCCACTTTGACGCTCAATTACGAATAATTTATTCAGAATAATACACGCGCTCAAAAATTATTTAGTCAGCTTAGTCCGCAGCACAAAACCACAGCGACCTCCTGTGTTTGCGCCGCAAAAAAAAGCCCCGGCTAAGCCGGGGCAAGTACATACGATCCAATAGAGTTCTTGTCGATACTTTCGCAGTTAGAAGTCCACACCCAGCGACAGCTGGACTCGACGCGGGCTCCAACGACTGCGCGGCTCACCAAATAGCTCACTATCCACTGAAGGCTGCGGGTTATAGCCAGTCTGGCGATCGAACAGATTAAAGATATCCGCTTTGAACTTAACGGTGTAATCACTCAACACCTTGAAGTCCTGGGTATAGTTCAAATCCATCTGCCAGTGGCTACCGGTACGACGGCTGCCCGCAGGCTCTGCATAACGCATGGTGTCAGAACTACGTCCGTAGATAGAGCCATCCCACGCTTCCCAAGGCTGACCAGACTGATAGGTCAGGAACGCACCGACATTCGCATTCCAGTCCAGAGTGTAGTATCCAAACACTTTGAGCTGATGCGGCCTGTCACCACGCATGGTGCCTTCCTTCAGGTCCCAGGTGTACTGACCGTAATCATCCGCATAGCTCGAAGAGCCGAGGAACAGGTTGAGGTCATTGGTAAAGGAAGTGTTGTCCTGGTCGATATTACCGGTGTACTCACTGTATACATAAGATGCATTCAGGTAACTACGCTCGCCATACCACTCCGCTTCCAGAGACATCTCCCAGTACTTCGTGTAAGCGCCATCCATTTCCGCGATAACGTAAGAGGAGCCGCCAATCTCATCGCGGTATTCCTGCAGGTCAGGAACATACGGACCGAGCGCTTCGATATCCGCAGGCACACAATGCTCATTGATGCCATCGCCATCGAAGTCACCGTAGCAACCCTCATCAGAACGCGCCCAGTTCCAAACGTCTTCCCAGAAGTGGGAGCCTTCGCGGTAACGCACATGCGCGCGAGTATTGATACTGTCACCCCAGGCTTTAGTGGTACCGATGGTGAGCTCATCAACACGGCGCGGCGTCAGATTGTCCTGGAAGATCTTACCGGATGAACCTCTGCGGCCCTGGTTACCCAGGTAATTGCCATCCTCATCCCACCAAACATCCAACTGGCGAGCGGAATTACGATCCCAGGAGGCAGCGCGGGCCAGCGAGCTGGCAGCAGGGTTGTACTGGGCAAAGTTCGCAAATACGGTGTCTTCCCCGTTGTACGCCCAGGTAACGCCCAATCGAGGCTGGATCATATCCTTCCAGTCGATCTCATACATCTCGTACTTGTTGCCCGGCGCAGTTTCAAAGCCAGAATAGTTGCTGGAATTCTTCTTCAAGCCCTGACCGAAGTAAGTATCCTGGCTGATCAGGAAACCAACATTGAAGGTGAAATCATTCCACTCAATAGAGTCATTGATCTCAAAGTTGTGAGTTACCGTGCTCGATACGATGTTCGGCACGGAAGTGCCAGACGCATCCACGAGGCTCATCTGCTCGGTGTAAGACTGGAAATAGATCGGGTCACCATCCGGGGTGGTTTCCTCACCGCCGACATAGTAAATAGCACCCCAGCCGTTCGACATCCGCGACAGGTCTTCTGTACCTTCGGACCACTGATAGCCCATATGCAGCTGATGACTGGTTGGGCCAACGTCAAAGTTGTGCTCCAGCGCCATTTCAAAGCCTTTGCGATAGAAGGACTGATCATTGATGGAGCTATAGCCACCAACGCCGCCACCACCAACAAGCTCACCGTCATCATTTACATAACCGTATGCGTCAATCAGATCCTGAGCCAGATCATTGTCGTAGTCGGGGTTGTCCGGATCCAGATTGGGAACACTGAAGTAACCCATCTGGTCCAGCTGGGCTAAATCCAGAGCAGCGCCATAGGTAGGCTGAATTGAGAGGTAATTATCCGGGCCACCCACCGTCTCCAGAGCGTAATCACTGTACTGGAAAGTAAAGGTGGTGCTGTCGCTGATAATCCACGAACCATCAAAGGTGATGATATCCTGATTGGATTTTTCACCCGAGGAAACTGAATCTGCCTCATTAAACCCGACTGAGAGACCCTCACCGACTCGCTCTGAGGTACGGTAGCTGGCATTCAGCAGAATATCCTCAGTCACCGCATAGGTCAGCTTACCGAAGTACTCGTCACGCTCGCTCAGATAGTCTTTGGTGGGACCGTAGGCGGTTTCTTTGTTATCACGAGATACGGTGGGCCCGTAATAAGAGCCGTAGAAGAACAGGGTATCTTCGACCAGCGGACCGCTGAAATTTGCAGTGGTCCAGTCATATTCGGTTTGAGATCTCACACCGTCAACGGTCTCTGCACGCAGATTCGCAGGCTGAAACCTGTAATTAACGCTGCCTTTAAATTCGTTGGTACCAGATTTTGACTTGGTATCCACGCTCACACCGCCGGCACGGTTAAAGCCAATCGCCCTGGCACCGCCACGCTCGACCGCAACCTGCTCAATGTCCTGACTTGAAGGCTCTGCAGCGAGCGTACCGAACATTGGCAGCGTCACGTTTACGCCGTCAAACGCATAGGTATTGTCCTGGCCACTGCCGCCCGCATTGGGACCGCGGACGGAGTCTTGGGAAACTTGCACCCCGGGAAGCAGCTTCATCAGGTCGCGATAGCTTTGGCCAACCGGCAGCGCACCAATTACATCCGCCCCAATCGCGTTGGAGACTGATGCGCCCCCGCCTACAACTTCGACCTGCTGGCCGAACACGGCAATCTCTTCCATTTCCTCGGCTGTCGCGTCCGGTGCCATCATCACTTGGACATTGGAGCGCTGATCCAGCAACACTCGGGTTTTAACCGTGCGGGTGATGCCGTCTTCAGTAGTCAGAGTAAGCGTGTAGGTACCGGGAATCAGGGCAGGCAGCCTGAAATCGCCGTCAGCATCGGTTTCAACCGTTCTTTTTTTCGGCATTACCGGGCTGGTTGCGGTGATCTTCACACCAGCCGCTTCGACATTTTCGTCGAGGTAAACTGTACCCTCGATACTCCCCGACTGCTGAGCCGCAACAGACACTGAGAACAACACGCCTGCAACTGCCGCAGCCGAGCGTGAAAGTGTTGTTGAGGTTGCACTCTGGAGTGAGGAACTCAATTTCGTTTTCTGAAACATGGATGGCCTCCCAGGCTTTTATTGTGTTGGTCCCCAATCGGGAAACGTTCGATCTGTGACCGGAGCTCCCTATCAGCGCCAGCGGTGGTGCACTCTTATTTTTTAGAAAAGTCGCTCAACCTATCGGTCGAACCGATAATTTATACCCTTGGCACCTACCGCACGGAATAAGATATTCCTGAAGCCATTCTGCTGAAAAAATTCTTCTGACGCGAGAACATAATCATAAAAAATTCAAAAAAATATCCGGAAAATGACAAAAAGACACTTTTGACAGCTTGTATGGCGCGAATACCAACAAAGAGAGAAGTGAACGGTGACAGAGGAAAAAAAGGGAACGAATAAAATATCGAAGATATTCCCGCATGCGAGAAGCATTATGCGCCAAACACCGCGCCCCATGCGGGACGGCGATAACCGCACGCCCCGACGACATGCATCTACCCGGGCAATAAATTCTGCACCGGTTTCACAATCCAGCGGTGAAAAAAAGATGAAAGTAGGAAGTATGACCGGGCACCATTCAACGCCAATTAAAAAATTCCAAGAAAAACACACACGAAGAATTTTTTATTTGTAAAATGGGGAGGCATTTGACAGCACGGCGCATTAAACGGCCTAAAAGCACATTTTTTACGCCACCTTGAATCCCGTATCCTGCAATCACATACGGGAGGAAATTTAACCAGTCGGGGGTACGGAACACTTGTAGGGCAAAGCACGCCCTTCAACTGCATAAAAAAACGTGCACCTATCGCCCAGGCCGATTGGCAATAACTGGCTCTGTTTTTTTTGACTCGTACACTGGATCACGCACATTTATTGATCCGGACATTTGCGGTGTTGACCGGTCAGCTTGCACCGCCCGATATCCGGCACCGTCACAAAAAATAAGCACAACCCATGCATACCAAAGACAGCCATTCATACCGTCCCGACAGCTTCGCCAATCTCACAAGCCTGCTACTGGTGGCGATGATGGGAGCTTCCATTCTCACCTTGCTGCCACTATGGGTGGGAGGGTTGAGCGACAGGGGGCTTTTCACTCAGCAACAAACCGGCTGGCTTGCCGCCGCTGATGTGATTGGGATATTTGTCAGCTCTGCGTCGGCAATTTTCTGGGTGCGCAAAGTGCCGTGGCGCGCCGTCGTCCTATCTGGCCTGACATGTTTCCTGCTGGGCAACCTCGCCAGTCTGGGCGCGGAGGATTTCACCACGCTGATGGCGATCCGCATCATCGCGGGTATCGGGTGTGGCTCTGCCTACGCTGTTGCGCTCGCCGCCCTCGGAGATCACCGGAATCCGCAAATGGCTTTTGGCCTGATGGTCGCGGCACAGGTATTTTTCGGCACCGTGGGCTTTTTTGCGGTGCCGCGCATCATGGCGCAACTGCAGATCGACGGCTTCTTTCACTACCTGAATGGTTGGCTGGTACTGACACTGCTCAGCTGTATGCTGGCATTTCCCAGGTCACAAAAGCCCGAGGCCTTACCGCAGGAGACAGTGTTCGGCACCCTGTTAAATGGACGTTCACTGCTCGTATTCGGCACCACAGTGGTGTATTACTGCGGCGTATCCGCGGTTTGGGCCTATCTCGAGCGCATTGGACTGGAAATGGGGCTTGAAAGCGCGCGCGTCGGGGACCTCCTCGGCATTGGTTTTGCCATCAGTGGTCTGGGTTCTCTCGCGACGCCCTGGCTGACCGCTCGCATTGGCCGAGTGCCCACCCTTACCTTAGCCATGATGTTGCAGATCGCCACCATGGCCGCACTGATCGGCGGCAACACCCTGGATGCCTACCTGCTTTATGCCTCCACTTCGATCGTATTCCAGTTCTTCTGGAGTTTCTCGCTGCCTTTGCTGATGGATCAGTTCAACCGTGTGGATGATACCGGGCGTTTTATCGTACTGTGCGCCAGCGCTTTCAAGGTGGGAGAAATTGTCGGGCCACCCCTGGCGGCAGCCCTGATCATCAACAACAATTTTGTACCTGTGCTGATACTGGGCATTATCTGCATGGCTCTCACGCTTATGATGGCAGCCATCACTGAGCGCCGCCAAATTCCCGTGGCACAGCCAGCGGTGAGCCCCGCATGAATCTATTCAGAGCGCGCCGACACGGTCGAGCAACTGCGGTAACACCATCACCACCAAGGGCCCACCTTGTTGCCGTGCGCGCTCTGGTTCCCGTATTGCTGCTTTCCGCCACGGGTTTCTGGGCAAACAAGTCAGTCGCCCTACCCCCTTTGGCGACCAAGGATCCTTTCTCTAAACTGACACAGTCCGATTTGGGCCTCGGGGTGTATCGCAGTCGCAATGGTCTGCCAGCGGAAAACTACTGGCAGCAGCAGGTAGATTACATACTGTCCGCCACGCTGGAGCCTGCCCACAACCGAATCCGGGCCAGCGCCCAGATCCGTTATCAGAACAACTCCCCGGATCAACTACCACAGCTATTTTTTGCGCTCGACCACAATGCCCTGCAAGAGGACAGTGCAGCCGCTTACAATCTTTTGGCGACTGGAAACGAACGCAGTCGCAAGCGCAGCCTGGCACGCATGCCTGCGAGCGGTTTCGAGGTTTCTTCAGTAACCAATAGCGCGGGTCACCCTCTTGAATGGCATGTTCGCGATACGATACTGCAAGTATCTCTCCCCCAGTCCCTGGATGCGGGAAAGTCCACAACGCTCAAGATTGACTGGTCTCTAACACTTACCGATAAAGTCGCCACCGGCGCCCGCAGTGGTTACGAGTCGCTGGCAGATGGCGCCCGAATTTTTGTCGCCGCACAATGGTTCCCGCGCGCACTGGCGTATACGGATTACGCTGGCTGGCAGCTCAAGCCGTTTCTCCAGCAGGGAGAGTTTTCCACCGAATTTGGCAACTACCAGGTTACCATTGAAGCACCCAGCCACTATACGGTAGCAGCCAGCGGCATACTGCAAAATGCAGCGCAAGTACTGGACGACGTGCAGTTACAGCAATGGAAAAGCGAGTCACAAACGCCCGTCTGGATGATTGATCCACAAGCGGCAATAGCAAACCGCGTGCGTAAGGATCGTCACGGCCGCAAGCGCTGGCAGTTCTCCGGGGAGGACTTGCGGGATTTCGCGTTCGCAACTTCTGCAGCATTCCAGTGGCAGCTAACCGTCGATCAACAAGGACGCAAACTACAGCAGTTTTTTCCCGTGGAAGCAGGACCGCTGTGGGAAAGATTCGGGCTACCGGCAATAGCGCATACACTCGATACTTTTGATCACGCTCTGGCGCCACTGCAAATGCCCAGCGTGAGCATTGTCAATGCGGCCGGTATTGGTATGGAATACCCGGGGCTAGCAACTATTGCCACGCGCCCGGAGCGCGTCTCCGCCACTGCAGCGCGGCCACCATGGGATGCGCTAACCAAATACGATTTTATCGGCAGTGTCATTCACGAGGTTGGCCACAACTATCTCCCCATGCAAATCAATACTGACGAACGGGAGTGGGCGTGGCTGGACGAGGGCCTGGTGAGCTTTATCGAGTACCGCGCCGAGCACAGCTGGGAACCAAATTTTGACGTAATCTATGGCGAGCCCCGCTCTATTGTGGACTACACCGCGAGCGCCATTCACCAGCCGATCATGAGCAGTGCTGATAGTTTGCACGGCAAGATCGACAACGCCTACAACAAAACCGCCAGCGTTCTGAATATATTGCGGCACCTGGTACTGGAGCCCGAAGTTTTTGATGCGGCACTTGCGGACTTTGCCCACGCCTGGCAGGGCAAGCGTCCCGTACCGGGCGACCTGTTCCGGGCGCTGGAGACAGCAGCAGCTACCGATCTCAGTTGGTTCTGGCGCAGCTGGTTTTATGAAAGTGCGAGTATTGATCTGGCAATAAGACATGTCCGCAGTGATGACATAGACCTCGCCCTCACCTTCTCCGACGTTTCGCCGCCCCCGCCACTGGCACTTACCGTAGGCGGCATCAATGGATTCGTGGTCGAGCGCGATACTACTCTGGCAGATCAATACAGTCGTGGACTTCCCCCGATCCCTACCAGGAATGCCCCGCTTTCCCTTAACGTTGGCGACCAGCACCAATGGTACACATTAGTGCTGGCGAACCGTGGCGGGGGGATCTTGCCGATTCCATTACAGCTCGAGCTGGAAGATGGCTCACGACATGACCTCAAGGTACCGGCACAGGCCTGGATGCGTGCACAGCGCCAGCAGCTGACCCTGCAGCTACCACTCGAGAAAAGACTTGATGCTGTGTGCATCGATCCACTCTGGCTGTTACCGGATACCCAAAGAAACAATAATTGCGTGGAAATTAAAACACCATGAATAGAGCGTTCTTACCTTTCTTCCTGGCCGGGCTAGTGCAACTCTCAGCCTGTGAAGACTCTGATATCGCTGAACGACAGCACTCAGCCGATATGGCCAAAGCGTCTCTTTCCGGTCAGACAGACGTAATTTCACCCCAGCAGTCAACGCGTCTTGTCCTGGGGGAGAAGCTGGTGGCGGAGGCCCTACCCTGGGAAAACAGAGAGTATCGCATCGGCGAGGCAGAACAGTGCATGAACTGGACGCGGGAAATTCTGGTCGCAGCCTGCGGTGAACACTTTGCCACTCTGGAAACAGAATCCCCATGGGACGGCCATCTGCTGGGGCCAGAGGATGAGCTGTTACCGGAACATGTTGACTCTCTCGCATCCGATGAATTTGGGCAGAAGGTGAAGGCCATTGATGCGCTGCAAGCGGGTGACCTGGTTTTTCTTAAGAACACCTACGGTGACTGGGCGGAAGGCGTACTCACTCATGTGGGTATTGCACTCGGCGATGGCCGTTATATTCACCGCATGACTTCCAATGATGGACTGGTAAAGATTGACTCCATTCCCACTGCAGACTTTGATTCTGGTATTCGACTGAAGGACTCACTATGTCAAACCCAATAATGCAAGGCGTCCAGCGCGCCGCCGGCCTTCTCGCAGCATTTGCCAGCACTGGATTATTGACGGCCTGTGTCAGCACCAGTGCCGGCCTGAACCACGAAAGTGAAGACTACGAGATCGAAGTGGTAAAATCCCAGAATGCCAGCGAGCGAGTGCGCTTCCTGGTTATGCATTTCACGGCCATCGACTTTGACACCTCCCTACGGGTACTGACCCAGCCGAGCTCGGCGCCGGTAAGCTCACATTACCTGGTGCCAGAAAGCGACGATCCTAGCTACCCCCACGATGATCTTCGGGTGTACCAGCTTGTAGACGAGACCCGCCGCGCCTGGCATGCCGGGCCCAGCCTGTGGGAAGACCGCAGTCAGCTGAACGATCACTCTATTGGTATCGAGATCGTAAACAAGAGCCACTGCCATCCTCCTGCAGAATCCACTCCGGAAGCCGAGGAGGAAGCGGTCTGCTTTTTTCCGGATTTTGATCCAAAACAGATTGAGCTGGTTACGGCACTATCCAAGGATATTCTTGCCCGCTACCCTGACATAACGCCGACACGGGTTATTGGTCACGGCGATATCATCCCGCAATGGAAAATCGATCCGGGCCCCAAATTTCCGTGGCAACAACTGGCGGAGGCTGGTATCGGCGCCTGGTATGATGACGAGACCGTCAAGCGACACCTGGATTATCTGAGCGGGAACACCACCAGTGATCGCGATAGTGTACGCCAGCGATTTGCACAATGGTTGCGGGATTATGGCTACGGAATAGACCCTGCAGCTGCGACAGAAGACGAGATTTCGCTCTACACGCGTGCGTTTCAGTATCATTTCAGGCCGTGGAAAGTCGACGGTGAAGTGGACAACCAAACCCGTGCCATCCTGCTTGCACTGCTTGAAAAATATTTTCCGGACAAGCTGAGTGGTTACCCGGATATCAACACCAGGGTACTGGCGGTGAAGGATTCCTGATACCTGATACCTGATACAGAAAGGTGCGATAGTGATATCCGCCGGGGCCATCACGGTTGTGGTCCCGGCGGAAGAAAGGCAATACCGGAGAGCTTAGGCCAGAGCCTCGGCCAAAGGGTCTTGCGATACGGCAGGGCTTTCAATTTCGCTCACACAGAATGGGTGAGACAGAGCCTTGACCCCCTCTATAAACGAAAGACTGCGCGACAAGGGTAATCCATCTTCGGTAGCCGTGACGGCTCCGGTCACCCCGTCTACCACCCCCTCCATTACCAATGCTTGCAGACACTGTGCGAGGGAAAAACCATCCAATAGCGGACGTCTTACACAAGCAGACGCTTGTGCCAGCAGCGCGTATGCACCCCAATTGGACACATCCGCAATCACCAACTCGTCAGTTGATGCATGAGCGCAGGCGATCGGCATATCTTCCAGCCTGCACCGCAGCATTCCCATTCCGAGCTCATTGCCACCATCGGCGATAGCCAGGGTAGGACATTCCACCGCTCTCAGTAGCAACTCCCACTCCAGTGTACTCGCACTGATGTCTTCGAAGCGCATGTTGCGGTAGCGACCATCAGATCCACTGCCGGGCACCTCAATAAAAATGACCAGAGTCGGGCGGAAATCAACACTGAAAGCTTTCAGTTGAGCGGCTGTGTTCTTTGGATCAACCGCAAAGATACTGGCCGCCAGCCCTTCACCATCCGGCACTGCCTGTGGTAGTGCCTTCGCCATCGCCTGCGCGTACTCGGTGATACCCAGCAGCGCAACTTTCGAGCCTATCTTCCGCAGCCCGTGCGCCAGAGCAATGGCCCCGGCCGGTCCGTCGGTTTCAAAGCTGTTGCCCATGGGGAAACCACTGACAATCGCTACTCGCTGCCGGTCTCGCAATAGTGTCTCTACGGCCGACTGCAAATATCCCCGATATCCGCTGTCGCGAATTGTACCCATTCCGCGCAGGTTGCACGCCACCATTAAAGATTCCAGCTGCGCGGAGAGGTGCATAGTGTCTGCACGGTGAAACCTATCCAGAACCAAATTATCCATAATTGCGTTCTCTATATCGGCAAAAAAACTGTTTTTGCAGTAGTAATTCGTGTCGGGACTCGGCCGCATCACCAAGTGAGAACTGAACTTCCACACCCGATCGGGCCTGTGCCAAAAGGTCCAGATCCACCCGGTACACATGTCCGAGCTTTGGATAACCACCGATGGTCTGGCAATCCTGCATCAGCACGATAGGCAGGCCACTGGCAGGGACCTGTATCGCTCCGCTACTCACCGCCTCCGAAGTGAGGCTGCCCGGTGGGTTTTCCAAAGGACGGCCCTGTAGCCGTACGCCCATACGGTCTGACTCCGCGGCAACCTGGAAGCGGGAAGCGAAGAACTGCTGCACACTTGCTGGGGGAAATTTATTGAACTGGTTTGATGGCACCACCCGCAGCCGCATAGCATTGCCATACACACGACAAAACTGCGTGGGCACCCGCCGGATTACCCCCGCTGCAGCCTGGTGGGGTGAAAACTTCAGTACGTCCCCTTGCTTTAACGGACTTCCATTGCCAAGCAACCCTCCCAGCCCCTCGCCCACGCTGGTCGCACTGCTACCGCAGATCCCCGGTGCGTCGACACCTCCAGGGAACGCGAGATAGGCGCGTAGCCCTGCGCTCGCCATCGATGCCTCCAGCAGGCTGCCCGGCTGCGCGCGGTGAGACTGCCAATTCGCGATGGGACGCCCATCCAATCTCCACTGTACTTCGGCACCTGCAACAGAAAATTCACTGGCGTAATCAAAACGCACACGGAAGTTGCCGAGAAAAATCTCCACTAAAACCGCGTCGCTTGCATTACCCAGCAACCGATTTGCCCACCCCGCTGCATGGCTGTCGGCAACACCGCCGACGCCAACGCCCAGATGCTGATAACCAGTGCGTCCGTTATCCTGAAGCATTGCTAACGGCCCCGGGGATATCACTTGCACGGTACCCTGTGCTTTCGATTCTGCGGTGTCGTCACGCATCCAGCTGCCCTCCCAGGGCCAGGTATTCCTCTCTTTCTACCGGCTTGAATCGCACCCGGTCTCCGACCGCGAGCAGTACACTGGGTGCGCCATTCACGCATGAGAACAGTGGTGTGGGGCAGCGTCCGATCAGATTCCAGCCGCCCGGACTGGCCGACGGGTAAATTGCGGCCTGGGTACCAGCGATAGCGACAGCACCCGCCGGAACCCGCTTGCGTGGGGTGTCCAGGCGAGGCAACCGCAGCGGTTCCGGAGTGCTTCCCATAAATGCGAACCCCGGACGAAAACCCAGAGCAAATACCCGATAAGTCTCGGCGGCGTGCAGGTGGGCTACATCTTCAATACACATACCGGCGGCCTGCGCCACGCGCAACGCATCGGGTGCAACATCACCACCATAGTAAACCGGCAATGTGATCAGCTTGCCGTCAGCCGAGGCCGCTTGCGCCAGCGGCTCAACGGGGAGGTCGTCCGCTATCGAGCGAAGCACGCTGCAGACACTGAAGTAGTCGGTACGGAGCAGGTCAAAGTACACCGTGACACTACAGTATGAAGGCACTACATCAAGCAGCAGGTCTCCCAGTGCCATTTTTGCCCTGTCCACAAAGGCGAGTACCCGTGTGAGCGTGGATTCATCCGCGCGCTCAGCGAGATAGACGCAAATCGAGGTATCGCCGGCATCCACAATCTGAAACATGTGGACTCACTCAGTGCCAGTCCAACGCGCGGATGTCCGTTACCGACTCCATTTCCGTGTTTTGTCGGTCGGAAATCAACATATGGCCCGGCGCATGCGTGATACAAAAATCCAGCCCTGCATTGCGCAGCGCTTCAATCGCGGTCACTCCACAAGCCCAGAACGCGGTGAGCTCACCCGGATTGACCGTGACAGCGTCGCCATAATCCGGCGCGGCGATATCCCGGATCCCGAGAGCAGCCGGGTCTCCTGCGTACACCGGTGCACCATGCACCAGGGGGTACTGGCCAGATACCTCGCAAGCACGATCAATACCTTCGCCACTAAACGGACGCATGCTCACCACCAGATTCGCATGGAACCTTTCAGTAGCACTGCAATTGCGGTTGGTGCGATACATGGGAACATTGCGACCCTCGCTGATGTTGCGCACTTCAAGGCCTGCGCTAATCAACGCCTCTTCAAAAGAGAACGAGCAACCCAGGGCAAAAGTAACCAGATCTTCGCGCCAGTAGTCGCGCACGTCGGTCACTTCCTGTGCGCTCTCCCCGGCGCGATGAATCAGGTAGCGGGGTACATCGGTGCGTATGTCAATGCCCTCCCCCAGCGCAGGCAACAGGAATTGCCCCGGATCCGCACGGTGTAAAAGTGCACAGGCACGCTTGTTCAGCGCGCAGAATTCAGCAAATTCGTCCGCAACTTGCGCAGGTACTATTGCAATATTTGCCTGGACATACCCCGCCGCCAGTCCCGATGTGGGACCGCAGAAGCGACCGGCACGTATTTCTGATCGAATCACTTTCGCACACTGCTTGATCATGCACTGATTGCCTGTTTTGACAGCGGCGCATTGTCCGCCCGGATAAACATTCCCTGCGCAGACTCGATAGCAAGTCCCAGCTGCAGCAGGGCACCATCTGCATAGGGGTGGCCTACCAACTGCACTCCCGTAGGCACGCCGTTGTCGGCAATACCACTGGGCATTGAAAGCACCGGGCACCGACTCAGGGTGTTGAAGGGGTACGTCATAAACCAGCCTTTTACAGGATCGACTTCGACGCCACCGATTTCGATCCGATCGCGACTGTAGTCGAAGTCTGCCTTGACCCGGGTAGTACATACGGTCGGGCAAAGCAGGAAGTCGACGTTACGGAACACCTGCTCCAACGACTGCCACATGTGCTGGGCGTAGTCATTGGCCTCGAGTATCCGCTGAGGTGAAGCCGCCGACGAGAGTGAAAAGTAGTGGCGCACGTAGCTGGTCAACTTTTCACGATATTGCGGGTGATCAAATTTATCACGCAACATCTGCCCCATTTGTGCGCCCTGGTGAATTTGTGCCGTGCGGATACAGCGCTCGTCCCAGTCGAGCTCCACCATATCCACCTGCGCCCCCTGGTCACGCAGGCGCTTGGCAAAAGCCAGCGTATTTAAACGTACATCGGAATCGAGCTGGAAGAAGCCCAGGTCGAGAGACAGACCAATACGCAGCCCACGCAAGTCCAGCGGCGTGTCAGATACCGCCTCTTTGGGCAGCTGTGACATGAGGTCGACCGAATGAGGGCCCGAAAGAAGGTTGTAGAGCATCACCATGTCACGTGCGCTTCGCGTCAGCATGCCGTGATGTACATAGGGGTCCACATTATATGGCGGGATTTCCGGAATCCTTCCGTGTGAAGCCTTTAACCCGAGCAGCCCACATTGCGAGGCAGGAATTCGCACAGACCCACCCATGTCCGTTCCATTGGCAATGGTACAGAGCCCAGCGGCTAATGCGGCGGCGGAGCCACCAGACGATCCACCCGGAGTGATAGCGGTATTCCAGGGATTGCGGGTGACGCCCCACAAGTCTGACCAGGTATAGGAAGCCACCGAAAATTCCGGCGTGGCGGTGCGGGCGTGAAAGATTGCCCCGGCTGCCAGCAAGCGCTCAGGCACCGGATCGGTAACATCCGCCACATTGTCTTTGAGCAAATGCGATCCATTCGTGGTGACTTCACCACGAATGTAAGTCTCATCCTTGATTGCGGCAATCAGGCCTTCCAGCGGGCGCGCAGTACCGTCCATGTATGCCTGCTCCGCAGCGCGGGCTTGCCCTCGCGCGCGCTCAAACATTTTCCGGGTGAACGCGTTGATTTCACCACCAATCTGCTCAAAGCGTTCAATCTGCGCGGCCAGTACCTCTACCGGAGAAACTTCGCGCTGCTGATAGCGCTGCAGTACTTCGCAGGCGTCGAGGTAACACAAATCCGTTCGCATGGTGCACCTGTTATTTTTCTAACTTCGATACCCGCAAGTGTGAACGACGGGCCCGTGAGAATTAAATGACTAACCACAGGCGCAACCGATAGAAATAGCGACGCAAATCTGGCCGTTGATACCAACGCTCTGGGCGCTCGCCCTACCCTTCGCTGGACATGTCGACACCATCCATATCAGTAGTCTGCGCCTGCAATTCTGTCGCGGACATGACAGTGACCGGGACCCGCCCTGTCGGCTCACCGGAATTTACCAGCGCCCTGGCGATAGCGTGATAAACCGGCCCCTCGAGATTCTGATCCGGGCCTACAAATGCCTTGTAATCGAAGCTCGCGAGATGCACATCCGCCAGGGATTCGAACACGGCAGACTCGTATGGAGAGCGCATGGAGATAAAGACCGTTTTCGCATCCTGGGCGCGTGCAGACAGCAGGGACTGCCGGTAGATCGCATACAGCGAAGGAATGTCCAACTGGCGACGCTGCAGTGTCTGCAAATCCTCCATACCGCCGAGCTCAACCGCACTCTCCGCGGGCACGATACTGGCCACCAACAACACATCTGCGGCGGCTGCGGCAATGTCGGCGACAGCGCTCTCGGGCTCAAGCACAGAAACGTTCGCCTCGGTCACGTCCTTCAGCGCGATACGAAATGCTTCGCCGATCATCCGGTTGGGTGCCAAAACCTGAATATGCGAAACGTGCTCGTCTATTACCGGGAGTGTCGACGCCGATAGCGGGAACACGCTGGACAGCGCCGCAGATGCCAGCTCGGAAGCGAGCGCACGATGCTGCGGCGCTGACAGCGCGACGCGTGCCGCCTCTACCGCAGTCTCGATGTCCTGCTCTGTTTTGGTGGCCGGCGCGAACATCTGCTTCAGCGTCAGTATACGGGCGAAGGATTCATCCAGCTCCTGCTGTGAGAGCTCACCTGCCTCCACCGCTTCCGCCACAACTTCAATCAAAGCACTAATACGAGGAATATCTTCCGGATAGCGAACTTTGATTGGCATCAAGGCAATATCGGCACCGGCCTGAAAGGTTTTCACCACCGCATCTTCAGGAGAGAAATAGTCGCTGATACCGGCCATATTCAGCGAGTCGGTAACGATAACCCCTTGATAGCCCATTTCATTCCGCAGAATTCCGTGCAAAATTTTTCGCGACAGGGTCGCTGGCACCAGAATTTCGTCACCATTTTTTGACTTGAGGACAGTGTCATCGAGCGCGGGATACTGGATGTGGGCGGTCATGGTCAGCGCCGGTTGCGCATTGGCTATCACCTGCTTGAACGGCAGCAAGTCAATCGCGTGGGCATCCTCCAGCGTGCGCTCGACCCGCGGCAAGCCGGTGTGGCTGTCCACACTGGTATCACCATGACCGGGGAAGTGTTTGACTGTCGCGGCAATGCCCTGCTGCTGGAACGCTGCCACCGCAGCGGTTCCGAGATCGGCAACCATTGGCGCCGACTCACCATACGAGCGCACATTGATCACGGGGTTCTGCGGATTACTGTTCACATCCAGCGTGGGTGCAAAATTGACATTGAACCCAAGTGCCTGCAATTGCTCTGCCATCGCGGTGGCAGTGGTTGCTGCGAAATGTTCACCGTGACGAGGATAGGTTGCGCCAATAGCCATATTGCCGGCGAAAGCGGCAGCCTCATTCCGCGGCAAACGATTGACACGTCCACCCTCCTGGTCGATACCAATCAGCAGCGGCAGGCCGCTCGCGGCGCTGGCCGCCGCGCCCTGCAGTTGACGGTTGAGACGCACCATCTGCGCGCTATCTGCCAAATTATCAGCGAACAGAATAATGCCGCCGATATCGTTGTCAGCGATCATGCGCCGCAGGTCCTGAGGCAGAGCCGTCACCGCCTGATCGCAGTGGCTGTTACCGGCCTTGCCCTCCGCCGGGCGCTGCATTTGTGGGCAGTAGTAGCGGATATCCAGCATCAGCTTCTGCGCAATTTTCTGGCGCAGGTCCAACTCCGGACTCACCGCTTGTTCAGTCCCCGTTTCCGGCGCACCACACGCGGCAAGCATCACTGCCGTCGCGGTGAGGGAGCAGAATATTATGGCCCTGGACAAGGAAGCATATGTCAGCATAAAAAATAACCAATTTCTTGGGTCGGCAAACTTTAGAATAATTTATTCTTCACAATTACTGCCGTAGTGCAATAGATAGCTGCGCAAAAGGAAAAAAAAGGGGGCATTAATGCCCCCGATAATCCACAAGATAACGACTTTATCGTTAGAAATCGTAAGAGAGGTTGAGGCCGATGGTACGGGGACGCAGGTTAATTGCGCGGTACCCCATGCTGCCACCACGCTGCCCGGACACTTCGGCGTCATTGTTGGCCAGGTTATTGACCCACAGTGCAGCAGCGTAATTTTGGTAATCCAGCCCAACATATGCGTCGAATACAGAGTAGGAGTCGCGCACATAGACACCCTGACCGTCCTTATCAACTCGATCCGACGGAGTTGCGCCAAAATAGCGACCATTCAGGCTCGCATAAATTCCAACACCATTACCCAATACCGTGTCATACGTGGCTCCGAAATTGTGTCTCCAGTCAGCAGAGCCGCCAAGCTCACCACCTTTTTCGTAGGTATAGCAATCGTTGTCTTCGGCCCCTGAGTAGGTACAAACTTCTTTAGTTTCGGCCCACTCAGCATCCGTCGTCATAGTCTCGTATGTAAGAGACACGCTGTCAGTCAGACGCAGCTTGGTCATGATCTCCACACCCTGGGTACGGGAATCAGGACCATTGGTTGTGCCATTGATCGGCAGGTAACCACCCACGGTTTGATCCCAGTATGTTTGCGCATTCTTCCAGTCCATCTGATAAATATCAGCATGCACGAAGAGACGACCGTCAAACAGATTACCTTTCACACCAACTTCGTAATTGTCTACGGTATCAGGCTTGTAGTACTGAATTTGGTCAGTGGGGATATTACCCCCTTCCTCTTTGAACGCATTTGCCCCGCCACGTCTGAAACCTTGAGACAGGGTCGCGTATGCCATCACATTCTCGTTTATATCGTAAGAGGTGTTGACCTTGTAAATGGATTCGCCAGTACCTTTGATATTCGAGAGACGCTCACCGCTGGTAAAGCCCAGGTAATCCGTCACCTCTCCATCTACGTCGTCCTCATAATTGAAGACACGAGCGCCCAGAGTTACATCCCATCGATCCGAAAGTGCATAAGTAACCTCACCAAAAGCGGCTACCTCGCTGTATACGCTGCCAAGATCTTCGGCATACCCTTCATTTACCCGACCACCGGCCTCTTCGCGATTGAGCCAGGACACATTCCCGTCCAGTTCAGGCATCCATTCTGAAAACCTCAGACGCTTTTCCTGCTCCCCGTAATAGAGGCCGACAATCCAACTCAGCGAACCATCCCCATTTGAAACAAGGCGCGTCTCGTGGACCAGCCCCTTATAAAGGTTATCGAAGGTGATATATGCACTATTGTTGCTACCTTCCAGCGAAATTTCCGGAGAAATCCATCCATAGTAAATATTCCCGTAATCGGCGTAGTCTCCCTGCCCCTTGGCCTGATCCTTATACACAGACGTTGAGCTTGCGATATCAAATACGTCCAAAGCTAGCTCGAAATTCAGGGAGTCAAGGACAAAATCACGATCGGAGAACTCTTCATAGCGGGATACGACGGTAAATGCATCGTACTGGTAAGGGGTATCCTCACGGAAAGTGGTATCCAGACACGCGTTGTCGCCATCACAGAAGCGGCTGACCGGCATTCTGCTCGCGCCATTGATACCGTGCGCCAGTTCAGACTGCTGGATATGTGTCAGTGTTAATGCCAGGTCTTCATTCGGTTTCCACAGCATCGCTACTTTGGCGCTAGTGGCCTCATGCGAGTCATCATCCTTATAAAGTAACTGTTCAGGATTTGGATCACCTTCCCATGCAGCCTCACCGGTCCGCCAAATTGGGTTGACCGCACGATCGATATAACCCTTTTCATCCAGATGCGCCATCGACGCGCGCAGCGCAACGGTTTCTGAAAGCGGCAGGTTAACAACAAAATCGGTATCAGAACTCAACCCACTGCTTTCTGCAGTTTGCGAAACACTCGTGTTAGCTGCGAACTCAAATTCATCAAGATTGGGCTGATTGGTAATGTAGCGAACGGTACCACCGAGTGAGCCCGCACCATATAGCGTACCTTGAGGACCCAACAATGTTTCTACGCGTGCGATATCCTTAATTCGATATCTCAGGTGTGGCAATGGAGTTTCATCAAGATAGTACGACAGCGTAGACCGAATGAATTGATCCAGGTTATTGGCGTCAACACGAGATACGTTTAGCCCGCGCACCGTCACTGAGTCATTGAATCGGGCGCTGTTTTGTGGCGCACTAATGGCGACGCTCTGTTCAATGAATTTTTTCGCATCGGTAATATTCTTGCGACGCAACGTTTTCTCATCAATCACAGAGATATTGATTGGAATATCTTCCACGGAAGCTTCCCGGCGCGTAGCGGTAACGACCACATTTTCCACTAGCTGACTTTCGTATTTTGCCTTCTCGTTCAGTTCCTCGGTAGCTTCTTGGGCAAAAACCCCTGGAGCCCCACTGAGCGCAAATGTTGAAACGAGACAGGCGAGCGGTTTCTTATTGAATGGCAACATACCCTGGATCCTTTTTATTGAGATGAATTTTTTGGGCGCACGAACTCATCTACCCTGAACTCAGGATGGCTCCGATCAATAGAATTTGAAAAATATAAACCATCGGCGACAACGATAGTTGGCTGACCAATAAATATACAGAAAGGAAATAACCACCTGAAGGTTTGCCGAGCGCACCAACACCGCCCAGCCGTATATCGCAGCCTGGAACTCACGCACTAAAGAAGTGCGGCGGAACCGTCCAATCCCGCGAGAACCTACCCGGCTTGTATTGAAAACATCCGGAAAAATGTATCAAATCGTATCAATACCAGGCGTTCAGCGCTGGCTGGAAAATACGTTTTAGGGGCCCCTTCGATATCAAATTCGGTTAAATTGGGACTCCGCAGTGGTTAATTCAAGTCACTCAGGGGCATCACATATTTGAAGCCGTGTGGCGGATGGCAATTTCCAGATTGCGCCTATTTATCGGCCTTGCCGATACGAGGTATAGTCGAGTTCGTGATCCACTGGCAATGCATTGACTCGTTTTTCACGGTCAGGAAAGGCACTGCTTGCACCAGCAAGAAACAATAATCAGGTGAACTATGGAATCCCGTTTTTTTATTGCTCCAGAGCAACTGGAGGCCTTCGAAGCGGCCGCCCGCAGCGGGTCATTCTCTGCCGCTGCCCGCAGCCTGGGTAAAGCACAATCGACGGTTTCAGGGTTGATCAGCAATCTAGAAATCGATACCGGACTAACCCTGTTCGATCGCTCTGGCCGCGAGCCGAAGTTGACTGCGCAGGGGCGCTCCCTGCTCCACGATGTACGCTCACTTCTCAATTCCTACTCCCGCTTTGAAGCCAAGAGTCGCAGCCTCAACGCCGGCCTGGAAGAATCCCTTACGATTGCGGTTGACGAATCCGCAATCGACCTGGGCCAGTTAGTACAGAGCCTGGATAGGTTTTACACAGAATTTGGCACGGTAAGCGTGTCACTTCTACATGCTTCCGGAGAAAGTGCCGCTGCACTGGTGCGCGAAGGAAAAGCGGACGTCGGTATTGTCTTGAGCCAGAGTGATTACCCGGAGGACTTTGATTTTCGCGGGGTCGGCAGCTGCTCGTTTGTCCTGGTATCCGGTAAGTCGCACTCACTTGCCGCGCTGGAAAAAGTGAGCATCCAGGATCTACACAACCATCTTCACCTGCGCATAAGTGCGAATAGTGACCCAGCCTCCCTCCCGGAAAACGATCTCAGCGACCGGATCTGGTACCTGGAGAGCTATTCGCTGTGTATGGCCATGCTCACCGCGGGGCTGGGCTGGGCGTTTGCGCCGCTACATATCGCGCGGCCATACATTGAGTCTGGAGCCATTACGGTACTGAACACCGACTTTCAGCTAACCCCATACCCCTACTGTACGGACCTGATCTGGTCTCGTCGCAAAACATTGGGTCCGGCAGGAAGGCGGCTCATCGATGAGATATCCCATAGCCTCTCGACGGAGGGAACTGAGGCCGCTTGAGCGGTCTCATCGCAGCCTCAAGCGATCATGGGTTGCGGAGTTGGCGTATAAAGGCCGGCCTTCCTCAGATCGTGCTGTGTTTGTTCGATCGCCGCACCCAGCCTCTCCACCACGAGATCAACCTCGTCACGACTCATAGTCAGAGGCGGCGACATCACGTTCAGGTGGACAATTGGCCGCACAATCAAGCCATTTTGCTCCGCCCGGTCTGAAATCCACTTACCGATGTTTGTGCTTTCCGGAAACAGTCTTTTGCTCGACTTTTCCATCACATTTTCCACGCACATCATAAACCGCTTGCCCCGCACGTCGCCCACCAGCGGCAGGTCTCGCAGGGTCTGCAGTCGCTGCTCGAAGTAAGCCCCGACTTCCACCACTCTTTGCAGCAGGTTTTCGCGCTCGATGATTTCGATATTTTTCAGCGCCGCAGCGCAGGCCACAGGGTGGCCGGAATAGGTATAGCCACTGGCAAAATAGCGGTCGGCATCGCCGGTCGAAATAACTTCGTAGATACGATCGGTAAACAGCGTCGCACCGAGGGGCTGGTAACCTGAGGTCAGACCCTTGGCACAGGTGATGATGTCTGGCTGGATGCCGAACAGGTCTTTGGATGCAAACCAGTGGCCTACGCGACCGAAGGCAGTAACCACTTCGTCCGCGACAAACAGAATGTCATTTTCCTGACACAGCTCCCAGATCCGGCGGTTGTAGCCCTCCGGTGGAACAATCACACCACCGGAGCCGAGAATGGGCTCGGCGAAAAATGCGGCAATATTGTCGGCGCCCAGCTCACGAATTTTCTGCTTGCACTCCTCCACCAGATAGTCACAGAACTGCTGTTCATCCATACCATTGGGGGCACGATAAGGGTTGGGACAACTCAGGTGGTGAATGGAATCCTGGATATAATCGAACTCCGGAATTTTGTCGCCAGACTTTCCGGTAATGGACATGGCCGCATAGGTACTGCCGTGATAGCCGCCCTTGCGCGCCAGAATATGCTTCTTTTGTGGTCTGCCACGGCAGTTCTGGTAGAAATGCACCAGCCGGAATGCGGTGTCAACGGCGGTGGACCCGCCGCAGCTGTAAAACACGCGATTGATGTCGCCCGGTGCCAGCTCCGAAAGTTTCCTGGCAAGCTGCGCCGCGGGCACATTGGAAATATCCACGAATGGATTGGCGTAGGCCATTTCCCGTACCTGCTCCGCAATGGTCTCCGCCATTTCCTCACGTCCCATGCCGATGTTGGTGCACCAGAGACCACCCACGGCATCGAAATAGGTCTTTCCCTGCTCATCCCATACCCGCGCGCCTTTGGCACGGGTCATCATTAGCGAGCCTTCCTCGCGGAATGAGTCAAAGTGCGTCCAGGGATGCATCCAGTGGCGCTTGTCCGCCTGCCAGTTTTTACTGCTCATGGTTCTGCTCTCTGCCGAAATGGTAATCCGCCAGCCGTTTCAGGCGGAAGTTGCGCTCAGTGTAAGCGCCCCCCGGCAGAGGGACAGTTTGCAACTATCGACGGCGCCGATAGTTGCGAGATGGGTATCCTATAGCGGTGGTAACCCCCACAATGCGCGCAGACTGCGATACTGTGCCGCAGGCAATGCGACATATACGGGATTCTTATCTTCATGTAACCAGGCGAGCACCCGGTCCATCTGAGTCTCGTCCATCGCGGTACAACCTGCGGTAGGGCTGCCCGGGGCTTTCCACAAGTGCATAAAAATACAACTGCCTGCGCCCGACAGGTTGGCCGGGTTGTGCGCGACGAATATGCCTTTCTTGTACTGTTGATCCCCGTAGTGAATGTCCCGTCGCATGCCTTCGGAGGAGCCTTCCACCGCAGCATCACCGACACGTTCCGCGTCGACGGTCTGGTTGTAAAGCGGTGACCCCGGCACATCCATACAGTAGTGGGATTCACGCATGGGCTGATATCCAAGTCCTGTCGTCAGCTCAGGGGGATAACCGAAGGCATCCCCCAGCCTGAAAATTCCAGCCGGCGCCTTGCCATCCCCCTCCCGTTTACGAGGGTCACCTTCGCTACCGGTATTGTCGGGGTGCAGGCCAATGCCCCAGGCGAGACCAGTGCGGCCCAGATTGACCGGGATTGGCGTCAGTGTTTGCTGCCACTGCCCGTCAACACGCTCATAAACGTACAGCTTGCCGACGGTCGCGTTCCAGTCGTCACTCACGGTCAACAACAGCTGCCCACTTTTCTCCGGGATCTGCGCTACCCCGTTAACACTCCATACGATCGCAACACTAGCAATCATCAACCACAGGGCCGACCTTGCAGATCGGGAACTTGCTTTCGGGCTATTCAACATAGCGCATCTCCTTGGGACACAGGCTCGAGGTTCCGCCAGATTAAAAGGTCGCGACTGGAGAAGCCAGCCTCAAGCCCTCAGCCTGGACAGGCGAAAGCTAAGACACCGCAGAACCTCTGTCATCACGGTTGCTCTCTGCCGACTTCCCCCCAAAACGGAAACTCACCGTCCGCCGATCTCTCCACCGCTTCCCGATAGTCTGATCGGTGGCGCTTTGGTATCCTTGCGCCCCTGTTTCCACCGTCCTGCAACGGGACTCGCGGAGCCCAGCCCGCCCACAGGCCACACATAACCCACTGATTTAAAAAGAATTTCTTACAAATGCCCGCAACAGCTGCCAATTCCACCAAGCCCGAACACACGCCGATGATGGTGCAATACCTGAAGATCAAGGCCGAGCACCCACAGGAGCTGGTGTTCTACCGTATGGGCGACTTTTATGAGCTGTTCTATGACGACGCAAAACGGGCGTCGGAACTGCTGGATGTGACCCTGACCGCCCGCGGCAAGTCGGGGGGGCAACCGATCCCAATGGCGGGAATCCCGTACCACGCCGCGGAAGGCTACCTGGCGCGGTTGATCAAGGCCGGGGTATCGGTTGCCATTGCCGAGCAGATCGGTGATCCCGCCACGTCCAAGGGCCCGGTAGAGCGCAAGGTAGTGCGCATCGTCACCCCGGGCACCGTCACCGATGAGGCCCTGCTGAACGAGCGCCGGGACAACCTGCTGGCGGCAACGGTGCTGGTGGGCGACAAATTCGGCCTGGCCCTGATGGATGTGGGCACCGGGCATTTCGCGGTGCAGGAAGTAGAGTCCTTGGAAGCGCTGGCAGAACAGGTACAGCGCTACAGCCCTACCGAGCTGCTGGTGTCCGAAGACCTGTCGTTGCCCGCAGAGATAGAACGCCGTCCGGGCATGCGCCGCCGCGCGCCCTGGGAATTCGACCTGGAAAGCGCCCTGCGCCTGCTGAACCGCCAGTTCGGCACCATGGACCTGGAGGCTTTCGGCTGCAGCCACATGCACGCGGCGCTGTGCGCGGCAGGCTGCCTGCTGCAGTATGCCCGCGACACCCAGCGCACGGAGCTGCCCCATATCCGTACCCTGCGCACCGAGCGCAGCGAAGACACCGTGGCCCTGGACCCGGCCAGCCGCCGCAACCTGGAGATCGATACCAACCTGAACGGTGGCGACGACAACACACTGCTGTCCGTGTTCGATGCCTGTAAAACGGCCATGGGCAGCCGCCTGCTGCGCCGCTGGCTGAACAACCCGCTGCGCAACCTGCACACCCTGCAACAGCGCCAGCAGGCAATCAGCGCGCTGATCGCGGACTACCGCTTTGAACCGCTGCGGGAAGCGCTGAAACCCATCGGCGATATGGAGCGCATTCTCGGTCGCCTTGCCCTGCGTTCCGCACGACCGCGGGACCTGTCCCGCCTCGGCATGTCCCTGTCCCAGTTCCCCGAGTTACAGGGGCAACTCGCTGACGCGAACGCGGGCCTGCTGGCACAGCTCAGCCAGGAAATGGGCGAGTGGCCGGAGACGGTCGAATTGCTGCAACGGGCCGTGGTCGAAAACCCACCGGTAGTACTGCGTGATGGTGGAGTGATAGCGGACGGCTTTGACGAAGAGCTGGACGAGCTGCGTGGCATCAGTGAAAACGCCGGCGACTATCTGGTGCAACTGGAAGTGCGCGAAAAGGAGCGCACCGGCATCCCCACCCTCAAGGTGGGCTACAACCGGGTACACGGCTACTTTATCGAGATCAGCCGCGGCCAGAGCGACAAGGCACCGGCAGACTATATCCGCCGCCAGACCCTCAAGAATGCCGAGCGCTTTATCACCCCGGAGCTGAAAGAGTTCGAAGACAAGGCGCTATCGGCCAAGAGTCGCGCCCTCGCGCGGGAGAAGTTCCTGTATGAAGAACTGCTCACCACCCTGAACGAATCCCTCGCGGAACTGCAGACCGCTGCCGCCGCCGTCTCGCAACTGGACGTTCTGGCGAATATGGCAGAGCGCGCCGACCAGCTGCGCCTGACGCAACCCGAGCTATCCGAGCAACCCGGCATCCATGTGGAAGGCGGCCGCCACCCGGTGGTGGAGCAGGTACTGGACGACCCATTTGTGGCCAACGATATCGAGCTGCACGACAGCCGCCGCATGCTGGTGATTACCGGCCCGAACATGGGCGGTAAATCGACCTATATGCGTCAGACGGCCCTAATCGCCCTACTCGCCCACTGCGGCAGCTTCGTGCCCGCCGACAGCGCCCACATCGGTCTGCTGGACCGTATCTTTACCCGTATTGGTAGCGCCGACGACCTGGCCGGTGGCCGTTCCACCTTTATGGTGGAAATGACCGAGACCGCCAACATTCTGCGGAACGCCAGCGAGCACAGTCTGATCCTGATGGACGAGATTGGCCGTGGTACCAGCACCTACGACGGCCTTTCGCTTGCCTGGGCCTGCGCGCATTTTCTGGCTGAAAAGGTGCGCGCCTTCACCCTGTTCGCCACTCACTATTTCGAACTCACCGAGCTTCCCCAACAGTGCCTGGAGGCGGCCAACATCCACCTGAATGCCACCGAGCACGGGGACTCCATCGTGTTCCTGCACCGCATCCAGGAAGGACCCGCTTCCAAGAGTTATGGCCTGCAGGTAGCCAAGCTTGCGGGTATTCCCCAGGAGGTTCTCGAAGAAGCCAAGGCGCGGCTTGCCGCCCTGGAAGCCGGGCATACCACCCGCGACTCGGGACCCGGCGTAAAGGCCGCAGCAACGCCGCAGCCCGAACCGGCTCCAGCTCCAGTACCGTCTGCAGCAAAGACCAAATCCGCAGCGCCGGCCCAGGTGGACTTGTTCGGCAGCGCGCCGCACCCCGCAGTAGAGGCCCTGGAAACACTGGACCCGGACGATATGACCCCGCGGCAGGCGCTGGAGCAGCTCTACGCCCTGCGCAAACTGTTATAAGCACCCAACCAATTCGACTCAAAAGCCACTACAATTCGCGCCAGTTATTGCTAAAATCCGCAGCTTTCAAGAATAAGGTCCGGTTCCGGCGTACGGGGCCGACCGTGCAGCGGCATCGCATCAGCATTATCGAGGGACAAGCATGACATTCGTAATTGGGGAAAACTGCATCAAGTGCAAATACACGGACTGTGTGGAAGTCTGCCCGGTAGACTGCTTCTACGAAGGTCCCAACTTCCTGGTGATCCACCCGGACGAGTGCATCGACTGCGCCCTGTGCGAGCCGGAGTGCCCCGCCAATGCCATTTTCTCTGAAGACGAAGTGCCGGACGACCAGCAGGAATACATCGAGCTGAACGCGGAGCTGTCCGAAGTGTGGCCAAATATCACTGAGAAGAAAGACCCGCTGCCGGATGCTGAGGAGTGGGATGGCAAGACCGGCAAGCTGGAGTTGCTTGAGCGCTAAAAGCCCGTCGCCACTTCGAATACAAAAAAGCCGTCGCAAAGACGGCTTTTTTGTATTCGTATTAAAGAGCATTATTCCTTGCGCTTGCTCGTCGTACTCATTCGAGTTTGCGGCGCATATCAATCAATAATGAAAAAACCATTTTGCGGCAACAAGATTCAGTCGGACGGGACGGAAAGAAAAGCCGCGGTTTTGCTTACTTCGGAAGCCAGTCCGGCAGCGGCGATTGCTTCAAGAATTTCCGAATCACTCGCACCAGCCGCCCGTGCATCATCTGTAAACTTGCCAGCATGATCGTAAGGGCTACTATTCGCATGTCGTGCCACCTCTAGCAGGGCATGCTCTTTGGGCCGATAATGCGCATGATCCGGATCCGTGCGGATACGCAGTACTTCTTTCGGGTCGACCCCCAGCTTTTGCAACGCCTTACTGTGCAGCGCGATCCCGTAATCGCTGTGCTCATCGGCCGCTACCATCAGGGCGATGCCCTCTTTCAGCTTGGGGGAAAGGCTACCGGTGAGCATCACATACTGGTACCTGTCCCATAGCAGTTTCAGCAGCGTGGGATTATTGGCACATGCGCGAAAGATTGCCGGCACCATACCCAGCTGAATTCGAATATCCTCCAGAACCGTCGATACCCGCTCTTCAGCACAGGTATCCACGAGGGGCATATGGCTCATTCTTCACCTCCAGTGATCAGAGTGACCGAATAGACATGCGGACGGGGAGTGGCCCGCCTCAAAATACTGTATATAATCCCAGCATGCGCAAAATCATCCACTGTGACTGTGACTGTTTCTACGCGTCGGTAGAAATGCGGGACGACCCGAATCTTCGGGGGCGCCCCATCGCCGTGGGCGGTTCCAGCGACCGCAGAGGGGTGATCTCCACCTGCAACTACGAGGCTCGCAGCTTCGGTGTGCGCTCTGCAATGCCGACCTCCCAGGCCAAAAAGCTCTGTCCTGACCTGATTGTAGTGCCGGGTAACATGAAAAAATATCGGGAAGTGAGCGCCCAAATCCGAGAAATATTTCTAACCTTCACCGATATTATAGAGCCATTATCCCTCGATGAAGCCTTCCTGGACGTCAGTGATAGCACGCACTGCAATGGCAGCGCAACTCTGATCGCCCGGGAAATCCGGGCACAGGTACAAAAGGAACTGGGAATTACCATTTCTGCCGGGGTGGCACCCAACAAGTTTCTGGCGAAAATCGCCAGTGACTGGCAAAAGCCGGATGGACTTACCGTCATTCACCCGAATGCGGTGGAGGATTTTGTATTGCGATTACCGGTTAAGAAAATCCACGGTGTTGGCCGGGTCACTGCAGAAAAAATGCATCGCGAGGGAATCCACAGCTGTAGCGACCTGCGGCGTTTTACCCTCGTGGAGCTGGTGCAGAAGTACGGCAAGTTTGGCAACCGCCTCTATTACCTCGCCCGCGGCGAAGACGACAGGCCGGTCAATGGCGATGGGTCGCGCAAAAGCGTGAGTGTGGAGCATACGTTTAGCGAAGACCTGAAAAGCCGGGAAGACTGGCAGGAACAAATGACAAGCCTTTACGGAAGGCTTCAGGAACGGCTTGAGAACCTGGGCGACCGCTATGAGATCAGCTCGGCAATCCTCAAGGTGAAATACGCGGATTTTTCCCAGTCCACCCAGGAGCGTGCCAGCCGCGCCGGCCGTATCAGCGAATTCAAACAGTTGTTACAGCAGTGTTGGGATAAGCGCAGCGACCCCATCCGGTTGCTCGGGGTCGGCGTCAAACTCAAGGATTTACGCGCCGAATTGGGTCCGGAGCAATTGCCCTTGCCATTCCGTGGCGAACGCCCGTCCACAACCTGAAACTGCTCACTTTTCAGACTACTGAAACGCCTGCCCTTCCCTCTGCGGATATACGGTTAGATAAATACTGCGCCATCCATTGCGTATTTTTTCACATGGAACCTTTCCGGTATCCGATGGTCCAGCGGCCGCGGGCTATACTCCCAACACGGTCTCGAAAGCAGTTTCAATCTTTATATGAAGCGTGTACTTCCCAGCGCCCTGGTGGGCTGGTTCCTCAGATATGCCCACGGGCTCAAGCACCCACAGCTATTCAAATGGATCTGTGCATTCTTTCTAATTGACCTGATCATTCCGGACCTGGTCCCGTTTGTGGACGAAATTTTACTCGGACTGGGAACCCTGTTCCTTGCCTCCTGGAAAAAAAGTGGTAGCACCACCGAAAGCAGTGAAGGCAGGCAGGAAAAGGTCGTAACCGGCTCCGCAGAAAAAATGACCGGCGCAGGAGAAACGCCGGAATCCCAGCGAAAACAAGGTTAAACACTGAGTCAAAGTGTGGTATTTGCCCGCGATTGGTAATGGGCAAAATAACGTTAACAGATAATTTACTCGATTTACGAAGTACTCCTGAACTGGCCAGTGACGGCCTGAAACAGAATGTTCCGGGAGATGTGCAGCCGGGTAAGTGACATTGGGAAGTAACGCCAAGGAGGCAAGTCCCATGTTTGCGGTCAAGTTGTGCAGTCTCAGTGATGAAGACCTGGTGACCACCTATTGCGATACACGCAATCACAAGGTATTCCAGGAAATTTATCAACGCTACAAGGATGAACTGTTTCGTTACTGCGCGCAGATGGCGCCTCAACGATGCATTCCCCTGATGGAGTCCTTATGGGGAGCGTTTCTGAAGGCCCCGCCAAAACTGCATCAGCATCAGCTGAAAAACTGGCTGTATATTCAGATCAATAAACGACTGCGTGTACCGGGCTCTGACGAGCAGGTGTCCACCAGTAACGATGCCAGCCTGCGCGAGGTACTGGAGAATTCCCCGGTACTAAAGGCGATTCAGCAACTGCCGCTTCGTCAGCGCAATGTATTTCTTCTGTTCACCGAGTGTGGCCTGTCTCTCGCGACTGCGGCAGACATCGAGCAAATCTCCCTGTCGGCCTGCCGCGATCTCCTGCAAAAAAGCAGGGAGCAGATCGATCATACGGTACACGGCGGCGAGCGCAGGCCCTGGAAGTCTGCCGCAACCCTCGCTAGAGAAGCGGCTGTGAACACCTGCGAAACGGGTACGCCGCAGACTGCGAGCGACAGTAGCCCGCAACCTGCACCGAAAGAGTCCAACCCGGTTTTCCCCTGGGGAAAATCTCCGAATCCCGCGGCGGCCCCCCCCGCTGCTGCCCACCGTTCTGTTGAGGTAGCTTGAACATGAACAGTAACCACTGGGAGTCATCCTATCGGCATGCCACAGCCCAACTTGAGGCCCCGGCATCACTGGATGAAAAAGTACTCTCGAGTGCCCGTGCCATCAAACCACTCCGCCGCGTGAACGATAGCACCGGCCGAATGCTGTCAAAGGTCGCCTCGGGATTCAGCGCCATCGCGATAGCCATCGTGCTCCTGCACCCGGCGCAGTACATCAATGCCACACCGGAACAAGTCAGCCCGCAGAACAACAGCCGCGAACTTGGTCTTGAACGATATCGCTCCAAATTGGGAATGTACCACTCCAAGAGTGACGCCTGGTATGCACTGCGTACAGACGTCAAGGCCGGCAACTACACGGAACTCTGTGCGCAGTGGCGTCGCCAGCAGCGCAATGCCGGCGAAAAAGAGCTGCCTTCTGATCTCGCTGTCAGGGCGCGACAGCACTGCCGTATTCTGCCCTGACCACAACCAATACTTACGTCCAGTCGAACAAAAAAGAGGGAGTGGCGCATACCGCGCCACTCCCTCTTTTTTTGCCTGCCGTTTCGTTACTACGGATTACTGGTCCGCTTTATTGATGCTGCGCCATGGTCAACACGACTTTACCCCGCGCGCGTCGTTCACCAATGGCTGAAAATGCCTGGTTGAAATCATCCAGTGCATAGACTTCGGTCGTCAGAGGCTTAAGTTGACCCTGCTGAACAAATTCCAGCAATTCACTGAAATTCTGCATGTTCCCCTTGGGATCCCGCGCGGCCCAACCACCCCAGTAAATACCGAGAATGTCGCCGGCTTTCAGCAATGGCAGGTTCAGGGGCAGCTTCGGAATATCACCGGCTGCAAAGCCGATGACCAGGTAGCGCCCACCCCAGGCGATAGAGCGGTAAGCCTGTTCGGTAAACTCACCGCCCACAGGATCGTAAATCACATCTGCGCCCTTGCCATCCGTCAACTCCCGGATACGATCCTTCAGGCTTTCCTTGCTGTAGTTGATGGTTTCATCCGCCCCCAGATCCCGACAGAAGGCGAGTTTTTCGTCCGATGATGCACAGGCAATAACCCGCGCTCCCATCAGCTTGCCCAGCTGGATAGCAGTCACACCAACCCCGCCGGCAGCTCCCAGTACCACCAGGGTTTCGCCCTCTTTCAACTGCGCCCGCTGCTTGAACGCGTAATAAGAAGTGGCGTAGGTGATACAGAAACCTGCCGCCTGTGGGAAATCCAGCTCCGCAGGCATTGGCATTAACAGTTTATGGTCCACATTGACGGACTCGGCAAAGGCCGCGAGGCCTGGCATCGCTATAACCCGATCACCGACCTTGAAGCCTTTTACAGCGTCACCGACCTCACGAATGATGCCTGCGCACTCGCCGCCGGCCACAAACGGGAGTTCGGGTTTCACCTGGTACTTGCCCTGTACCATCAGGCCATCGGGAAAGTTGACCCCGGCGGCGTGCACTTCGAGCCGCACTTCGTGAGGTTTCAGGGATGGTAGTGACCAGTCACGGATTTTAAGGTTTTCCACCGGGCCGAAGGCCTCGCATACCAATGCTCGCATGATCGCTCCTGTTCTCTGGTTATTTTTCCAAGCGCCCGTTTTATACGACTTCGAACAAGCCTGCCGCACCCATGCCGCCGCCCACACACATGGTCACCACCACATACTTTACGCCACGGCGTTTCCCCTCCAACAGTGCGTGCCCGACCATGCGTGCACCACTCATCCCGTAGGGGTGACCGATGGAAATCGCTCCGCCGTTCACGTTGAGCTTTTCATTGTCGATGCCCAGTTTGTCGCGGCAGTACAACACCTGCACCGCAAACGCCTCATTCAGCTCCCACAGGCCAATGTCATCCATCGACAAGCCGGTGCGCTTTAGCAGTTTCGGAATGGCGAATACCGGGCCGATACCCATCTCATCCGGCTCGCAACCAGCGACGGCCATTCCGCGATAGATACCCAACGGATTGAGATTGCGCTGCTCTGCGAGTTTGCCGTCCATCAGTACCATGGCTGCGGCGCCGTCTGAGAGCTGGGACGCATTGCCGGCGCTGATCACCCCATTTTCACGCACAGGGTTCAGCCCACGCAGACCATCGATGGTGGTGGAGGGTCGATTGCCTTCATCCATATCCAGGGTCACTTCCTGCTCGGACTGTTCGCCGGTTTCCTTGTTCACCACAATCTTGTTACAGGTTACCGATATAATCTCATCGGCGAACAGGCCCGCCTGCTGTGCCGCAGCGGTACGCATCTGGGATTGCAGCGCGTACTCATCCTGCAGGTCGCGGCTGATCCCGTATCGCTTTGCCACCACTTCCGCCGTATCTATCATCGGCAGGTAGATGTCGGGGTGCATAGCCAGCAGCGCCGGATCCGCAACGCGGAAGCTGTTCATCTGCTGGTTCTGGACAAGTGAAATGGATTCCATTCCGCCGGCAATGGATACCGGCACACCATCCTGGGTGATCTGTTTGGCCGCCGTCGCCACCGCCATCAAGCCGGAAGAGCACTGACGGTCTATGGTCATTCCAGCAACGGTCGCCGGCAGCCCCGCACGCAAGGCGATCTGGCGCGCAACATTGGTACCTGTCGTGCCCTGCTGAAGAGCGACGCCGAACACGCAGTCGTCGATCTCGCTGGGGTCGACGCCAGCGCGGTTGACCGCGGCACTCACCGCATGCGCGGCCAGGCTCGGCCCCTCGATATTATTGAACGCACCGCGGTAAGCTTTACCGATCGGGGTGCGGGCAGTGGAAACAATCACAGCTTCTTTCATTTTAGTTTCTCCCAATATCCGTTTGATCAGCCGTCCAGTTTGACGCCCGTACCCTCGGCAGCCTTCTGGATAAATTTCACGGTCTGATTGAGGCCACCAACAACTTCTTGCTGGCCACGTTCGTCGCTGATCGCATCGAGATTGGCGAGTACGTTTTCTGCTGTCTGTTGCTCCGGAGGCAGATAAATACCCTCGGTTTCCAGAATACGCGCCTTGGCATAGGCACCGGCGCCCGCGCACAGAATAAAACGGTTGGGCGCATCGTCGGCGACCAGGGCAATCAGGCCCGCGGTCACAGATTCCGGGGTGAGCAGTTCCAGCGCCTTTGGATCGGGAATAATGTCTTCGGTCATACGGGTAGCCGCGGTAGGAGACAGACAGTTGACCTTGATACCGTACTTCTCACCTTCGAGGCACAGGGTATTCATAAAGCCCACAACACCGGTTTTGGCTGCACCGTAGTTAGACTGGCCGAAGTTACCGTAAAGGCCGGAGGAAGATGTAGTCATCACGATGCGGCCATACTGCTGCTCACGCATGATGTCCCAAACCGCCTTGGTGCAGTTTACCGAGCCCATCAGGTGGACATTCACTACCAGGTTGAAATCATCCATCGGCGCTTTGGCGAACGATTTATCACGCAGGATCCCGGCGTTGTTGACCAGAATATCCACTCGCCCCCAGCGCTCTGCAGCGGCCTTTACCATATCCTGCACTTGCTGATAATCGGTTACGTTGGCGCCGTTGGCCATCGCCTCGCCACCGGCGGCTTCAATTTCTGCGACCACAGTCTCGGCCGCGGTCAGCGAGCCACCAGAGCCATCGCGACCACCTCCCAGATCGTTGACCACCACTTTGGCGCCGCGACGTGCCAGCTCCAGTGCGTGGGAGCGGCCGAGACCGTTGCCGGCACCGGTGACAATTGCCACCTTACCCTCGAAAGAAATAGACATGGTTCTCTCCTTTAACGCTTGTTATCTTTGAATGTTGTCGGCTGTGGATCAGATAAACTGCATGACCAGCCACTCGGCAATGAGCGCCGGCTTATCCTGGCCTTCAATTTCTACCGTGACTTCCAGCTTGAGCTGAAACTGCCCGGGCTTTTTCTCTGTCACATCAAGTAGCTTGGCGCGCGCGCGCACCCGTTGATCCACCTTGACCGGGTTGATAAAACGTACCTTGTCCAGGCCGTAGTTCACGCCCATTTTCACCCCTTCAATGACGACCTCCAGCTGCTCGGCGAAATAGGACAGCATGGACAGGGAAAGAAAACCGTGGGCAATGGTGGAACCGAACGGCGATTTGGCTGCAGCGACCGGGTCGACATGGATAAACTGATGATCCAGTGTGCAGTCCGCAAACGCATTGATACGATCCTGGTCAATCTGGAACCAGTCAGTGGCCTTGGTTTCGGTGCCGATGGCACTGGCAAAATCCGTGGGGGAAATGATTATGGGCATAGTGAACTCCCTCTCTTAAAAGTTGTTATACGTTTTCTGTAATCTTTTCGTGGAACGTCAAAAGGCGGATACACCGCCATCCACCGCCAGAGCCTGGCCGGTGACATAGCTCAGTGCCGGTGAGCACAACATCACCATCGCACTGACGACTTCCTCCGGCTTGCCCAGGCGCTTCATCGGGCTACCCGCTGCAAACAGGGTGTGGACCTGATCCACCGTCGTGCCCTCCGGTGTCTCCATTTCAGTAATCATCGGAGTCAGTGTATAGAAAGGGCATATGGCGTTAACCCGCACGTTGTGACGGGCATACTCCACTGCCGCAGTGCGGGTGAGACCGATAACCGAGTGCTTGGCACCGGAATATGCGCTTCCCTTGGGCGCACCACCGAGACCCGCCATGGAGCTCACATTGAGAATGGTGCCGCCCCCCTGGCTGCGCATCAGCTTTAGCTGATGCTTCATACCAAAGAACACGCCTTTGACGTTTACCCGGTGCTGCTGGTCAAAAGTCTCTTCATCCACATCTTCGAGGTACTGCATTGGCGGCGCGATGCCGGCGTTGTTCACCGCAATATCCAGGCGGCCGAAGTTTTCACGCGCCAGCGCCACCATCGCGGCACAGTCGGTCTCGGACGAGACATCACAGGCGAGCGCCTGCACCGCGACACCTGCCGCGGTGAGCTTGTCCACCACCGGATCGAGTCCCGCTTCATTGATATCACCCAGCACCAGGCTGGCACCGCGACGGCCCAGTTCTTCCGCAAGCAGCGCACCAAAACCACTGGCAGCGCCGGTAATCAGGGCGACCTTGCCGGTGTAATCCAGTAGCGGGTCGAGTCTGAAGTCCGTCATGTTTACAGCCCTCCACAGGCGGTAAGCCCACCATCCACAACCACGCACTCGCCATTGGTGTAGCTACCGGCATCCGATACCAGGTACAACACGGTACCGGCCATCTCCTCAGGCTCGGCATGACGGTGCATGGGGATATGACTGACGGCGGTATTGTAGATTTCTTCGTGACTGAACAGCGCCCCGGCAAATTTGGTTTTGGTCAGGCCCGGCAGCAGCGCATTGACACGGATATTGAACTGCGCACATTCCTTGGCAAACGCCTTGGTCATGTTTACTACTGCGGCCTTGGTAATGGAGTAGATGCCCTGCCCGACACCAGGCTGCAACGCGTTGATGGAAGCGGTATTCACGATGCAGCCGCCGCCGTTCTCGCGCATCAGTTTGCCGGCCTCTACTGACATGAAAAAGTATCCCCGGATATTGACCGCCACGGTTTTTTCGAACGCACCGACATCCGTATCCAGGATATGCCCGAAGTACGGGTTGGTAGCGGCATTGTTCACCAGAATATCCAGCTTGCCGTACTGCGCGCGGATATGCTTAAACACCTGCTCGATATCTTCCATATTGCCGATATGACACGGCAAGGCTTCCGCTTTTCCGCCGGCTTCGTTAATCGCATCTGCGACCGCCTGACAGCCATCAATCTTGCGGCTGGAAACCAGCACATGTGCACCCTGTTCGGCCAGCAGCTTGGCGATTGCTTCACCAATGCCACGACTGGCACCGGTAACCAGCGCAATTTTTCCATTCAGATCAAATAAATTAGTCGCCATAATTTTCTCTCAACAGTCGTTGTACTTTTCGTTTTAACGTTCGGTGTTAATCACATCGAGTGCCATCATCGCCAACGGCTCAACCAGCGCGCCGAGCGCGGCGGCATTCTTGCTTGACGCATTACCGTCGTGGGCACGCTTGGCCACTCCCTGAATAATCGCGCCCAGGCGGAAAAAGCTGAACGCGAGATAGAAAGCCCAGTTGTCGATCTGATCGATACCCATACGCTCGCAATAACGCGCCACATATTCCTGCTCAGAGGGAATGCCCAGGCTCTGCCGGTCAACATTCATCAGGCCGGAAATATTCCCGCTTTCCGCAGGCATACGCAGTTGCATGCACTGGTAGGCAAGGTCGGCAAATGGGTGCCCGAGGGTAGAAAGTTCCCAATCGAGTACTGCGATGGCGCGGGACTCGGTCGGGTGGAACATGATGTTGTCCAAACGATAATCGCCATGTACCAGCGACACACGGCCGTCGTCTTCCGGCAAGTGCTCAGCGAGCCACTGGATCAATTGATCCATCGCCGAAATTTTCTGTAACTCGGATGCACGGTACTGTCCCTGCCAGCGACCAAACTGTCGCTCGAAGTAGTTCCCGGGACGTCCGTAGTCCGCAAGTCCTACCGCCTCAACATTTACGCGGTGCAATGCGGCCAGCACCCGGTTCATTTCCTCGTAAAACGCACCCCGCTGGCGATTATCCAGGTCCGGCAACGCGGCATCCCAGAAAATACGCCCCTCGCAGTATTCCATCAGGTAGAACATGGAGCCGAGTACATCCCGGTCTTCGCACAGGTGTACAACTCTGGGCACTGGCACCTCGCTATCGGCGAGAGCCCGCATCACGCGGAATTCCCGGTCAACGGCGTGGGCAGATTTCAGCAACTTGCCGGGAGGCTGTCGGCGCAATACATAAGTGCCGGTACCGGTCTTCAGCTTGAACGTGGGATTGGACTGGCCTCCGGAAAACTTGCTCGCCGTGATCGGCCCGCTGAAACCAGGTACCTGCTGCTTCAGGTATTCGAGCAGCCGGTCTGTGTCCAGCTGATCCACGGAAGATATATCCGGCGACGGTTTCTGTTCCACTTCCGACATTTAGTCCTCCTGCGCCGCGTAAGCGGCCGCGAGGTTGCGCCCCAGTTGCATCATATGCACCTGGTCCGGACCGTCGGCGAGGCGGATAGTTCGCGCATAGCTGTAGGCCCGCGCCAAATGAAAGTCCTGTCCCAAGCCGGCGGCTCCGTGGATCTGAATCGCGCGATCAATGACGTTGCACGCCATCTGTGGTGCCACGACCTTGATCATGGCGATCAGATCCCGGGCTGCCTTGTTGCCGCATCGATCCATCTGGTCGGCCGCTTTCAGGGTAAGCAGCCGCGCCTGTTCAATCTCGCAGGCTGAGCGCGCGATATCTTCACGCACAGAGCCCTGCTTGATCATCGGGCGGCCGAACACTTCGCGCTGCTCTGCGCGTCTGGACATGGCTTCCAGCGCGCGCTGAGCCTGGCCAATCAGGCGCATGCAGTGGTGGATACGGCCGGGACCCAGGCGGCCCTGGGCAATTTCAAAGCCGCGGCCTTCACCAAGAATCAGGTTTTCTCTGGGTACCCGCACATTGTCGAAAATTATTTCCGCATGACCTTCTGGCGCGTCGTCGTATCCGAACACGGTCATGGGACGAATCACCTTCACACCCGGTGTATTCATTGGTACCAGGATCTGCGACTGTTGGCGGTAGCGATCCTCGCTGTCCGGTGCCGTCTTGCCCATCACGATCATGATCTGGCAACGATGGTTCATGGCACCGCTGATATAAAACTTGTGCCCGTTGATGACATAGTCTTCGCCATCGCGCACGATTTCAGTCTCAATATTGGTGGCGTCACTGGAGGCCACTTTTGGCTCTGTCATCGCGAATGCCGAACGGATCTCGCCTTCCAGCAGAGGCTTCAGCCATCGAGCCTGTTGCTCGGGGGACCCGTACTGGGCAAGCACTTCCATATTGCCGGTATCCGGCGCGCTGCAATTGAATACCTCGGAAGAAAACAGCACCCGGCCCATCTCTTCTGCCAGCGGGGCATATTCCAGGTTCGTCAGACCCGCGCCGTGTTCGGAGTCCGGCAAAAACAGGTTCCATAGACCCGCTTCCTTCGCTCTGCGCTTCAGGGTCTCCATGACCGAAGGCTCGCCCCAGCGATCTTGTTCCAGCTGTTCGTAATACGTCTGCTCAGCAGGGATTACTTCTTCAGCGATAAAGTTCTTCAGGCGCTGCAGAAGTCCCTGCACTTTGTCGGAATATTCAAAGTTCATTGGCAACTCTTTTCGTTATGCGTTGTTGTCGGTGTCCGCTGTCAACTGTAGGTAATGAACTGGCGGCGCTGCCGGTTATCCAGATGGGGCACATGGTTGAAACTGTGCAGGGTCAATCCGCGGCGGCCGGCAAAAAAATGGCTGACGGCGGTGTTTTTTATCTGCATGTTCAGCTGGGTCACACTGTGTGACGGCGCCCCCAATACCTGTCGCACCATCATCGCAATAGCACCGCCGGAGCTGACCACCAGGGTCCTGCCCCCCCGTGCACCGGCGGCGAGTACACCGAGCACCTCTTCGATTCGCTGCTCAAACTGCTGCCAGCTTTCCGCACCGTTAATCTCACCACTCGACCAGGCATGCATTGCCAGCTTCAAAAACCGGTAGTATTCCGCGCGCTCCGCGTTGGCGGCCGGCGCAGAATCCGGATCTTTCTCACCGTAGGCCTGCATGACTTTCTTGAAATCAAACTCGTTCAGCTGCGGCAGCTCTTCCACCCGGTGCCTGTCCAGGCCGAGCCCTTCACAGATCCCCTGAGCGGTTTCACGGTGCCGCTGCAGGTCGCCACTGACAATGTGGTCAAACTGGTGCCCGTCTTCTCCCCAGTGCTCTCCCAGCCAGCGCGCCTGCTGCCAACCGAGTTCAGAAAGCTGGTCGTAATTGTCGCTACCAAATGACGCCTGGCCGTGGCGCACAACAAAGATCTCTGGCACTGCCTCTCTCCCGTGGTTGGCACAGTAAACGATGGTTGGACCGTTTCGAATTACGTCCCGGGTTATTCCATCCCGGGGCCCGCTGGGAGATAAAGCTAGCGATTCCATTTGGATCATCAAAGTTTATTATGTAAATATTCCATCATTCACAGCGGTGATGATGGACTCAGAATAAAAGTCGGAATGGCATTCGACGAGCCCTGGCGACAGGGGCGCGACAAGAGTGAGGAAAAATGGCGGTACAACTGCAACAGATCGATATGAACCTGTTTCCGGTACTGGATGCGATTTATGCCACACGCAACCTGACGCGCGCGGCAGAACGGCTACATATCACCCAGCCGGCGGTGAGCAATGCGCTTGCGAGGCTACGCCGGGCGCTGGATGACCAGCTGTTCATCCGCACTCCCAGCGGCATGAGCCCTACCCCACTGACAGAAAACATCATGCCCCGGGTGCAGCAGGCGCTGACCCTGTTGGGGAGCAGCGTGACCGAACATCACCGGTTTGAACCGGCCAGTGCGCAGAAGACCCTGCGCGTGTCCATGAACGACATGGCGGAGACCCTGGTGCTACCGCAGTTGCTCGAACACCTGCAGCAAGTGGCGCCGGGGATCAGTGTGGAATCCTTCTACGTGCCGCGGGACCAGCTCGCCAAGGAGCTGGCCGCAAACAGCCTGGACTTCGCACTCGACGTGCCCATGGTGTCCGCGACCCAATTGAACCAGCAACGCCTGGTGGCGGACCGCTACCAGTGCATGGTGCGACCGGATCACCCACTGGCCGGCGAACCCAGCCTTACCCTGGACCAGTACCTGGAACTGGAACATATCCACGTGTCCAGCCGCCGCAGCGGCCCCGGGCTTGCCGATATCGCGCTTAACAAGTTGGGTCGGCGGCGCAAGATCCGTCTGCGGGTACAACATTACCGGGTGGCACCATTGGTGGTCCTGAAAACCGACCTAGCGCTCACGGTCCCGGTCAGCCTTGCCCGCCAGTACCCCGCGCGCTGCTTCGAGCTGCCCTTCCAGATCCCGCAAATGGACTGGCACCTGTTGTGGCACCGCAGTCAGGACGAGGATGGGGCGCACAAATGGCTGCGGGAACAGATCATTTCACTGTTCGGCTAGCATGAAACAGCGCTACGGGTCAGAGGATTCGATCGAATTGGTCACTGCCCCTGTTTCCCACGGCTTGCTATTCTTGGATCATACTATGCAACTTTTTGCATATAAGATTCATTATCAGGCCCGCCGTAGACAGAAAGAGAACGATTACCATGACCCACGCCTACCCGCACCTGCTCGCACCACTGGACCTCGGGTTCACCACTCTGAAGAACCGTGTCCTGATGGGCTCCATGCACACCAACCTGGAAGAGCATCCGGGCGGTTTTGATCGCCTCGCCGCGTTTTATGGAGAGCGCGCCCGCGGTGGTGTCGGCCTGATTGTCACCGGCGGTATCGCACCCAATGAAGAGGGGGGCGTGTTTCAGGGGTCATCCAAGATGACCACCGCTGAAGAAGCCATCGAACACCGCACCATCACCGACGCCGTACATCGTGAAGGTGGAAAAATCTGCATGCAGATCCTCCACGCCGGCCGCTACGCCTACAATCCAGATCTGGTCGCCCCCTCGGCGGTTCAGGCGCCCATCAACCCCTTCACACCCAAGGAGCTGAGTGACGAAGAGGTCGAACAACAGATCGAAGACTATGTCCGCTGTGCCACCCTCGCCCGCGAAGCCGGTTACGATGGCGTGGAAGTGATGGGCTCTGAAGGCTACTTCATCAATCAGTTTATCGTCGCCCGCACCAACCACCGGCAGGACCGTTGGGGCGGAAGCTTCGACAACCGCACCCGCCTCCCCATTGAAATCGTGCGCCGTATCCGCGCGGCGGTGGGCGAGGATTTCATCATCATCTACCGACTGTCCATGCTGGACCTGGTAGAGGGCGGCAGTGACTTTGACGAAGTGGTACAACTTGGCCAGGCCATTGAGAAGGCCGGCGCCAACATCATCAATACCGGTATCGGCTGGCACGAAGCGCGCGTCCCCACCATCGCCACCAGCGTACCGCGTGCGGCGTTCAGCGGGATCACCGCCAAGGTGAAAAAGCATCTGACCGTACCCGTGGTCACCAGCAACCGTATCAACATGCCACAGGTAGGCGAAGACGTACTCGCCAATGGCGATGCCGACATGATCTCCATGGCGCGGCCCTTCCTCGCGGATGCGGAGTTCGTCAACAAGGCGGCAGAAAACCGCGCGGATGAAATCAATACCTGCATCGGCTGCAACCAGGCCTGTCTGGACCACACCTTCGAGCTAAAGCTTACTTCCTGCCTGGTAAACCCGCGCGCCTGCCACGAAACCGAATTGAACTATCTGCCGACCAGCAGCGCGAAGAAAATCGCCGTTGTCGGGGCCGGTCCTGCCGGTCTCGCGGCGGCAACCGTCGCCGCAGAACGCGGGCATCAGGTCACCCTGTTTGAAGCAGACGACAAGGTGGGCGGCCAGTTCAATATCGCCAAACAGATCCCCGGCAAAGCGGAATTTGAAGAGACCCTGCGTTACTTCAAGCGCAAGCTCGAGCTTACCGGTGTTCAGGTGCGACTGAATACGCGCGCTACGGCAGACAGCCTGGCGGGCTTCGATGAGGTGTTGATCGCTACGGGTATCGCACCGCGCACCCCCCCCATCGAAGGTATCGCGCATCCCAAGGTACTCAGCTACCTGGATGTGTTGAAGGCGAAAAAGCCAGTTGGCAAACGCGTCGCGATTATCGGGGCTGGCGGCATCGGCTTCGATGTAGCCGAATACCTAACGCACAGCGAAGACCACGCCAAGGAGCTGATTGCCAGTAACAAGCAGGAATTCTTCGATGAATGGGGTGTGGATATCCAGCTCGAACACCGCGCCGGGCTGAAACCGCAGGAACCGGTGACCAGCCCGCGGGAAATATTCCTGCTACAGCGGAAAACCTCCAAGGTGGGTGCCGGTCTCGGCAAGACCACCGGCTGGATTCACCGCACCAGTCTCAAGCACCGTCAGGTGCAGAATCTGGCAGGTGTCAGCTACGAGAAAGTCGACGATCGCGGCCTGCATATCCGCGTAGGCGACGAAGCAAGGCTGCTGGAAGTGGACAACATCATTGTCTGCGCCGGGCAGGAGCCGCTGCGTGAACTGCACGAAGAACTGCAGGCTCGCGGCCAGTCCAGCCACCTGATCGGTGGCGCTTTCGAAGCGGCGGAACTGGATGCCAAACGGGCCATCGATCAGGGTTCACGCCTCGCCGCCGAACTGTAATCCTCCCACGCCTGACGGGCGGCCCCTGGGCCGCCCGAACACTCGGCGCCGCCTTCGGCTCACTCCGCAATAGCCGGTTTTCTGTCGCCTCATTCCCGGCGCTCGCTGGTCGCATAACTATACTCTGGGTTACGGATTGCGTTGCCAGGGAAGTGCTCCCAGTCCACCTGCCACCGGATACCGGCAACACACTTGTTGTGCCCTAACTGCAGCCTTCCCTGCCTCGAACGATAACGAGTTTCAGGAAAGATTCTGCGCCATGGCTAAATCCAATACCCTCTCCGACCTCCTTCTGCGCGCGCGTCCAGCCGTTGAGCGGGAACTGGCCGAGCTTCCGCCGCCTTACACCCTGTTTTTTTCTGTGAGTGATGGCAAGCAGCGGGCCCGAGTCTGCCATGGCCGCTCCGAAGACCTGAATGCGCTGTGGCTGAAGCTGGCCTCCCAGGTACGCAAACTGCTCAAGAGCGCGAAGCTGGATGCCCGCTGGCTGCGTATCGATTGGGTAACCGACAGCGAGCGTCTGGACTGGAAGACCCTTCGGGAACGCTTCCGGGTGACCAAACGGGGCTACTTTCGCCATGGCCTGGCGCTGGACCGCGAGTGGAAAACGGCCTTTCTTGAGCAGGAACTGAATGGCAACGCCATGCTCTACGGCGGCAATAAAATTGCCCATGTGGTGGTCAACCGGGAAAAATTCCGCAACTACACCGCACTGCGCTTTGGAAAAAGCACACCACTCGACTTTGAAGACCAGACCGAGGTCACCTTGCTCAGTACCGAGGGACTCTTTGTCGACAGCAATACACCACCGCAACTGCTCTACGGACCGGGGCGCAATGCCGGTCGACGTGTAATCGACGAGCTGGATGAGCCGACCAGCTACAACGTGATTAACACCAGCAGCCGCTACCTCGCCAGCCAAGTACACAACAGCGGGCGCTTTGAATATGGCTGGCACTGTTGCTTCGACCGTGCCATCGGCACCTACAACACACTTCGCCACGCCAGCTCTACCTATGCCATGACCGAGGGCTGGGAAGTCACCGGTGATGATCGAGTCAAGCAATCGATCGACCGCGCGCTCCACTACCTGACCACCAAATTGATCAGGCAAGCTACGCTTCCCAGCGGCGAGCAGGCGGCGTTTCTGGTGGAAGCCAACGGTGAGATCAAGCTCGGCGGCAACGCCGTGTGCCTGCTTGCACTGGTGAAATATGCCGAACTGACCGGCAGCGAGGATCACCACGGATTAATGGATCAACTGGCACTCGGTATCCAGTTTATGCAGGACCCCGCGAGCGGGAAGTTTGTGCACGTCCTGAATTATCCGGACCTTTCCGTCAAGGAAGAATTCCGCATCATCTATTACGATGGCGAAGCGGCCTTTGGCCTGATGCGATTGTACGGTCTCACAAAAGATTCTCGCTGGCTCGATATTGTTGAAAAAGCATTTGAATTTTTTATTGCCAACGATCATTGGCAGGCTCACGACCACTGGCTCAGTTACTGCGTCAACGAACTTACCCTGTATCGGCCGGAAGCCCGCTACTATCAATTCGGCATCCAGAATGTGGTCGGGCATCTGGACTTTATTATCGAGCGCATCACCACCTTCCCCACGTTGCTGGAGCTGATGATGGCGGCAGAGCGCATGGTCACTCGCCTGCGCCAGGAGAAAGAATTCACCTATTTGCTGCAGCAAATGGATCTGCGCAAGTTCTATCGCGCGCTGCACACCCGCGCAATGTATCTTCTGAACGGATATTTCTGGCCAGAATACGCGATGTTCTTTAAAAACCCGGGGAAAATCACCGGCAGCTTTTATATCCGTCATCACGCATTTCGGGTTCGTATTGATGACGTCGAGCACTACCTGTCCGGGTTCGTGGCTTTCCGGAAATACCTTCTGCAGGGAGGATGCCCGGTCGAATTTACTCCAGCGAATGCCAATGCCGCATTGCCCATACCAGAAGAGAATCAATTGCCCGTCCTCGCCTGGGGCGGCGACGTAAACCTTGCCCGCCGCCAACATTATCGGCTGGAGGAGCTTGGCGAGAAGGAAGTGCTCGGTCGGATTCCGGCGCTCAGCCAGGCGGACCTGAGTGTGATCAATCTCGAATGCGTGGTTGCCACCACCGGTGAACAGGGCGTGGATAAAGGGGAAAGGTCACCTTACTACTATCGCGCGCGCCCGGAAATGCTCAAGCTCCTGTGCCATGCCGGTATCGATGTGGTCACCACGGCCAACAACCACAGTGGCGACTATGGCAACCAGGCACTACTGGAACAGGGATTCTGGCTGGACGGACTGGGGATTGGGCACACCGGATCCGGTGCCAACCTGACGGCCGCGCTAACCCCGGTGATCCGGCCGGCAGGCGATCTGAACGTAGCGATTTTCTCCCTCGACGCCACCCAGAAACAGTTTGCCGCGGGAGCCCGCCAGCCGGGATGCGCCTACCTGCCACTACGCGATCCACAGGCCTGGGCGGCGCTGCTAAAGCCTCGTATCGAAGCCGCGCGCAGGCATGCCCCGGTGGTGATGGTCGCCGTGCACTGGGGTGCAAACCTGGAGGAAGAGCCCTCACAGGCAGAGATCACTATTGGGCACGCTATCATCGACGCCGGCGCCGATGCGGTACTGGGCACCAGCGCACACCTGCTCCAGGGAATCGAGATCTACCGCGACCGGCCCATCATCCACGATGCGGGAGACCTGCTATTTGACTCTGTACGTCGCAGTCTGAAAGACAGCGGTATATTCCAGCTTTTCCTGAGTCATCGCGGGGTGGAATCGATCCGGTTCTTCCCGGTTGGCAGTGGCTTCGGGTTTAGTCGCCAGCTGAGTGGCCGCAAAGGGCGTGCGGTTACCGAGCGGTATCTGGATAAGTGCAACAGGCTCGGGACGCAGATGGTGCTGCTACAAGATGGCAGTGCACAATACCAGCTGGCACCCCCGGACCGCCCACACCTGGCCCTGTCGAAGAGTCAAAAGACCCGGTACAACCTGCCCCTGCTCGACCAGGTCCAACGGCCGCCGTCCCCCAACTGGGTAGTACCGGAAGTACCGCCCGAGGCCCGGATTACCCCAACGGACATCGGGCCACTGCGACTGTTAGGAGTACGCAGCACACCACAAATTATCGAGCAGCGCCGACTGATTTTCGTGGAAACCTTCTGGACACTCACGACTCCGGTCACTGAAAACCTGCGGCTGGATATTCGTGCCGTACCGGTTGAACAGACACCCATGCCCTACTGGGGCAAGTCCATGGATCATGATCCCTGCGATTGGCAACTCCCTACCAGCCGCTGGAAAACAGGCATCATCTACCGGGACTATTACGGTCTGCGTCCGCCGCCCAGCAGACAATTGCACAACGTGGACCTGCGGCTGGAGGTTGGACTAAAGGGGCCAGCCACCCATATTGAACCGACCCGTGTTAACGACGAACTTATAAGCCTGAGAATTCAGGGCCGCGAGGCGGCAACCCCCGATAGGCAGAGCACTCAAACGCCTAGCGCCCAAAAAACCTACAACACCATCGACGGGCGTAAGCCGCCGGTATACAGGACGGAATTTCCACCCTGTATTTTCAGGGAAGTAGCGGGCCAGACATGGGACGCAGAACAGCTTGCCGCAGTCACTGGCGGCCACTGGTTGATGCCGCCGCCGCAAGACTGGTTTACTCGCAGCGTGGTTTCCGGGCAGAGCTTTATCCAACAGTCACTTACCCCGGCCATGTTTGTAGCGCATAAATCTGACGACCGCGCCTACCATGAGCGCAGCTCTGCGGAAAAATATAAGCAATGGGACCTGCACGACAAGTTGCCGGAAATCGTGCGTCGCGCAGGCAGCAACCTGGCCGGTGTCATTGTCCAGCAACCGGTTGCCGGCTTACCGGAACACCTCCCGGTATTACAGGTTACAGATCCCATCCAGGCCATCATCGAACTGGGGCTTGCCGCACGATATCGCTATCGTGGCGACGTGATTGCGGTAACCGGGACCGCAGGCAAATCTTCTACCGTGAAAATGTTGGGCTGTATGCTCGGCGGCAGGGAGAAAGTCCTGACCAGCCTCGGAAATTACAATTCGCGGGTGGGAGCACCATCCATGCTGGCGAGCCTGAGCGCGGATCATAACGCCGCGGTCATCGAAGTGGCGCAGAGTGCTCTGTGGATGAAACAGGGCCCCATTACCCGGCGGATTCACCCCACGATCGCGATGATTACCGAAATCGGGGTCTCGCAAACCACCAGCCGGGTAAAAAGCACCCGCGATACAGCACTCTGGAAATCCCGTATTTTCGATGGCCTGATTGGACGCTCGGTGGCGATTGTGGGAGAGCACCTGCAGCATTTTGATTACATCCTGGAAAAGGCACGGCAACACGCCAAGCGCGTGATTACCTTTGGCACCAGCGAACAGGCCGAGGTGCGCATCCTGGATGTCCAGGGTGACAGCCTGGGTAGCCAGGTCGAAATTGTGGTGGCGGGTGAGGTACACAAGCTCTCGATCCCGGCACCCAGTATCGGTATGGTGCACAACGCCGTGGCGTCGCTGTGCGCAATCTATGCAATGGGTCGCTCGATCGGTGAAGCTGCCGTCGCACTACAGCAGCTGCAACTGGATGAGGGACACCTGGATCAAACGCGGCTCCACTTTCCTCACGGTAAGGTTCAGATTATTGACGACAGTTGGAATGCCACCGTCAGCTCCATGCTGAATGCCTTTTCAGTGCTTAAGCAGACCCCGGTCGCTGGCGATGGCCGTAGAATCGCCGCTCTGGGCCGGATGGTAGAACTGGGAGATGAAGCTGAATCTTTGCATGGCAGTCTCGCGCAACCACTGATGGACGCGGACGTCGATCTGATTGTCACCCATGGGGAAGAGATGCACTTCCTGCGAAAACGACTACCGGAGCGTATCCTCGGCCCCCACTTTTCGTCCATTGAGGAAATGGCCAACTATTTACTGGTCACCGCCCAGAAAGACGACCTTATTCTGATCAAGGGCTCCAGAAGAGATTCTGATTTTGGCACATTGCCAAAGCTACTGAAAAAATTGACAGAAAACAGGGTAACCGCCTGAGGTGGTTACCCTGATTCCGGCAGAGAGAAGAGTTTTACCAAGGCTGTATCCGGTTCGCGGCACACGCGGTCAGTAACCAATACGATTACAGCAACATAACGCCAAGCCCATCAGTCAGTCAGAATTACTCGGGACACGCGGCTTCTGCGCAGCCTCTAACCCCGTGATACGCTCGTAGATCTGGTCGTCCGTGTGCTCCACCGCACTCTCTACTGTCTGGGACCGCACATTTTCCTGCTGCCGGAACATCGGCAGCATGGTTCCGGCCCTGCGCCTTACGGTTTTGGTTTCCAGCTTTACGTTGAACGCAACACATATACGCAGAGAGTCATCCTCGACAGGATTGACATAGTGCAGTAACCAGTTTGGAAAAATTACCAGCCGGCCGGCCCTCGGCACCACACGCACGCGGCTTCCGAAGCTGCTGTTGGGTAATTCTGCCGAAATGCACAACATGCGCGGATCGAGAAACTCGATATTGCCACTGCTGACACTTCTCTCCTTGACCAGATCCGACTTGACATAGTAGACACCCGACCAGGTACATGCTTCGTGATTATGAATTTTTCGATAGCTGTCCGCCCGGGAAACATTCGCCCAGGCATGCGCCAGCATATCCTGAGTATGCGGGTTGAACTTGTTCTTGGTCGCTTTCAGAGTCACTTCCTTGACCCCCGATGCAATCCATTTCTTGAGCGTCCGAATCTCCTCAAACGGCCATTCCAGGAAGTCCTTTTTGGAATCCCAGCTGCCGATATTCGAGCGTTTCATGCCGGGTGTACTGGCTTCCATATCAAGGATGATGCCGGCCAGTCGCTCGTTGAATGCCTCGGAGTCTTCCATGTCCCGGATAAAAATCGGGGTACTGAAGGCTGCTCGTACGGTATGCATTAATTCACCTCAATATCCATATAATGACTCGCACCAAGAATTACTGTCACACCGCCAACGGGTGTCTACAGTGTCCTTCACGCCATCGCGGTAAACGCGAGACGGCCGGTGCAACTGCCCGCCTCCCTGGCGACAGACTCTACCGTGGCTGCGTCGGGCCCTTTGTGACACAGTTTCTCCAGCGCAGAAATTCCCGCCGGGCTACCCTCCAGCACCGCCTCGACAGAGCCATCGGGCAGGTTCTTGACCCAACCGCTGACACTGTGACGGATTGCCATGAGCTTGAGCCAGCCTCGGAATCCAACGCCCTGAACGTTGCCTTTAATAACAAGCCTTACCCCCTCGACAGGCACCTCACTATCGGTCACATCGGGAAACAATTCCTGGATCAATGCCGAAGAAACATCTCTGCCCACTCCGCGCTCGGGAAACTGGTGCCAGCCCAGAAATGGGTTGCACACCGCATCCTGAACTGACCAATTTTGGCTTTGCATATCCGCGGAGATGTCTTCTGCGAGTATCTCTATTCCCGCCAGCGGCGGGTCAAATATTGCCGAGAGAGTCCTTTCCAGGATCGGCAATACGCTGGGGCTGACCAGGTCACTCACTTCCGCGCGTACGGCCCCCTTTCCCGGCTCACCCGGCTGAATATGCAGAGCCGAGACCAGCTTCCGCCCCACGACCAGCAGCCGAAACTTCCTGAGGCTTGGCGTTGTTTTCGGGTCAAAGCCATCGCTACGGGGCAGGATATCCGCCATCCAGCTGCGATTGCGGGTAATCTTTCGGCTTACCATGCGCACGCCTTCCGGAATACCGCCGTGAAACATACATCGCGACCGAGCAGAACGGAGTGTAAACACTGTGTCTGAAAAGGATTCCAGCTCAAGATTCCTGGCGTAGGCCGCCTGCACGATCAAATCTACCTGCCGGTGAATACCGCGCCGGAAGGCCCGATCGAATTCCTGATATCGATAAGGACTGGCAAGGTCGATTGCCAGGGGAGACTGAACCTGCTGGTTTACCGTGCCGGAAGCAAATACATGGGAAAGGAGTTTTTCCGGGATATCGATCGCCCTCCCATAGCAGGGAAATACCGCATCACAGATTCCGGGATTGGAATTCACTTCGATCACGTAAGCAGGCGCTATTGTTTCCGTATCGAGATTAGATGTACCCGTATAGATCAGGTCAACACCGACCTGTACAAGGCCCGGAAAGCACAGTGCAGCCTTCTCGGCCACGGCAAGAATATCCTGGCTTAAATAATCAAAGATCTGTACCGTCTCGCCACCCGCAGATGCATTAGCCACAGTGGTGAGTTGCACCTTCTCGCCAACGGCGGGCACTAAGTCGAGGGAAGTCTGGTTTCTTTCCAGTAAATCGAACCGACGAATCAAGTCCAGACGCAAACTGGGATTTTTCATTCTCAACGAATTTTTATATTCGACAAGTTCCCGAATACTGCTTTTGCCATCTCCAACAACGTGAGCAGGAATTCGCACATAGGCTGCCTCCGCCTTTCCCCCTATCACGATCACCCGAATATCTTCACCATAGATATTCTGCTCAACGATAATATTGCGGCTATATTTTCTGGCGAACTCCCATGCCTTTTCGAATTCAGTTTCATTGGTCACACTGCTACTGACGCCTGAACCAGAAGAACCGTCATTCGGCTTTACGGTAACCGCTGTATCCGCTTCCTTGAAATAACGTAACGCGCTACCGTAGCGTTCAAACATCCCGCCGGTCGGTACTGGCACCCCGCCTCTTGCCAAAATGTTCTTGGCAATCTGCTTCTGGCGCGCGCAGTAGGTATAAACCGCGGAGTTCCCGGGTGAATTCTGTCGAAAAACGACACGCTGCTTGTCATTGAATACCTCAAAGATCAGGCGCCTGTGATAGTGGACCTCAAGTCCTTGACGCGCCGCCGCATCACACAGCAACTGAGTACCGATGTCATCCCGGCTATTCAGGAATTTGGAATCAGAGTAATCATTTTCTTCCGACTCCCGTATGACACGATCTACTGGCAATTTTTCAGGCATATCTATTTCCTCCGCACGTCGCGGATAGTCCATTGCATATCTACATCAACCTTACCTGGACGCTTACTTACCCCGCGAGGCCAAAGATTGGACCACACCCAGACCGAATTTCGGTTCAGGACAATCTTGCTATGCGCACCCGAGCCAAATCCGTAGCCGAACTTCGGATCCAGTGCCAAGTTGGCATCCACAGGTATCCAGCGTCCATTCAGGTAGACTTCTGCCGCGTGATGATTAGGCTGGGAGAATTCGCGGTGCTCGGTAAACAGGAATTCCGATGTCATGCGGGCCGGGAACCCCATGGCGCGGGCAAGCGCGACAAATAGCGCTGCATACTCGGTACAGTCGCCCTGACGGGCTGAAACTGCGTAAAGGGCCCCACGGGTGGACTGACGACGGTATTGAATCATTTGCTGGGGAGTAAGAAAAGCCGCGCGAAGCTGCGCCTCCGGATCAGAAAAACTGCGCTGGATATGATGAGCCAGCCTGACGATCTCGTCGTCCTCCGATTCGATATACTTCGCGGGTTTCACATAAATCGAATCCGGGGCTTGTCTAGCTCGCGCACCCTGCAGGCCCCGCTCCGTATTCCGTGCGCCTTGTGAAAATTGATACGATTTGACCAGTAGATCGAAATACACGATCTTCGTCGAGGTGGTGTTGGCAGGGATATCCCATTCCAGCTCTACGTAGTCGCCGGCTTCGTGTTTGAACGACTTTCGTTCAAACCGGGCAACGTCGTCGTGACGGATACCCAACAGCTTCTGCTGCATATGGCCTTCGACGGGCACAGCTACCCGATGCACGTATCCCTCGATAGGTGTGTCCGTATCATTGTTTACCGTGATTTCTGCCTCGAGTGTCACGGTGGTGCCTTTTCCACTGGAATCGGCAAAAGTGTCACCTGCGAGTCCTGCCATTAGCATCAGGAACGCTATACATTGTCGAACCATGGCATATCCCTTCGCCTCTTTTCACTTCGTCCCTTCTATGTCCCCCTTTTCATCCCTCCAAAGTGGACCAGATCAGCGCTCTCGCAACGCCTCCCCAGCCTGATTGAATGGCTTAACCAGATAATCAAACACCGTTTTTGAACCGGTTTTAACGTCCACACTAGCCACCATACCGGGGACAATCGGAAACTCCTTGCCCGCACGATTTATCAGCGCATGTGACTCCGTCAGGATGAGCACATGGTAAAAATATTCCCCGGGTCGGGTTTCGTCCTGGATCGTGTCAGGAGAAATCGTGGTGACTTTGCCATCCAGTCCTCCGTATACGGAGTAGTCGTATGCGGTAATCTTGACTTTGGCTTCCTGCCCTGGGTGAATGAATGCAATGTCCCGCGGAGAAATCTTTGCCTCGATAAGGAGCCGGTCATCCAGCGGGACTATCTCCATCAAGCGGCCGTTCGGAGGAATCACACCACCGATCGTGGTAACTTCGATATCTTTCACGATTCCACGTACCGGTGACTTTAGGGTAAGCCGGGTTAGAGAATCTGCACGTCCTTCTATCACGGAAGTCAGTGCTGAAACCTCCGCACTGACACCGGCCAGCTCTTCCCGTGCGCGCACCATGTATTCTGAACGCACATCCTTTATTTTCAGATCCAGCTCGGATTTCTGCCGGCTAAGTCGCAATACTTCAACGTTACTTGCGGCACCCGACTTAACCAGGTCGCGTGTTATCGACAACTCGCTTTCAATCAGGTCCCGCGACTCCTCCAGGCTAATCAGGGAATCTCGTAGACTTTTTTGCCGCGTCTGGAACAATCTCCGCTCTTTGGCAATAAGGTCCTCATACTTGGTCAATTCTTCCGGGAAGCGTAGCGGCGTGCCGTTAACTTCGGCACTGAGCCGCGCGGCGCTTGCCAGAGCCGCACGGTAGCGTGCCTCACTTTCCTGTACATTCGAGCGTACTTTTGTCGGGTCCAGTTGTGCGAGCACCTGGCCGGGCGTCACGATATCCCCTTCCGTCACATTCAATTGCGCCAGGATTCCGCCCTCAAGTGACTGGACAATCTGGGCACGCGAGGTCGGGATTACCTTGCCCGCGCCCTTGGAGACCTCATCGACCTTAGCGAAGTAGGACCAGGTCACGAGGCTGACCAGCAACAGAAAGAAGATCCAGACTACCCGACCAGAGCGGGAAAGCTCAGCATCGTCAGAGTCTTCGCTGTAGTGGGCGCCGGCATTGTGAAAGTCAGCTTCCAGAATGGCTACATTGGCGGCCTGGGAAGACTGATCCGGGCGTCGGCTGATCGCCGATTCCTGGGTATCCGTGGTAGAAACTTCTCTTTCCATCAGCTCACCTGCTCGCTATCCGCCAGCTTTTCCACACCTTGCTCCTGGCTCTGCTGCGCGGTTCCCCGTGACAGCGTCTGCAGCGCAGCCTCCTTCGGCTCATCAAGGAGCAGCTTGCCGCTATCAATTACCAAAATTCGGTCAGCGAGTTTCAGAGTGCTGGTGCGATGGGTCGCAATGATGAGTGTTCGTCCAACCAGCCACTGTTCCAGCTTGCTGATGAAGCGCTTTTCGGTCAGGTCATCCAGAGATGCGGTCGGCTCATCCAGCAGTACAATACTGGGGTTGCGGATAAACAGCCGTGCAAGCAGCAAAGACTGCCGTTGGCCACCGGAAAGTCCCAAACCACCTTCCAGTACCACGTGATCCATACCCTTCGGTAGTTTGCGTATAAACTCAAGTGCGCCAGACATGTCCAGGGCCGCGATGATTTCCTTGTCTGTTGCCCCGGGTGCACCCAGGGTAACGTTCTCACGCAAGGTCCCATGAAAAAGGTTCGCATTTTGGGTCAGCAAGCCGATATCGCGGCGGACATCGGCAGGGTCAATATGTGCAAGGCTTACGCCATCGAGGATCACTTCTCCAGAGGCGGGCTCAAGCATTCCAGACAGAGCCTGCAGCAAAGTGGACTTTCCTGCACCGTTTCGGCCAAGAATCGCAATCTTTTCCCCAGCGTGTATTTCCAGTTTCTCTACGGAAAGTGCTGGAATTTCGCAGTCCGCACCATACTTGAACGATGCCTGGCGCAGCTGGTAGTTGCCGGATATGGAAGAAAGGTGTACCCGCTTGCTGCCCTCGGCGTGGTCCACCGGGAGCTGCATGATGTTGTCGAGGCCTTTAAGCGCATATTTGGCCTGCTGCCAACGGCTCAATACCTGGGTAATCTGAGACATCGGTGCCATCATACGGGAGCCGAGAATAGATGCGGCCACAAGCGAGCCGGTTGTCATATCCCCGGCCATCACCATCGGTGCGCCGAACAGCACGATAAACGCAAATACACTGGACTGGACATTGTGTGTCCATGTAACCAGCCTCCCGATCAAACCCCGAAGCCGAAGATTGGACTCGGCCGTTACCGCATTGTAGTGATTCCACTGCTGCTGAAATCTCTGCTCTGCCTGCATGGACTTGATATCCTCCATGCCCTGTACGGTTTCCACCAGCATCGCATTGCGCAGGGAGGATTCGCGGATGGACTCACCCGCTAGCTGCGCCAGCTTTCTCTGCGCCAACAACCCCGGTACTATCAGTAATACCAGTGCTGCCAGCGGGATTAGTGCAAGTGGCCCCGCCACATACCATAAAAAGGCGAAAAACAGGAAAAAGAATGGCATATCCGCCATTGCCAGGATGGTGGTGGACGTCACCATCTCGCGAACCCTATCCAACTCGCGAATCTGGGAAATAAATGCGCCGGTTGATTTTGGCTTGGCGCTATTGCGCAGCCGTACCGCGTGCCCGTATACGAGGTCAGACACGCGGATATCCGCACGCTTCCCGAGGAGATCGGTTACCCGTATGCGGTTTATTCGCATCAGGAAATCGAAGAGAACGGCAACAAGCACACCACTGAAAAGAACATAGAGGGTCGGTGTGGATTCAGCAGGTATTACCCGGTCGTATACCTGCTTGGAAAAGAGTATCCCGGCGAGAGCCAGGATATTGGCCACAGTCGTGGCAATCATGACATGCCCGTAGGGCTTCAGGTCTCTCAGGATAATTGACCGGAACCAGTGTTTTTGCGGCGGCTTTACATAATCGTCAACCCGCGCATCGGCCACATTGTGTGCGGGCCGCAGAACCACTACCGAGATGATATGGGAAACAAGTGACTCTACATTGAGACGTGTTGGGGCACCGCGGTCACCACTAAACGACACCGAGAGGTGCCCTTTTCCATCCGTGGTTTCAATCACCCCGACCTGGCCATCCCGCAGCTGTACAACCAGGGGCAAGCGCCACGGGCTCAGCATCGTCCGGTCGAACTCTGTAAACCTCGCCACCAGGCCCGCCTGCCGCGCCATACTCCGCACAACACTTTCGGCCGATTCCTGCTGCCCCCAACGGGAGGCGATTCGAATATTTTCCTCAGAAAATTCCAGCCGATAGTGCTGCGCAACGGTCAGGATGGCATGCACCCAGGACGTATATTCCGCTTTCTCACTTCGGGGGTCTTCCATATCCCTCTCCTGGCGCTAGCCTGCGTCTGGCACTTCCTGAAAACCTCTGCCGTAAACGTTGCTACGGCAGCACCTCAACCCCCTGAATGGGACGCCCCTGAAGATCAAATGCAGCTCTGATTTCACCAACGGTATAGAGGCAGTCCACCTGCAGCTTGTGCAGATCGTACACCGTATTGTTCTTTTCTATGCGCGCCTGATGCAGCTCTTCTTCGGAGTTAAGAAGCTCTATCAGCGTTCGACTTCCCAGAGAGGAGTACTGTTTGCGATACAGGTCTCGTGTTTCAGAAATTGCCCGCAAACGGGCTTCAAGAATGGAAACACTCCGGTGCAGCCCCTCACTCTGGCTCTGGGCAATGCGCAGGTCGCGGGCAACGGAAAGCCGGGCATTGTCTTTTGCTGCGTCCGCTGAACGCATGGCAAAGCTCGCTGCCTCTTTGTTGGCAGAGAGTCGCCCGCCCTGATAAATCGGCATGGAAAGATTCAGGAAAACAGCGCTTTCGTGATCATTCAGCGCATTCGAATCCACGTATTCCTGGTCCAGATAGCTGTTGACACTGCCATCCAGAGACAAAGTCGGCCAGGATTGCGCCCGCGCCTCCTTCAGTTGTGCCATTGCTTCCGCTCGCTGCGCTTCAGCGAGCAGAACCGCTGGGGCATAGTTCGCCTGCATCGGGTCAACCATACAACCGTTCAATACCGGATCAGGTAACCCCATCGCGAGCGCAACACTTTGCTGCACACCCATCAGGTTTTGCAGGACACTGCGCCAGCGATTCAGCTGCGCCTGCAATTGCTGTCGGTCAGCGCGCGCGGATTCCATGCGCGACTGCGCCTGTAAAACATCAGATCGCGTACTCGCCCCGCGGTCACTGCGGATTTTAACCAGGCGGGAAATTGCAGATACTCCCTCGATCTGCGCATCTGCGGATTCGAGTAATGCCTGATAACGCTGCACTTCAATGGCCGCCTGGGCGGTATCGCGTGCGATGGCATCAATCTGCTGCAAAACCAGGGCTTGCGCGGCCCGTGCACTCGCTGTTGCGGAATCGACGCTACCGGAAATTTTCCCGAAGTCGTACAAGACCTGGGAAAGATAGAGCTGTACTGCATGCCCGTCCCCATCGCCATTGGTTTCACTATCGTACCCGCCGATCACTCCCACACTCACTTGTGGAAAGTAGCCAGCGCGGGCGCTACGGATATTTTCCTGCTGCCGGTGAAGCGCACCAACCGATTCGCCGATCGCCGGGTGCCATTCCACCGCTTTCTGAACAGCCTCTGTAATGTCGAGCTTCCATGTATTGGAGCTGGCAGTGACCGAAGGATTGAGTGGCTGCGCAGTGAGGAACGGACTGTCCGTATCGTTCTGCAAGCGGCTGGGGCTGATGGTCTGAAATTCGCTTTCAGCCTCATCCGCCAGCGCGAGAGGCAGTGTCAGCAGAGCTGAGACACCGACAATATGGCAGGCTATACAACGCGCAGCCTTCCTTGACCTGAACATCGTGTACCGTTGGCTCACATTTATTCACTTGTTATTCCGCAATAGAAGTGTCCATCGAACAGTTTCATGCGGGCAGTTATACCTAATGCCGCATTAATTCTAGTTCAATAAAAAAGCACCGGGCTTGTGGCCCGGTGCTTATGGCGCCCAAAATACTGGGCCAATCAGTAGACGTTTACCTAGAGATCGTGGTTACCGTTTTGAGACCAGAGGTCCCTCATCGGGTCATCCATATCCTGAGGTAATGTGTCACACGGTTCGCCAAGGTCTACAGCGCCTCCCAGGCCCTCTGTAAGAGAGATACTGGAGCCGAATCCCGGCAACGTGAGTTCGTCGACGACGTCTAGCAGAAGATCCTCAAGCGTCGGCGGCTGTTCACTGGCCTCCAGCTGTGGTGAATCCGAGTCATTGTCCGCGAAGACATCACCCAGACTGATCACATCGCCCAGAGCCTCTTCCAGCTGGGCCTGGATGGCCTCTTTGACTGCCTGGAGCTCATGTTGATCAAGACCTTCTGCTTCACCGAGCTGATCCAAGTCAGCACCCAGCTCCGCGAACATCAGATTCGATGATTCATTTTCCGTCTGCATCATCTCATCGTCGTCACAGAGTTCATCCAGCTGGACGGTTTCGACTCCGGGCCCTCCGACATTGCCAGCCGGGTTGGTTGGCCAGCCATCGGTGGTGGTGACGTTGCCTTCTTCATCGTAGTGGGAGTTACCCGCCTTGATGATGTACTCGACAACTTCGGAGCCGTATTCCTCTTCGATACAGTCGATCAGGCTTTGCGGTTGACTCGGATCCTTGATGTCATCCTCGTCTCCATACTCGACCTTGATGATCTGCCCATCTTCCAGCCTGAAGGCGACGTAAGAGATACCATTCGGCAAGTCTCGATCCGAGTCTGAGTCGGCATCGGCATCAGCGTCAGCATCGGCATCCGTATCTGCGTCAGCATCGGCATCGGCATCGGCGTCAGCATCCGTATCTGCATCAGCATCCGCGTCAGCATCCGTATCTGCGTCAGCATCCGCGTCAGCGTCAGCGTCCGCGTCCGCGTCAGCATCCGTATCTGCGTCAGCATCCGCGTCGGCATCCGTATCTGCGTCAGCATCCGCGTCGGCATCCGTATCCGCATCGGCGTCTGCGTCAGCATCCGTATCCGCATCTGCATCCGCATCGGCGTCCGCGTCGGCATCGGCATCGGCATCGGCGTCGGCGTCGGCGTCGGCGTCGGCGTCGGCGTCGGCGTCACAGTCAGCGTCGGCATCGGCGTCAGCATCCGCATCCGCATCGGCATCGGCATCGGCATCAGCATCGGCATCGGCATCGGCATCGGCGTCAGCATCGGCATCGGCATCGGCATCAGCATCGGCATCGGCATCGGCATCGGCGTCAGCATCCGCATCCGCATCCGCATCCGCATCCGCATCCGCATCCGCATCCGCATCCGCATCCGCATCCGCATCCGCATCCGCATCCGCATCCGCATCCGCATCCGCATCCGAGTCTGCGTCGGCATCACACTCGATGTCGATATCTATGTCGATATCAATATCTATTTCACAATCACCATCTTTGTGACTGCCCGTTTTATCAATATCAACATCGATATCAATGTCCACGTCATATCCGTGGAGATCAAGCTCGTAGCTGAAGTTGTAGTCGGCATCCGAATCCGCGTCTGCGTCTGCGTCTGCGTCTGCGTCTGCGTCTGCGTCTGCGTCTGCGTCTGCGTCTGAATCAGCATCGGCGTCACACTCACAGTCGATGTCAATATCAATGTCGATATCGATATTGATATCGCAGTCGGCATCCGCATCGGCGTCAGCGTCGGCATCGGCATCCGCATCGGCATCCGCATCGGCGTCGGCATCCGCATCGGCGTCGGCGTCGGCGTCGGCATCGGCATCTGCGTCGGCATCCGCATCGGCATCGGCATCGGCATCCGCGTCGGCATCCGCATCGGCATCCGCATCGGCGTCGGCATCCGCATCGGCATCTGCGTCGGCATCCGCGTCGGCATCGGCATCGGCATCGGCATCCGCGTCAGCATCCGCATCGGCATCCGCATCGGCATCGGCATCCGCATCCGCATCGGCATCCGCATCGGCATCCGCATCGGCATCCGCATCTGCGTCGGCATCCGCATCGGCATCCGCGTCGGTATCCGCATCGGCGTCCGCATCGGCATCCGCATCGGCGTCTGCGTCGGCATCCGTGTCCGCATCGGCGTCCGCGTCTGCATCCGTATCCGCATCGGCGTCCGCGTCTGCGTCGGTATCCGCATCGGCGTCTGCGTCGGCATCCGTATCCGCATCGGCGTCTGCGTCGGCATCCGTATCCGCATCGGCATCTGCGTCGGCATCCGTATCCGCATCGGCGTCTGCGTCGGCGTCCGTATCCGCATCGGCATCCGCGTCGGCATCCGCGTCGGCATCCGTATCCGCATCGGCGTCCGCGTCGGCATCCGTATCCGCGTCGGCATCCGTATCCGCGTCGGCGTCCGCGTCAGCATCGGTGTCTGCATCGGCGTCCGCGTCAGAGTCCGCATCCGCATCACCATCCGGTGGCTCTTCACCTCCGGGCGGTGGTTTACCTCCGGGCGGTTCTTCACCTCCCCCGGGCGGCTCTGGCGGTTCCGCAGGAGGCTCATACGGCTCAAATCTCGGAGATCTGGGATCATCATCGTCCAGGGACGCCGCGATGCCCACAATCCCCAGCGCTGCCAGCCCGGCCCATACCCACGGACAGACATACTCACCCGTGGGGGGAATTACGCCTGCAACGTCGGCACTACTGCTGACTTGCGCCATAGAAAAAATGGAGCCATCCGCACCCTTCTGAGCGAGTAATACTGCACCCGACTCCGGATCTTCGATAAAAAGATCACTCTGTGCGCTGGCGGAATCCGCTAAGTAAAAGTTTTCGATCGTGACTACTTCGCCGTTTTCCAGCTGAATAATCAGATCATCTCCGGCCCTGGAAAAAGACACTATGTCTTCTTGCGCTAGGGCAAGTTTGACGAAGCCTGGCGAGTTCAAAACCACATTGGTGGAATCAAACGAACTCAGGACGCCACTCGACTTATCAACTACCTGGGTTTGCATCCTGCCTACCTACTCTTCTCACCATCCGCTGATGAGGCCCTGACCAAAATTGATGAACCAGCACCCGAGCCTAACAGCGTCAGAGTACAATATTCACCCTAAATGCCCAATTTTTAACCAGGCATGTTTTTGGTATGGATGAGTTATTAGTTTTTTTCAAGCACAGGGGCCCAAATTGAGAAAATGAATATATGCCCAGAAAAGTCGCGTGACGCCAAAATAGAAAACCTCACGACGTGAATATGATCAGGTTTGCAAACTTAGCAGGGAGACTGCACTGAAAAGGGAGAAAATTCCGGTAGAGATCATTTTGCGCCACTTACAAAAAGACCCCGCGAGCGGGGCCATTTTGTTTGTCTCTAATTTTTATGCCATAGCTGACGTTTTTGACTCCACTGCCCCATCCGGGTTTTCGACTTCCCCGTCAGGCCTGTCGTCATAATCCTTGCTGCTAGCACTGCGCACCTGAGAGGTACCTTCACTTATCCGGCGGCTGTGACGATACAGAATCGCCACAAGCCCACAAAGGACGAACATGCTCCAGTACAGGAAGCTTCCGCCCAGCCACTCGATGATAAAACCGCCAACGAGGGGCGCACTCGACCAGCCAAACGTATAGAAGGAAGCCGCACCAAAATAACTGCCGCGAAGGTGGTGGGGAGCCATTCGGTCTATCTGGATACTCATTGTGGGAAACAGGATAGCTTCGGCAACACTGACCACGAACGTTGCGCCCAACCATCCATACGTAAAGTCCGCTGGGTTCAGCGCAAACCAGACCTGCCCCATCGCCAGGATAATAACGCCGGTCAGCATCCGGTTATTGACGCAAAAACCCCGCATCACTCGCAACAATGGAAACTGCAACACCACGATGGTCAAGGCGTTTATCAGGATCATACTGGAGATCAAACCAACAAGGGCCGGGGCCTGTAACTGTGTCAGGTGCTGGACAAGACTTGTGTCAAAGTGGGCGTAGATAAACAGGGTGAGAATATTCGCCAGCACGACGACCAAAAACACCCGGTCCTGACGCAATACACGCAGCGTCCCGGAAAAGTCCGTCACGGTATGCCTCTGCGCCACAGACTGCTTGCCCGCAACCGAATACCGGAAGGCCCATACAAACCCCAGACACAACAACAAGTAACTCAGGGCTGTCAGCCCGAAGGTCGATTGCTGTGCGCTGATACCTGCCCAGACGCCGATCACTGGCCCCAGAGCCGCACCCACATTGACCAGAAAATATCGGAACTGCAGTGCAAGTTCACGGCTCTTTTTTTCGTGGATCAAGTCACCGAACAGCGCGCTTGCCGGCGGCTCCCATATAGCCCGGCCGACCGAACATAGTGTGATCGACACCACAAAGGCGGCAAGGCTTTCGGCCATCGACAAAACCAGAAATGCAAATGCATTGATTGCAGTCCCCAGAATCAACACCCGGCGCCTGCCATAGCGATCGGAAAGCGCGCCGACGTAAAACCCCAATAGAGCCGAGGCCATTGCCGAAACACTGAGAATCACACCGATGGCACCGGGGCCAAGTGCAAACTTGTCATGTAGCAGAATTGCCAGAAACGGCCACACCATAAAATAGGTGCCGCGGCCAAAGAAACTACCGAGTAAAACGATCCATATCAGGGGCGGTAAGCCGTACAGTGATTGCCACCATTGCCTGTCCATTGCCGTATCTCCCAAATTTTCGGCATAAAAAAACCCGGAGGGCAGAACCCTCCGGGTTTTTTCCTGAAGGGTTTTGTTCAAACCCTCCAGCACAAAATTAGTTAACTGTCAGGTAATCAGTCTACGCACTCGGATCGCCACAGCAGTACGGACCGCAGAAGTGACCAGGTGTTTACGCAGGGTTTTGGATAGCCACACAAAACACGACATACACACCCCCTCACACACCACATACATACCAATCGCGTGCGCTGGGATCATTCCGCAACGACGGGCATTGGTATTGAGGGTGGAGATAGGATTCACAGTAGTTCTCGCGTTGAGCCTTCAGTTTCGGTTCGGATGTGGCTGCCAGGATGTACCAAATGTTGACAGGAATTTTTAATCATATCGGACTTCCCATCCAATGCAACCGTATTTCTGGGCAATTTTTATTTTTCTCTCCAGTAACCATTTGTTCATAACCCAGTCGACCTTCTCTAATTTGGCAGTTTCTCGGTGTGCCCTACGCGCAGCCCCCACTGAACGATTTGCGCTGGCACTCTCCCCTGCCACTCCCCGCGTGGAGAGGGCCATTGCCACCACTTCGGTAGCCCGCACAAAAATCCTCTGGACCTCGATGGATTACACGATCTCTGGAGTGGACTGGAGGATACGCAAATGCACGGTTTCCTGTAACGGTGCTTTAACCTCGACAGCCTGCCGCCGTGCAAGTCGGTTATCATGGTCAGCGACGATTGAAATCCAGGGAGAACCAGCGTTTTGCATCAGATAATACTTGTCCGCCACGGAGAGGCCGCAAAATCCGGGGCCGATGCCGATCCGGGCTTGACCGAACAGGGGCAACAAGAGGCCGAGGCCCTGATTCCCGAGCTCGACAAACGATTTCCCGGCGGTACAGGGGTTCGACTGGTCAGTAGCCCGAAATCTCGCGCAATGCAGACGGCAATACCGATTGCGACCCATTGGGGAAAGGAAATCCATGAGACCGCTGACGTGATCGAGATCCCTTCCCCCCAGGGAATGCCACTGGAAGAGCGCGGAGCCTGGATTCGTCAACTGCTGCACAACAGCTGGGACAGCCTCAGCCCCGCACAAGACCAATGGCGCGACCGGCTGATGCGCTACCTTCTAACGCTGGACTCGGGAGCCGCAGCAGCCTCAACACATACGACGCTCATATTTTGCCACTTTATGGTGATCAACTCCGTAGTTGCCACATTGCGCAACGATGCAAAAGTCGCCCAGTTCTTTCCGGACTATACCTCGCTGACCCACCTAAACCTGCATGCAAAGACACTGACACTTGTCGAGCTGGGGCGCGAGCGGAATGGAAAAGGAGAGCATCGGATCCAATAAAAAAGGGGCCTGGGGCCCCTTTTAACCGTCTCTAGCATGTATTACGCCAGACTTTTACTGACCATCTCATAGAGGTCGGCAGACAACTCACCACTATCGGATATCCGCTTTAGTGCGCTATGAATCTGCCCGGCTTCATGCTTGCGATATTTTTTCCAGCGCGTAAGCGGGGTGACCAGACGCGAGGCAATCTGCGGATTCAGTTTGTCCAGGGCGATCACCTGATCCGCAAGGAACTCATAGCCACTTCCATCTTCATGGTGGAACTGATTGAAATTACGCATGGCAAATCCGCCCACCACGGCGCGCACCTTGTTGGGGTTCTTCATTTCGAAGGCCGGATGCGCCATCAGCTCGCGTACCCGGTCCAGGGTGCCAAAGCCCGCACTGCTGCTTTGCAGGCCAAACCAGGTTTCCACCACCTGGGTGTCCTGCTGCCATTGTCGGTAAAACGATTCCAGTGTTTGTTCTGCAGCATCCTTGGGACCGTATTCGACCATCGCGGCGAGAGCGGCCGACACATCGGTCATGTTTTCATCCCGCTCAAATTGGGTTCTTGCCAGAGCCAGTGCGTCTTGATCCTGCGTCATACATAAGTAAGCGAGACAGGTGTTTTTGAGGCCGCGCCGTGCAATATCATCTGCCGTCGGCCGATAGGGCTTGCGCTGGTCCAATGCCTGGTAACGCGCCAGAAAGAGTGGCTTCAGGGCGACGGCGATGGACTGCCGGGCAAAATCGCGGGCCGCGACAATTGCCGCTGCGTCAATTTCATCACCCTGCTCCGCGAGTTCCTGGGCGCTCGGCAAGGCGAGCATCTTTGCAACCAGTGCGGGATCGAGCTCCGAATTCTGCAGGAGTACCGAAAACCCGTCGATCAATGCACTCGGTGTATCCAGTGTTTCACCGGCTCGATACTGCCCCTGCAGGGACGACAGGGTATTCAGCGCCAGGCGCTGGCAGGCATCCCAGCGATTGAACGCATCGGCGTCGTGCTGCATCAAGAACTGCAACTGTTCACCAGTGTACCCATAGCGAAGTTTCACCGGAGCGGAAAAACCGCGCAGCAACGAAGGCAGAGGCCGCTCGTCGATATCCTGGAAAGTAAAAGTCTGGCTCTCTTCAGTGAGGTGCAGCACGGTATCTGTACTACCGAACTTATCCAGTACCAATGCTTTACCATCCGCCCCCAGGAGGCCGATCGCCACCGGAATATGCAAGGGCAACTTTTCTTCCTGGCCCGGCGTCGCCGGTGTCCGTTGGCGGAGAGTCAGCGAGTATTGTGCGCGCTCCGCGTCGTACTCGTCTTCCACCTCGATTATGGGTGTCCCCGCCTGACTGTACCAACGGCGAAACTGCTTCAGGTCCGCACCATTGGCATCTTCCATCGCGACGACAAAGTCCTCGCAGGTAACGGCACAGCCGTCGTGGCGCTGAAAATACAGGTCGCTGCCGCGACGAAAAGCATCAGCTCCCAGGATGGTGTGTATCATCCGCACAATTTCTGCGCCCTTCTCATAGATGGTCAACGTGTAGAAATTGGATATCTCCATGTAGGAGTCCGGTCGGACCGGGTGGGACATGGGGCCCGCATCTTCCGCAAACTGGGCGGTGCGCAATAGCGTGACATCCTCAATACGTTTTACCGCACGGGAGTTCATATCTGCGGAAAACTCCGCATCCCGGAATACCGTGAAGCCCTCTTTCAGGCTCAGCTGAAACCAGTCGCGACAGGTCACCCGGTTGCCGGACCAGTTGTGAAAGTACTCATGGGCGACGATGGATTCGATACGCTGAAAAGCCGCGTCCGTGGCTGTCTCCGGGCTGGCCAGCACGCAGGCGGAGTTGAAAATGTTCAACCCCTTGTTCTCCATCGCACCCATGTTGAAATGGTCTACGGCCACGATCATGAAAATATCCAGATCGTACTCTCGCCCGTATACCACTTCGTCCCAGCGCATGGCGTGCTTGAGGGAGACCATGGCATGCTCGCACTTCCCGATATTACGCGCCTCGGTGAAGAGCTGCAGTGTTACCGCCCGGCCTGTGGAAGTAGTAAAAGAATCCTCCACATACTGCAGATCGCCTGCCACCAGCGCGAACAGATAGGAGGGCTTCGCAAAAGGATCTTCCCAGGTGACACGTAGGCGACCGTCATCGGTAGTACCGCTATCCACTTTGTTGCCATTCGAAAGCAATACGGGGTATTTCGCCGGGGCGACGATAGTGGTGGTAAACACAGACATCACGTCGGGGCGATCCGGATAAAAAGTGATTTTCCGGAAGCCTTCCGCCTCACACTGGGTGCAGTACATCCCATTGGAAAGATACAACCCCTCCAGCGACGTGTTCGATTCCGGTGCGATACGGGTTTGAATTTCCAGCTCGAACTCAGGTTTGGTCACTGTCAGCGAAAGCCCGCCGGGCTCTTCCTGATAGCGCTGCGCCGGAAGTAATTCGCCATCTTCAGCGATGGAAAGCAACTCGAGGTCAACCCCGTCGAGCCACAGGGGTGGCAGGCTGCGCCCTCCACTATCCGCCGCAACCGGATTACGGCGGATCTTCAGGTGCGACTTGACCAGCGTCGACTGCGGATCGAGGTCGAACGTCAGTTCGGTACGATCCACCAGGTATTCCGGTGCCTGATAGTCATTGAGGTAAACTGTTTGGGGCTTGGCGTCTTTCATTTGCGTCGTCATTCGTTACCGTTTTTTAACACTTCCGAGGGGACCCTGTGGCCCACCCGACTTTCTGTGCACTGCCCAATCGGGCGGCGCTGATTTATCGGTTTAATAGCCTGCGGCCTGTCCGTCCTTTCGGCTTTCCGATGCGCCGTGATACACCCCCTCATCCGACTTCAAGATGGCCTGGTAGCCACCGTAGGGGCCGCTCTCAAAGCGAACCTGATGACCCATCTGAACCAGTTTACGTCGGGTTTCCATGGGGAAGCTGTCCTCAAGGCTCAAGTAGCCGCCATCTTCCATCATTTCATCGGTGGGCTGACTGGAACCGCTGTGCAAAATGCGTGGCGCATCGCCCGCTTCCTGCACGTTCAGGCCAAAGTCGACCATATTGATCACTATCTGCGCGTGCATCTGTGGCTGGGTTGCGCCCCCCATTACACCGAAGCTCAGCCACGGCTTGCCGTTTTTGGTAACAAATGCAGGAATAATGGTATGGAAGGGCCGCTTGCCAGGTTCGTACTGGTTGAAATGGCCCTCTTTCAGGCTGAACATCTCTCCTCGGTCCTGAAGAATAAAACCGAGGTCGCCCGGCGTCATACCCGATCCCATACCGCGGTAGTTACTCTGGATCAGCGACACCATGTTGCCGTCCTTGTCCGCGGTAGTGAGGTAGATCGTGTCGCCATGCCGCAGGGCCACATTGCCCGCATCGTAACGTTTTGCCGCTCTATCCGGGTTGATCAGCTTACGGCGCTTGTCCGCATAGGGCTTGGAAATCAGCTCCTCCACAGGCAGCTGGTTAAATTCCGGGTCCGCGTAATACTTCGCACGATCCTCAAATGCGAGCTTTTTGGCCTCCGCAAACAGGTGCACATACTCCGCGCTCTGGCGCCCGAGCCTTTTCAGATCGTACCCTTCGAGGATATTCAGAATCTGTAGTGCAGCAATGCCCTGCCCGTTTGGCGGCAGCTCCCAGACATCATACCCACGGTAGTTGGTCGAAACAGGCTCAATCCAGTCAGATTTGTGGCTGGCCAGGTCATCGTAGGAGAGAAAACCATTATTGGCTTTCATATATCGGTCAATTTCCCGGGCAATGTCACCTTTGTAAAAGGCATCCCGGCCACCATCCGCGATCTTCTGTAGGGTACCGGCCAGGCGTGGATTGCGGAAAATTTCCCCGTCCTTCGGTGCGCGCCCATTCGGCATGTAGGTCTCACGGAATCCGGGAAATTTTTCAAGGATCGGCACCGAGCGATTCCAGTAATAGGCCACCAGCTGAGTTACCGGAAAACCTTCATTGGCGTAGGTGATTGCCGGCGCAAGAAGCTCCTTCATGGGCAGCTTGCCGAACTTCTCATGCAGCTCAAACCAGCCGTCGACCGCGCCGGGTACGGACACCGGCAGTGGGCCGTGAGAGGGAATCTTGTCGAGGTTATTGTCGGCGAAATAGCTGAATAGCAGGGATTTGGGCGATCGTCCACTGGCATTCAGGCCATGCAGTTTTCCGTCCGAAGCGCTCCAGACAATCGCGAACAGGTCCCCGCCGATGCCATTACCCGTGGGCTCCATCAAGCCCTGTACCGCATTGGCGGCAATGGCCGCATCGACCGCACTGCCACCCTGCTTCAGTATATCCAGTGCCACCTGGGTAGCCAGGGGTTGGCTGGTTGCCGCCATGCCCTGTGTCGCCAGTACCGGAGAACGGCTGGCGAACCCTTCGCCATTGACGCGGTCATAGGCACTGACGCTGCTGACCAGAGACAAGGTTCCCGCAAGTGCCAGAATCACTGTTACCAGGCCAACCCGGCCTTTGCGATACCCCGCACGTAAAACTGCCGCCATATATTTCACAATCACTGCCCCTGTCGTTATTCTCTGAACAAGTCTCTACATTTAGTCGCTGATTCTCAAGCCAGTCAACCGAGGTTTTCGTGCGTTTTGCCCCCCGCCTTTCCCTATTTATTGCAGGTGCACTGCTTTTTTTCCTGCTGGTGGGTGTTTCCGGCTGGTTGACGCGACATTCCTGGGTACCTGCCGTCGTCAATCACCAGCTGGAGGACCTCACACTGGTCGAGCTCCGGGGTCTGGCCCTTTCCCGCACACAAGGCAGCCTTAGCGCGCACATTGCATACAGCAGGCTGGTCAGTGGTGATGGGCTTGTCATCGATATCGAAGGTGTGCGTTTGACAGAGCTGTACTCGGTGCTAAGCAACGCGCTTGGTACAGGCACAGGTGCCACTCCCACGGGCCAGCTATATGTGAAAAAGGTCGTGTTGTCCTCAGCCGCCAGTCTGCCACCGGATTCACCAGAACGCCCAGCACTCCCTTCCGGTGCCACTTCCGCGAGCACCGAAGGAGAAAAGGGCCGAGGACAGACACGGCCTGCGGAACCTTCACCCTTTGTGATAAGCGAGACCTTACGCACGCTGCAAAGCCTGCCTGTGCAGGCAGTAGAGATCACACAACTTTCCTGGCCAGAGAGATTCAAGGGGTCCCTGTCGCTGTCCGCAGAGAACAATCCGGGGCAAGAAATCTCAGCACAAATCCTCAGCACCGCCTGTCCCAACTGCGGTATCGGTGTGAGACTACAGAATCTTCCCGATCGTCAGGCCACCGTGCAGGCAAAGCTATCGCACGAAAATCACCAGGTATGCGAGCTTCAGGGAAAACTAACGAAACAAGGAAACGCTTCCAACCAGAAAAGCCGGGCAGACTGGGCTCTGGAAAGCCGGTTGATTGTAGAAACCGATCGCCTCGGGCCACTGCTCAGACAACTGGATATTTCACTGATGCCCAAAGTAGGCAATGTTCATACCACTGAAGCGATTGACTGGTCCGAGTTTGTCCAATCGTTGAGCGGGGAGGTTGAATTGAATCTCGCCGGAGAAATGCCCGACGCTCTGTTGAATGCAAAAGACCTAAGTAAAGTTTCCGCAACGCTCAACGCGCCCTCTGTCTCGGCAATACTCCCGACAAACCTGGCCGGTATTCCACTTGCACTCGAGTATTCTGCCAGCGGTCCATTGTCACTTGGCCTACAGACGGTGTACCCGCTTGCGGTAACGTCAGTGCAGGGGCAGTTTCACCTGCAGGTGGGCTCCCTGAATAAAAGTAAGGCAAAAGCACCAAAGGACATACAGGTAGAAGTAAAGAACAAGCCGGTTCCGGGGCCAGTCGCTGCAGATGCGTTACTGGGAACGGATGTCACCCTCGCTACCGATAGCGCTATTCCCACTGTTCGATTCAAAGGCCGCTATTATCTCGACCGCGCAGCACCCCTGCTTTCCCATCCGAAGTGGCAGGCCATGTTTGGAAACTATACGGTGAGCAAACTCAGTGGCGTGCAAAGCTTCAGTGGGGAAGCAACACTGCCTTCGCTCGAAGATATCGGCAAAAAAAAGGGCTCTTCAATCGCCAAGGAACTGTCTATAAAAGTTGAAGCGGAGAGCCCTATACGGTTTGCCCTTACCATGCCAGCCGAAGACAACCCACTGGCGGCAGTAAATTGGCAGCGCGCAAAAGTGAAGGTGACACCAAGCCAACCTGTGACCGTATCAGCACAGAAAATCCCGGGTGATGTTCTATTGAGTATTCCCGCACTTGAGTTCGAGCTATCCGAGCAGAGTGGAGAAAAAGCGCAGCGCCCCTCAGGTAATCCGGTGCTGTCAGGATCATTAGCTAACACGGTGTGCCGAAAGCTACCAGCTATTGATTGCACATTGTCGCTGACTGCAAGCCTGAATAAGCTGGAACTGGAAGATGCTACATTGGCGACAGAAAACCTGGAAATCGCCCTGTCTACCACGGTCAGAAAATCGGACGGTACCGAAGGTATCGAGATCGTCTTTTCTGAACTCAATCTTTTGGCGGAAAAACTGATCTCAGGTGCAGCATCGGTGTCGACACCAGAATTGTTTACGCAAAAGGCCTCATGCCGGATAGACACTGAGAAAGCCCTGTGCGAATCGCCCCAACTGGCACTGAGTATCGCGCCACTTTCTATTGACGAAAGCCGGGTCAGCGGCGCCGTGTTTCTTCGCAACCTAACCCTCGAAAACCAAACCGGGAAAAAAAATGGCTTGCGTGCCCGGGCCGATTTTCAAGGTCAAAACCTGAATGTACAGCTTCTCTCTCAGTTCAAAGCGACGATCGCCACCGATGGGAAAGTAGCGCTGACCGATGGTCTTCTGACGGGCGATGGAGAGATATCGAGCGGCCCCCTCAACATGAACAGCGTATGGAAACACAGCCTGGATACCGGACAGGGCAACCTTCAGCTTAATTTGGCAGAGAGCGCATTTTCACCGGACAAAGCGCTGACTCAAGCCATTCAGGGCCTGCCTGTCGATATCGTCGACGGAAGTGTGAGTGCCAACCTGCAGCTGCACTGGCCGGAAAGAGGACGGGATAAAATATTACTTTCGATGCAAAACACCGGGTTTCAGTACAATGACAGCTTTGCGGTGGGCGTAACCGGAACACTGAAACTTGAGCAAAATGGTGACAACTGGGTCACCCAAAAGCCAGCTCGGGTATCCATCGACACAGTGGATACCGGGGTGAAAATCAGCAATCTCCACTTCGATCTTACCTTGGCGGCAGACGGCGATCTCACTCTGAAAAATTTCGCCGCCGAGCTATTGGAGGGCGCCCTGACCTCGGAGGCACTCACCTGGAACCTGAACGGAGACGAGCACCACTCCCTTCTCCAGTTCACCGGGATATCAATTGGCGCCCTTGCCCGGGAAATGGAATCACAGAATTTCGCCGCCAGTGGCCTGCTTGACGCCAGTATTCCCCTTGTCACGGACCAGCAGGGTATTACGGTTGAGAATGGGTCACTGCAGTCCCGTGCGCCGGGCGGTCGCCTGCGATACTACGGCGCTTTCTCTCCCGCCATGCTAGGCAGTAATCCCCAGCTAAAGCTACTCGCCGGTGCACTGGAGGATTACAACTACCGGGACATACGTGGCACCATTACCTACCCACTGAGTGGGGACCTGAAACTGAACCTGAAGCTGACCGGACGCAGTGATGCGATTGACGCCAACCGCGACCTGATCATCAACCTCAACCTCGAGAACAATATCCCCACCATGCTGCGCTCGCTACAGGCCAGCCGGGACCTGACGGATGTGCTCGAACAGCAGGTACAGTAAGGCATTTAGAAGGTTTGCGCGGGATAACACCGTTTTCTGTACACTGTTCAGTTACGGTTAATCCGGCAGTATCTATAGTAATCATCAACAGCTCCCAGGTGCCTCCGTCGGGCCGGTCAACTGCTTTACAGAGCCCTGGCAATCTGCAATACCTGAGAGAAACGGGAGTATTCAGTGAATCAGACAGGAATCCTCAAGCGCTCGGCACTCAGCCTGCTGCTCGCGCTCGGCGTCACCGTTACCACGGCTTGTACGCCCACAGTAGCGGTCCAGGCACCCAGTGAGCCGATAACCGTCAATCTGAACGTGAAGATTGAGCACGAAATTCGCGTCAAGGTCGACAAGGAACTGGACGATCTGTTTGAAGACAAAGAAGGCATTTTCTGATTCACGATTTCCACAGGGGAACGCAGAGCATGCCTGAACCGGAACACGCAAGCCTCAAACAGCCAAATTGAACGAGACAAGGAAATCGAATACAGCCATGAAATTATCAGCAAAAAAACTCATTGCAGGACTTTTCTCACTCACGCTGCTGATCGCCCTCCCCGCCAGCGCCATTTCGCTGAAAGAGGCGCAAAGCAAGGGAATGGTCGGTGAAGCGAATAGTGGCTATATCGCCGTAGTACAGGAGAGCTCGCCAGAAGTGGACGCGCTGGTGGCAGAGGTCAATGCCAAGCGCAAGCGGGAATATGCGTCCATCGCCAAACGCAATAATATTGATATCAGCCAGGTCGCAGCGCGGGCTGCGGAAAAGCTGGAAGCCCGGCTATCCAAGGGCGAGTACTACCAGGACAACCTCGGGCGCTGGAAGCAGAAGTAAGATAGCAACTAACCCCGGCGCCAAAGAAAAAACCCGCAACACAGGTTGCGGGTTTTAGAGGGGAATGGAAGCCGGTTATCGTTGCAAATTCTCAAACGCCCCGATAACGCATCGGATCAGAGATTGGCAAAGAGCGACATCCCGTCCAGACCTTGGCTCTCCATCACTTCGCGCAGACGCTTGAGTGCATCTACCTGAATCTGACGCACTCGCTCACGCGTCAGTCCAATTTCACGCCCTACTTCTTCCAGCGTGCTGGCCTCGTACCCGCGCAGACCAAAGCGACGGGAAACGACTTCACACTGCTTGTCCGGAAGCTCGCTGAGCCAGCGGTTGATGCTATCGAACAGATCCTTGTCCTGCAGCAATTCTGCCGGATCTGATTCTTGCTGGTCAGGAATGGTATCGACCAGGGTCTTCTCGGACGACGGTCCAATGGGGGTATCAACCGAAGTAACGCGCTCGTTGAGGCCGAGCATCCGCTCTACATCTTCTACCGGTTTTTCTAACAGGTTGGCGATTTCTTCCGCACTGGGTTCGTGATCCAGCTTCTGCGCCAGTTCACGGGATGCGCGCAGATATACATTGAGCTCTTTCACCACATGAATCGGCAGGCGGATGGTGCGCGTCTGGTTCATGATGGCACGTTCGATGGTCTGGCGAATCCACCAGGTCGCGTAGGTTGAGAACCGGAAACCGCGTTCCGGATCAAACTTTTCTACCGCACGAATCAGGCCGAGGTTTCCTTCCTCAATCAGATCCAGCAAAGCCAGGCCACGGCTGACATAACGGCGGGCGATTTTTACAACCAGTCGAAGGTTGCTCTCTATCATGCGCTTACGCGCGGCCGCGTCGCCTCGCAGGGCTTTGCGTGCGTAATAAACTTCTTCTTCTGCGGTCAGAAGTGGAGAAAAACCGATTTCGTTGAGATAAAGCTGGGTAGCGTCGAGATTTTTTTGCCCGTGGGCATCATCCAGTTTTCGGATGGGGGTTTTCTGGGAGGTTGTTTTGGGTGTTTCTTTCGAGGCTGCCTTTGAAGGGCTCGTTTTGTGAGAGATAGTTTCGGAGCTTTTTTTTGCCGTTTTGCTCCGACCACGGCTTTTCTTGGTTTCTGCTATGGGTCCGTCCCGATCCACTGGCTCGGGAGAAAGATCTGCTCTGGCGTTGAGCTCCAGGTGATCATGTCGTTGTGCTTCCATTTCCCCAACTCCTTGTACTTTGCCTGTATCAGCCGCTTTGACAGTTCGCGATCGCTGAATCGGTCGCTGTCATATGCGACAGTCTCCGTTCCCGGCACCTCACCTCGCTGGTGAGTTGTGTCACTGCAGGGCAGTTACTGCCGATCCCGGTGACTACCTCAAGTGGTTATAAATAAAAGTCCTTTTTTATTGCACAACAGCATTAACACAGGCAGGAGTTTGCTCCGACGAGGTAAAGTTGACTATGGCAGATAGCCCATAGGGTCTACCGGCTGACCATTCCGACGAATTTCAAAGTGGAGCATATCGCGGTCGGTACCACTCGAACCCAGATCCGCTATCCGTTGCCCCGCTTTCACCTTCGCGCCCTCCCCGACAAGTAACTTGTGGTTGTGGGCATAAGCACTGAGGAACTCCTCGCTGTGCTTGATGATCAAAAGCTTACCGTAACCTCTCAGTGCGCTTCCGGCGTAAATCACTGTGCCATCCGCTGCTGCCTGAACAGATTCCCCCTTTTTCCCGGCGATATCAACACCCTTTCGCAATGGGTTATTCGCCTGGAAGCGGGAGATCACCCTGCCCTTAGCAGGCCACCGCCAATTTATGTCCGTTTTGTTACTGACCGTTTTTGACCTCTTGCTAGCAGGCTTTGGTAAAGATTTGATAGCAGGCGCGGGTCTACTTGAGGGTACCCGACCGGGTTTAACCGGCGTCACTGGAGCCGTTGTTACCGCCTGTACAGGTGCCCTGCCCGCAAGCTGGAGACGCTGACCGGGAAAGATCCTGTAGGGTGAGGGGATTCCATTAATTGATGCTAACTCTTTGAAATCCTTACCATATCTCCAAGCTATCGAGTACAGCGTTTCCCCCCTGCTCACCGTATGGTGCTTGATTCTCTGGCTCGGTGGTTGCTGTAGGGAGGAGGTTGGGGCCAGGTTGCTGGCGCAACCACCGGCCGCAATGATCAGAACAAAAACGCTAAATATTTTTAACAGGCATAACCCAAGCTGGCGGAGAAAACACCCAGAGACACGGATTACAGCGGTGTTTTTATGTAGAATTTTACGCCGTTTCATTATTCTCTTTTTACATCAAAGGTATGCATTTATGGAAAAAGTGTCTAAAGAAAAGTGCTGATTTTCCCCTTGCCGGCGGCCAAAAAAACTGGCGCTTCCAGTCCCCTTGGTAGAAAGCTTTTCTCAACGACTTGAGTCAGTTCAGACCTGTAAGTCACCCGACAATTCCCCACGAGATAATGCACACAAAGACTGTGAGCATTCTCCCGCTAACCTTGTGCGACATTTCCCACATGGCGCCAGTGAAACCATTCAATGGCGAGCACCAGCAACACCGCGACCACGGATGCCATCGTAGCGCCAACGATATAGGAAGGCTCGCCGGAGACTGCGGAAAATTCACCGGGAAATACGTTGGACATCATCGGGGCCAGTTTCTCAGTCGAGCCAATCGCTTCGCCGACCGCCAGCTTCCACGGCCAAACGATTTTCAGGCTGCCGAGCAGAATACCAACCAGAAAGGAAAGGGTGACCGATGGGAACCGGTGCATCAGCCAGGAAAGCAGGCGACTGAACAACAGCAGCCCGGTCACTGCACCGGCACCAAACCAGGTGAGCGCACTCAATTGAAACTGATGCACCGCGGCGATGACCTGCGGGTAAATGCCGATCATCAGCAAGATGAATGAGCCGGAAATCCCCGGCAGTATCATGGCGCAAATAGCCAGGGCTCCGGAGAAAAACAGCGTGTAGGGGGTGGCGGCAATTTCCGTTGGCCGCATTTCACTGACCAGCACCGCCAGTAACCCACCAAGCAGCAGCGCCAGCCAGCACTGCCAGGACCAACGCGGTATCCGCCGGACAATAGGCACCACAGAAGCCAGGATCAGTCCGAAAAAGAACCCCCAGACCACAATGGGGTAATGCTCCAGCAAATAGCTGATCAGCCTGGCAAGGCTGAATATACTGGTGAGGATGCCGGAAAACAGCGCCAGCAGGAAGGTGCCATTAATCTGGCGCCAGGCCACCGCCACCCCCTCTTTAAACAGCGTGGAGACCGTGTGTGGCCCTATCCGGCTGAGGGAGTCCAGTAACTCCTGGTAGATACCGGTAATGAATGCGATGGTGCCTCCGGAAACTCCGGGTACCACGTCTGCCGCCCCCATGGCCAGGCCGCGAGCGGCCACACCCAGATAGCGGCTTTGCCACAGACTCGCCATCAACGCACCACTCCGCTCAGCAGCGGAACAAAGCGCACGGGCTCGGCCTTCTCGACATCAAATCGGGTCCCGTCTTCGCTGCGGGTGACGATCGTCAGGTACTGCCTGTCACTGCCTACCGGTATCACCAGCACGCCACCAGGAGCCAGCTGTTCACGCAACTCATCGGGGACACTGGCGGGTGCCGCGGCGCACAAGATCGCATCGAAAGGCGCCTGCTCCGGCCAGCCAAATCCGCCATTGCTGAGACGCATCTCTACATTGTAAATACCCAGTTCGCGCATACGCTGGCGGGCCTTGATCAAAAGCGGCTCAACCCGCTCGACCGAGTACAGTTTTTCCACCAGGCGAGCAAGAATCGCAGTCTGGTAACCAGAACCAGCACCAACTTCCAGCACCCGCGCACGGGAGCGCGCCCTGCTTACCAGGAGTTCCGTCATGCGCGCGACGATATAGGGTTGGGAGATTGTCTGGCCGTAACCGATCGGTAGCGCGGTATCCTCATAGGCGCGAATCGCCAGCGCCTCGTCGAGGAACAGGTGGCGAGGTGTCGACGCCATAACGTCCAGCACCTCTTCGCTACTGATACCTTCTTCACGCAATCGCTGAATCAGGCGGTTGCGGGTGCGCTGGGAAGTCATTCCCAGGCCTTCATGTCTAAATCGATCCATAAGGATGCACAGTCTCCCTGCAAGACATCGCCGGCTGCCACTTTCCGTTCCGGTGAGCCAATGGAGCACCCCGGGGAGGTGCACATCGTCACCCGGCGATTCACCGGGGTCACAATTGTGCCACCGGTCACATTTTGTTGTCGTTTATTTTATTGCGCTAGTGGACACATTGGCCAGCTCGGCCACTTCCCGTAGTACCGCCGTGGCAAAGGTACCCGGCGGTAAGGCGAACGATAGCGTAAGGTCCTCGCCCTCCCAATCCGCCTGGAAGCCCTGCGGCTTAAGTACCAGCATGCGCCGCTCCTGACTGAGGCCGCAGTGTTCCAGCCAGTCACGCCAGTCCTTCCACGGTGCCATAGCGGCCTCTTCCAGAGCCAACTGCGCATCGGCGGCCGGGTTGCGCCCTCGCCCCCACAGCGGCCCACTGCCAGAGTCCTCCGGCTCCCCTTCCAGTATCTGCTGCCAGTTGCCTTGCGACACACGGCTGGCAAGGACCTGGTTGAACAGCCAGCTGCGTGCCGCGGACATGGCAAAGGCTTTCTGATTGCGAGGAGTTCGGCGGCGCTTGCCAGATTCCTGCTCCCCAGCAAGTTGATTTACCAAATCCAGGTTACCGCCGCCAAGCCCGAAACGCTGCTCGCCAAAATAATTCGGTACCCCCTCCGGGACCCGACGCAACACGCCCTCGGCCGCATCGCGATCACCACTGACGTTGCGCAGGCGGATCTGAAAGCGGTTACCCAGGTGCTCGCCGCGACGCAGCTTTCGCGGACCGCGAAAGTGCTGCAAAACGGTAATTTCATCACTGTCCAACTGGCGCCATTGCGGCTCCGGCTTTTGCGCCAGCCACACGCTGAACCACTGGGTGGTGACCGCGTGGCGATCCTTAAGCCCGAAATAGCCGACATCCCTACTCTGCACACCCGCAAGTTGCGCCAGCTGCTGAGCCACATAAGCGGTGTTGGCGCCCCGCTTTTTAATCTGCAGGAGCACATGCTCTCCCTCACCGGGTTCCGGTGCAGCGAGCTCGTCCACCACAAAATCTTCCGGAACGGACCGGAAGTCTGCCCGGATGGCTGCGCCACCAAGAGCACGCGGCCAGTCGAGGTCCCAGGGCTGAATATTCTGTTCGGTCACGAAATGCTTCCTGACGGTTTGTCGGCCTGTTCCAGCAGTACCACAGCCTGTGCAGCGATCCCTTCCTTGCGCCCGGTAAACCCGAGCTTTTCACTGGTGGTGGCCTTTACACTGACGTCGCCGGCACTGACCCGACAATCTGCCGCTATATGTTCCCGCATGGCGTCAATGTGCGGCGCCATTTTCGGGGCCTGCGCGATGAGCGTGGTGTCGGCATTGACCACTCGGTAGCCACGCTGGTGTATCAGGCCAACAACGTGGCGCAACAATTCACGGCTATCGGCACCGGAATAGTTGTCGTCAGTATCCGGAAAATGCTTGCCAATATCGCCCAACGCCAGCGCGCCGAGTAGTGCGTCGGCCAGTGCGTGCAACAGAACGTCGCCGTCGGAGTGCGCGACGAGGCCACGCTCGAAGGGGATACGAACGCCGCCAAGAACGACGTGGTCGCCGGGACCGAAGGCGTGCACATCAATGCCCTGGCCGATTCTGAAACTCATGATTCTGTTCCTGACTGAATTTGTTCGAGCGCCTGGCGATGTTGCAACAGTGCCTCCGCCAGCATCAGGTCGGCGGGATGGGTAATCTTGAAGTTGCTGCGGCAGGCGGAAACCAGCTCGGGAGCATGCCCCGCCAATTCCAGCGCGCTGGCTTCATCGGTAATGGATTCCGGGCACTGCTCCAGCCCGCGTTGCAGCGCCCGCCGCAACAGCTGCAGGGGCGCTTTCTGCGGAGTCTGGGCGAGCCAGATCTGCTGCCGTGGGAGGGTCTGGTTGACCAGCGTTTTCCCGTTACTGCACCGGGATTGCTTGATGGTGTCGCTGGCGGGCTGGGCCAGCAGGGCGATGGCACTGGCGTTAAGGAGACTTTGTATATCGCTGCGACTGACCAGCGGACGAGCAGCGTCGTGGACGAGAACGCTCGTCTCGGGATCTGCCAGCTGGCTGAGGTAGTCGAGGGCGGCGAGGACAGAGTCTGCCCGCTCGGCGCCGCCGGTGACACGATGAACTCTTGGGTCCTGTGCGGCAGTGAGGGCTTCAAACTCCTGGTCGTCAGCCGCGATGGCGACAACGATGCCGGCAAGGCCAGGCCACTGCAGAATGTTATCCAGGGTGTGGGCGATCAGGGGAGTGCCGGCGAGTGGCAGGTACTGCTTGGGTTTGTCCGCGCCCATACGCTTGCCGGATCCGGCGGCGGGGACGATGACCCAGTAGGCGTTTTCAATCGGGTTGGGTGGGCCACTCATTGCTTTTCCCGCGGTGACTGCCCAGGCGCTTTACGCTTGTCCTGATCGAGAAAAATAAACAGGGTTTCGCCTTCTTTGATAAGGCCTAGGTCGTAGCGGGCTTTGGCCTCGACACCGTCGGTGCCTTCTTTGAGGCTGCGGACTTCCCGCAGTAGCTGACGGTTTTCCCGCTCGAGTGCAGCATTCTTTTGCTGCTGTTCGCCGAGCTGGCGCTCAAGGCGTGTCACTTCCGCAAAGCTGCCTTCCCCCACCCACAATCGGTATTGGGTCATCAGCAACAGTACGCTCAGGATTACCAGCAGCCATTTCATTCTTGTGTTCTCTTCTGGCTATAGTGGTCCGATTGTTTCGGATCTCGTGGCGGCTCCGCCGCCACGAGATTTAGCCAGTTTACCGGGCTTCAGTTCTTACTTGAACTCGGCAATGCCGCGGTAAGGCGCCTTGCCCTCCAGCTCGGCTTCGATGCGCAGCAGGCGATTGTACTTGGCTACGCGGTCAGAGCGGCACAGGGATCCGGTCTTGATCTGGCCAGCAGCGGTGGCAACGGCCAGGTCGGCAATGGTGGTGTCTTCGGTCTCACCGGAGCGGTGGGAGATGACAGCCGTAAAGCCGGCGTCTTTGGCCATTTTGATCGCGTCCAGCGTTTCGGACAGAGAGCCGATCTGGTTGAACTTGATCAGGATGGAGTTACCAACGCCCTTTTCGATGCCCTCTTTGAGGATCTTGGTGTTGGTGACAAACAGGTCGTCGCCCACCAACTGGACTTTCTTGCCAATTTTGTCCGTGAGGATTTTCCAGCCGTCCCAGTCGCTCTCGTCCATGCCGTCTTCGATGGAGATGATCGGGTAGTTTTCGGACAGTTCCTGCAGGTAGGAAGCAAAGCCTTCGCTGTCGAATTCCTTACCTTCGCCAGACAGGTTGTACTTGCCGTCTTTGTAGAATTCGGAGGAGGCGCAGTCGAGGGCCAGGGTGATGTCGTCGCCCAGTTTGTAGCCTGCGGCTTCTACTGCTTCGGCGATCACTTTCAGGGCACCTTCGTTGGACGGCAGGTTCGGCGCAAAGCCACCTTCATCACCAACCGCGGTGTTGAGGCCCTGGGCGGACAGGACTTTTTTCAGGGCGTGGAAGATCTCAGCACCCTGACGCAGCGCTTCAGCGAAGGTTTTCGCTTTCACCGGCTGGATCATGAATTCCTGGATGTCGACGTTGTTGTCCGCGTGCTCACCACCGTTAATGATATTCATCATCGGTACCGGCAGGGTGTACTCGCCAGCGGTGCCGTTGATTTCGGCAATGTGCTGGTACAGCGGGACGCCCTTGGAAATAGCTGCGGCTTTGGCGGCAGCCAGGGACACGGCCAGGATGGCGTTGGCGCCCAGTTTGGATTTGTTCTCAGTGCCATCGGCATCGATCATGGCCTGGTCGAGGGCACGCTGATCGGTTGCATCCATACCTACCAGCAGCTTGGCGATTTCACCGTTAATGTTCTCTACGGCTTTCAGTACGCCTTTGCCCAGGTAACGGCTTTTGTCGCCGTCGCGCAGCTCGAGGGCTTCGCGCGAGCCGGTGGAAGCGCCAGACGGTGCGCAGGCAGAACCTACCGCGCCGCACTCGAGAATAACATCGGCGTTAACGGTGGGGTTACCGCGCGAATCCAGTACTTCAAAAGCTTTAACAGCAACAATCTTGCTCATTGTTTTAACGGGCTCCTTGTTAGTCGGAAAAAATCGTCTTCTGTGAGGTTTGGAGTTGGTGGCGGCTTTGTACGCGCCACTCGTTTTAGTTATTGGGTTTTACTATCCCTTTATTTGCGGCCCCTTTACTTGGTATCAAGCGGCTCAAAGCCTTTCACCAGGTCATCCACCGCCTTCATTTGCGCGAGGAAGGGTTCCAGCTTCTCCAGCGGCAGTGCGCTGGGACCGTCACACAGGGCTTTTTCGGGATTGGGATGGGCTTCCAGGAACAGGCCGGCAATGCCGATGGCAAGCCCGGCGCGACCGAGTTCGGTCACCTGACCACGGCGGCCACCGGAGGCGGCACCGCCCGGGGCGCGCATCTGCAGCGAGTGGGTAACGTCGAAGATCAGCGGCGCACCGCCGGAAGCGTCGATCATGGTGCGGAAGCCGAGCATGTCGACCACCAGGTTATCGTAACCGAAGCAGGCACCGCGCTCGCACAGGATGATTTTTTCGTTCCCACCCTCGGCGAACTTTTCCACCACATTCTTTACCTGTGGCGGACTCATGAATTGCGGCTTTTTCACGTTGATCACCGCACCGGTTGCCGCCATCGCGGCGACCAGGTCGGTCTGGCGGGCAAGGAATGCCGGCAGCTGGATAACGTCAACCACTTCCGCTACCGGAGCGGCCTGATGCGGCTCGTGCACATCGGTAATCAGCGGCACGCCGAAGGTCTTTTTGATTTCCTCAAAAATCTTCAGACCCTCCTCCATACCGGGACCGCGGTAGGAGTGGATGGAAGAGCGGTTGGCCTTGTCGAAGGACGCCTTGAATACGTAGGGGATACCCAACTTGTCTGTCACGTTGACATAGTGCTCGGCCACTTTCATGGCCATATCACGGGACTCCAGAACGTTCATACCGCCGAACAGGGTGAACGGCCTATCGTTGGCGACCTGCAGGCTGCCGACTTCAATGCTTTTCATTTTTCTCTTCCTGAGCCAGATAAACTCTGGTCATCGCTGTCTATTATTTCACGCGCGCACAGAGTAGCGAGCAGGCCGCGGCCCGTTCGCTACTCCGCTCGCATATAGTTACCCTTGTTTGTGCTTCAGCGCTGCGGCAACAAAACTCTCGAACAGCGGGTGACCATCACGCGGCGTGGAAGTGAATTCCGGGTGGAACTGACAGGCCAGGAACCAGTCGTGCTCTGGCAGCTCGACCATTTCCACCAGCGTGTCATCCGCCGACCAGCCGCCAATTTTCAGGCCGGCTTTCTGCAGGCGATCAACATAATTGTTGTTCACTTCGTAGCGGTGACGGTGGCGCTCGACAATCACGTCTTTGCCGTAAATTTCCCGGGCTTTGGAATCTTTGGCCAGGCGACATTCCTGACCACCGAGACGCATGGTGCCGCCGAGATCCGACTTCTCATCACGCTTCTCGACCTTGCCTTCACTGTCTATCCACTCGGTAATCAGGCCGATTACCGGGTGCGGAGACTTGGTATCAAACTCGGTGCTGTTGGCACCCTCAAGACCCAGTACGTTGCGCGCATATTCAATCACAACGGATTGCAGGCCGAGACAGATACCCAGGAAAGGCACATTGTTTTCGCGGGCATAGCGCACCGACTCCAGCTTGCCTTCCAGGCCGCGCTCGCCGAAACCACCCGGTACGAGTATTGCGTCAGCGTCTTTGATCAGATCGAGGCCATTCTCGCCTTCCACGTCTTCCGCGTTGATGAAATCAATATTCACCTTGACCCGGTTTTTGATACCAGCATGTACCAAAGACTCAATCAGGGATTTGTACGCATCCAACAGCTCCATGTACTTGCCGACCATGGCAATCTTGACTTCGTGCTGCGGATTCAGCTTGCCGTCAACCACGGCGTCCCATTCGGACAGGTCCGGGGCATCGCATTCCAGCTGCAGTTTTTCCACCACGATTTCGTCGAGACCATATTCATGCAACATGCGCGGCACGCCGTAAATGGTCTTGGCATCGGGCAGCGGAACCACCGCGCGCTCTTCCACATTGGTGAACAGGGCGATCTTGCGGCGCGAGTCGTCGTCGATGGCGCGCTCGGAGCGACACAGCAGGATATCCGGCTGCAGGCCAATGGAGCGCAGCTCTTTTACCGAGTGCTGGGTAGGTTTGGTCTTGGTTTCACCGGCGGTGGCAATGTAAGGCACATAGCTCAGGTGCATCAGCAGGGCGCGGTGCGCGCCCATCTCTACGCGCAGCTGGCGCACGGATTCCAGGAACGGCTGGGATTCGATATCACCCACCGTACCGCCGATCTCGACGATGGCGACATCCACGTCGCGGCCGCCTTCGATCACGCGGCGCTTGATCTCGTCGGTGATGTGCGGGATCACCTGCACGGTGCCGCCCAGGTAATCGCCGCGGCGCTCTTTGCGCAGCACGGTTTCGTATACCCGGCCGGTGGTGAAGTTGTTGCGCTTGGACATGCGCGTGCGGATGAATCGCTCGTAGTGGCCCAGATCCAGATCGGTCTCGGCGCCATCTTCGGTCACGTAGACCTCGCCGTGCTGGAACGGGCTCATGGTACCCGGGTCAACGTTGATATAAGGGTCAAGCTTCAGGATGGTGACCTTGAGGCCACGGGCTTCAAGAATGGCAGCCAGAGAAGCGGAAGCGATACCTTTCCCCAATGAGGAAACCACGCCGCCAGTGACAAAAATATAGCGCGTCATGCAAAACCTTGGTCAGTTGAATGCCCGACGAGTTCGGGCGTGCGGGACTGGCTCTGGGGGCGCGATCTCGCGCAACCCGATGCCTTTGAGATGGGACGCCAGACTACCAGAAAGCCGGATTCCGCTCAATCTAAAAACCGCCAATTTGGCGGTTCGGGTGGGCCCCCGGTGGTGACGAAGAGGTCCCCAACCGCCACCAGCTGGTCTCCCCGATACACCAGCGGCACTCTGCCGCGCAGCCAGGGCTCCAACGCGTATTCCTGCAGCAGCTTTTTCAGCGTCTGGGAACGGTCGCGACCTGACGGCTGCGCACGCTCGCCTCCAACCCGGTAACGGATAATATAGTCTGCCTCCGGCCACGCACTTGCCGGCGACAGCGTCCAGCCACCGGGGAGTACCAGATTGCCAACACCATTCCATCTCCACACCGGCTCCTCTTCCGCCGACTCGGCATCAGGCGCTAATTGTGGTGTGAGATAGAGCCGATCACGATAGCGGCGCATCACCAGGCCGCCCACTGAAACGGCTGGCTGTGCATCTGCCGCTGCACTGGACTGGGCCAGGGCTTGGGTCAGCTGCGCGGACTCCGGCATCTCGCCTCCGCAGGCACCAATCCAACCCCGCAACAGGTTTTTTTGCCGCGCAACGGACAGTGCACGAAAATCATCCAGGCCAATGCTTTCGCCAAACCGCTCTTTGCGCTCCCCGCAGGCTCGGCGATCCTCCCCTGCAAGCGCCTCGAGCATATCCGCCGATTCCCGCAGGTTTTCCACCGCCCGTGACACCCGGTTTACCACTGGCCAGCGTGCCGCCAGCGATGGCAGGACCTGACTGCGAATGTAGTTTCGGTCTAGTGACAGGTCGGCATTGCTGTCGTCCTCAATCCAATCTAACCCATGCGCTTTCGCATAGCGCTCCAGATCGGCGCGCGCAGTCCCTAATAAAGGACGCAGTACGGTCTTGCCCTCGCCGAGCCCCCGGCACTCTTCCATCCCCGCCAGGCCGCGCGGACCCGCGCCGCGCATCAGGCGCAGGAGCAGTGTCTCGACCTGGTCGTCTCCGTGGTGCGCCAGCAGAATCTGATCGCCCGGCGCCATGGCCTCCGCAAACGCCTGGTAGCGAGCCTCGCGCGCCCCCTGCTCGAGACCGCCAGCGCGGGAATCCACAGTTACCTGCACTGTCTGGAAAGGCACCCCCAGCCGACTTGCCAGGGCCTGGCAATGGGCCTGCCAGCTGTCGGCCCGAGCACTCAACCCATGATGGATATGCAGTGCCTTTACTGGTAAGCCGGCGCTCACCACCAGGTGCAACAACACACTGGAATCCAGCCCCCCGGAAAAACCGAGCCATAGACATTCCCTCGATGGGTGCCTCAACAGGGCTGTGCGCAGTGTTTCGGTCAGGTTTGATGAGAGGTCAGACATACGAGGGCCGAGAGTTCAGGGGCGTTATCCAAAGTTTTATCCGCGGAAGATACCTGGGGACGGAGTATACCGCGCCTGCCGATGTAGACGGCTGCGACAGTTTGGGAAATCCGGTCACACCCTACTCCAAAGACCGCTCACAGATTTCCCCATTTGCCGTTCGACGCGGTTGCCGGGAGCCCCAACGGCGATAATATGCCATTAATAGTCAATATGACTATTAATGGCATATCTGACACACCAATGTTCCAACAAAAAGCAGTCCGCTGGAACAGCGGCGCGGAGATGCCGCTTTTCCAATAACGCGAAGACAGAGAGATAATAATGAAAACTTTTACCAACCTGGCCCTGTCGGCCAGGGCGAGGCGAGTACGCCTCGCCAGTCTTATGGCCATTACACTGTTCGGCGGCGGCGCCAAGGGCGCCCTTGCCGCCTGCGAGTACACGCTGGAGAACAGCTGGGGCTCCGGCTTCGTTGCCAGCGTGCACGTCACCAATGACTCGACGCAGAGCGTCGACAACTGGCAGGTACAGTGGCAGTACAGTGGCGACAACCGCATTGTGCATCACTGGAGTGCTGAACTCAGCGGTAGCAACCCCTATACCGCCAGTAATGCTGCATGGAATGGCACCCTGCAACCGGGCCAGACCGCGGTGTTTGGTTTCCAGGGCACCGCCAATGGCAACGTCGAGATCCCACAGGTCACCGGCAGCCTGTGTGACGGCGGCTCCTCTTCCGGTGGCTCCTCAAGCTCCAGCAGCTCATCCTCAAGCAGCTCCTCGTCGAGCAGTTCATCCTCAAGTAGCTCATCCAGCGGATCATCTTCCAGCTCCGGCAGCTCATCGAGCAGCAGCTCTTCTGGCAGTTCGTCTGGCAGTTCTTCCGGCGGTTCAGCCGAGCATCTGTACAGCCTGGCGTCTTTCCCTGTCGGGGTCGCCGTATCGGCGGGCAATGAAAACCGGAGCTTCCTGAGCATCGCTGAAAAGCAAAGCTCAATTGCCCAGCACTTTAATCAGCTCACCGCTGGCAACATCATGAAGATGAGCTATCTGCACCCCCAGGAGAATACCTATGATTTCGCCAATGCGGATCAGATGGTCAACTGGGCAGAAACCAATGGCCTCGGGGTGCACGGACATACCTTTATCTGGCACTCGGACTACCAGATACCCTCGTGGATGAACAGCTACAGCGGCGACTTCGAGAGCATGATGGATGACCATGTCACCACCATTGCCGAGCATTTCGCCGGGCGGGTGGAAAGCTGGGATGTAGTGAATGAGGCCATCGACGAGAACCAGTCCAACTGCTACCGCAACTCCCTGTTCTACCAGCGCCTCGGCAGCAGCTATATCGCCAACGCCTTCCGCGCGGCGGACGCGGCAGACCCGCAGGCCGACCTCTACTACAACGACTATGACACCGAGGGTGGTAACAGCAACAAGCTGAACTGCCTGCTGCAAATCGTGGATGACCTGCAGGCAAACAATGTGCCCATCGACGGCGTCGGCTTCCAGATGCATGTGCAGATCGACTGGCCCTCAACCTCGCAGATGCGCAGCGCCTTCCAGGCCATCGTGGACCGCGGGCTGAAGGTGAAAATCACCGAACTGGATGTACCGGTGAACAACCCCTACGCCTCCACCCCCTTCCCGCAGTACACCAGCTACACCCCGGAAGTGGCCGCGCTGCAAAAGGCCCGCTACAAGTCCATCGTGGAAACGTACATGGATGTGGTTCCACCGCAGCAACGTGGCGGGATTTCCGTGTGGGGGCTATGGGATGGCGACAGCTGGCTGCTCGATTTCGACAACCGCCAGGGTGTGGACGACTGGCCGCTGCTGTTCGGTGGTCCGGCCAATGGCCCTTACGAAGAGAAGGCAGCCTTTGACGGCGTAGCCGAGGCTCTGCTGGGGCAGTAACCTCAGCTCTGCTACTACGCTGTTTCAGGAATGGCGTCTGCCCTGCGGTACTGGGAGGGCGTCATTCCCGCCGCTTTCTTGAAGAAGGTATTGAACACCGACTTACTATTGAAGCCTACCTCCAGATAAATATCGGTAATTGTCTTCCCTTCCGCTTCGACGCTGCGCAACAGGCGCATCGCCTCTTCAATCCGGTAGCGGTTGATGAACTCATAAAAGTTCACTTGAAAGTGCCGGTTGATCATCATCGACAGGTCACGGGTGGGGATTCCCAGGCTATCGGCAAGGACATCGATGGTGACATCCGGCTGCAGATACCACTTGCCCGCACGCATCTTGCGATCGATCTCTTCCGCCAATGCGGGATTGCACACCTGCTCACTGGCGATCTTGCGCGCCTTCTCCGGCGCCCGCACCGACTCGAAACTGGCAAAGTAACGCACGCCGGTAAATACCAGCAGGTTCACCAACATGAACACCGTGTAATAACCGGTAAGTCCGATTTTCTCGAACACACCCAGATCGTAGTGCTGATACAGGCTAAACATCTTGGCAATACTCAGCACCACTTCCATCAGCATCACTAGCATAAATCCGGCAACCAGGAACTTGATCCACGCCACATCCACCTTTTCCACGTTGGAGTGGGTACTTTTCAGGCGGTGGGTGTAATTCACGATCAATAGCAGCGACCACAGGCAATAGGCCACCCGCAGCCCTTTGCACAGGAATTCCACCAGCACGTAATGCCAGCCGTAGACCAGGCTTTCGCTGTTGATCAATTCCAGACGCTGTTCAAGTGGCAGTCGGAAGAACACCGCGCTCATATAGACAAGCGCAAATACAAACGGCAGCAGGTGCACGCCGTCTCTCGGGCGCAACTTGAAGTCGCGGAAGATCAGGGACTTCACACAGAAGAACAGCAGCATCCCATCCAGGTAATAAGCAAAGCCACCGAGGAAATACACTTGTGGCAGCATCTCCCGCACCTTGAACTTGAACTCCGCACCCCACAGCACCAGCTCGTGTACCGGAATAAACGCATGGGCGAACAGAAAGGCCGCGAGAAAGTAGGTGCTCGGCTGTCTTTTGGTATTTGTCGCTAACAGCAGCGCCGCAAAGAACAGGCATTGCATCGCCGTCATCAACAGCACGACATCGTGGAAGTTAAACAGGACCTGATTCATTTTTATGTTTTTTTGTAGGTATTACTTCAGACACAGGCAAGTTCGAATGCCCCCGGTTAGTCGAACGGGTTCGACTTTGCACAGACCATTTTTTTGACGCCGTTCGAACGACATTTCAGTGTATGGCCGCTTAGGGTGCGACTGGCGATTCAGTCGCCAGTCATTCTCAACATCAAACGCATAATAAAGGAAAGCATGATGAGATATAACACCCTGCGCGGGCTGGGCAGTCTATTGACGCTGCTCGTGTTTCTGTCCCCACTATCCTCCGTGGAAAAGGCCCAGGCCCAGTATCTGCACACCGACGGTACCGAAATCGTCGATGGCAATGGTGACCCGGTCCAACTCAACGGTATCAACCTCGGCAACTGGCTGCTGTGGGAGGGCTACCTGATGATGGGGGACTTCAACTACCGCACCCATACCCAGTTCCTCAACAGCCTCGCGGATACCTTCGGCAGCATGGCACAGGCGAAGGAGTTCGAGCACCAGTGGCGGCTGAACTATGTGACCGAGCGGGAGATCGCCGACCTGAAAAGTCTCGGCTTTAATACGGTACGGGTGCCTTTCCACTACAACCTGTTCTGGGAGAACGGCCAGCTGTCCGATCATGGCTTTCAGTATTTTGACCGGCTGATCGACTACTGCCGTACCCATGGCGTCTACGTATTGCTGGATATGCACGCGGCCCCTGGTTACCAGAACCCCGGCGACCACAGTGATAACGTCGATTCCAACGCCGGCCAGCCCCGGGACTCGGTCAAGTTCTGGGACGGCAACAACGTCCAGATCGCCAGCCAGGTGTGGCGCCATATCGCCGATCGCTACAAAAACGAGCCGGTAATCTGGGGCTACGATCTGATCAACGAACCCGTGCCACAGGCAGGGCGAGAATATGAGCTGCTGCCCTCACTGATCGCCATGCGCAACGCCATTCGCGAGGTCGACAACAACCACGCAATTATCGCCGAGGGTAGCTGGTGGGCGTCAGACATGCAGAAGATCGACTGGACTGACAGCGATACCCAGACCAATACCGGCATCAGCGCGCGCTGGGACCACAACCTCGTGTACCAGACCCACCACTATGTGTTCGGCAACGCCGGATGGATCGCCGACCTCTACCCGCGCGCGGACCGCACCAATGCCATGGGTGTGCCGCTGATCCTTGGCGAGTATGGGGAAGACAACAACGACATTATCCGCCAGCTCACGGACTGGTCCACGGGCAACATCGCCGGCCAGTTCCCCTGGTCGTTCAAAAAGATGAGTCACGACCGCACCCTGTGGACCATCGCACCCAACAGCATCTACAGCCAGGTGGTGAACTATATCAACCACGGCGGTACCCCGCCGGCCAATGCCTACGCCGGCATGATCGACTTCGCCAAGAACAACATCGGTAACGGCGCCAGTAATGTGAGCTGGCATCAGGGCTTCTACGATGCGATCAAAACCAGCGGTGGCAATACCCCGCCGCCACAGACGGGCTGTGATAGTGCCAACTCACAGGTGGCTGGTCGTATCGAAGGGGAAAGCTACTGCGCCATGTCCGGCATCCAACTGGAGGACACCAGCGACAACGGCGGTGGCCAGAATGTAGGCTGGACCGATTCCGGCGACTGGATGGAGTACCGGGTCGACGTACCAGCAAGCGGTGAATACACGCTTACCTACCGCATCGCCAGCACCGCCAACACGGGTGAGATCCGCTTCCAGAGCGACGGCGCTACCCTGGCCACTACCAGTCTGCCCAATACCGGCGGCTGGCAGAGCTGGCAGTCCATCAATACCTCGCTCAACCTGAGCGCGGGCAACCAGATTCTGCGGCTGGAAGTGGCCGGCCCCGGCTTCAACCTCAACTGGTTTGAACTGGAGATGCGCACTGAAGAACCGGTCGATCCGAATGAGCCAACGACAGGTGACATTGCCAATGGCGAATACCAGATTCGCAACCTGGCCAGCGGCCTGCTGCTCGGGGTAGTAGACAACTCCACCAGCAATGGCGGCAATGTCATTCAGGGCGGCAGCCAGTCCTGGCAGGTTACCGTATTGGCAGATGGCACCTACCGGCTGGAGAACAGTTACAGCGGCCTCGCTCTGGATGTGCAGGATGTCTCTAACAGCAACGGTGCCAATATCCAGCAGTGGGAGTACGGCGGCGGCGACAACCAGCACTGGATCATTGAACCGGTGAACGGCAGCCAGTTCCGCATTCTTTCCGTACTGAGCGGCAAGTCGCTGGATGTGCAGGACGGCTCCACCAGTGCCGGCGGCAACATCCAGCAGTGGAGCTACCACGGTGGCGACAACCAGCTATGGCTGTTTGAAAACTAACCAGCAGGGGTTTTAGTCACCCCCATGCGGGTCGCCGGAGGCACTTCGGCGGCCCTTCTTTCCGCATCCGACCCGCCACCGAAGAGTCACCTAACCTATTGATTTACAATAATTTACCTGCCGTTCGACTGCGCGTAGGATAGTCGAACGCGAAAAAAACCATAAATTTGCGTTCGAATAACTGCATCCGGACGCCGCCGCCAGACACAATTGGCAAATTTCCTCTGTCGCCAAACAGGGCGGCTGAAAACAATAAGCACATGAGAGGAATACCGATGAAGAGATTACACAAGCCTCTGGCGCTCTCCATTGCGCTGGTGAACTCCGGTTGGGCACTGGCCCAGGAAGCCCCTGAAGATTCGCAAGACACCAACTACCTTGCGACCAATGCACTGGAAGAAGTCACCGTTACCGCCACCAAGCGCGAAACCAACCTGATGGAAACCCCGATTTCCATCACCGCCTTCAGCCAGGAAAAACTCGACCGCGAAGGCCTGACCAACATCAAGGACATGGCACAGATGGTGCCCAACATGGAAATCTCCATGGACTCCTCGCAGACGGCGCCGGTGGTGGCCATGCGCGGCGTGCGCTCCACCAACATCACCGAACTCGGCGATCCTTCAGTAGGCCTGCACCTGGACGGCATCTACTCGCCGCGGCCCCAGGGCGCCATGGCACTGATGTTTGACGTGGAGCGGGTGGAAGCCATGCGCGGCCCCCAGGGCACCCTGTTCGGGCGCAACTCCACCGTGGGCAACGTGAATATCATTTCCAAGCGCCCGGACTTCAACGAGTTCGACGCATCCATCGGCATTGAGGCCGGCCGCTGGAACCACCAGCAGACCCGCGGCATGATCAATATCCCGGTGAGTGAAACCCTCGCCCTGCGCGCTTCCTTTATGCAGGAAACCCGCGATTCCTACCTCAATGGCTACTACGACCCCAACCAGTGGGACGTGCGTTATCTGCCGGAAGAAATTCAGAATGCTCCGGTCTACACCGGCGCCGATGAAGACCGCAGCCTGCGCCAGCGCGAGCGCTGGGGTGACGGCGAAGTGCAGGAACTGGTCAAGGCCGACCCATCGGATTTCTATAACAACTCCGACCAGTACGCCTTCCGCGTGAGCGCCCTGTGGGAACCTTCTGAAGCACTCTCCTGGATGCTGGCCTACGAACAGTTCCAGGACAACAGCGCCGGCGGTGCCGATACCCTCAACTGTGACATGGCAGCCAAGCGCATTCGCAAAGATGGCGACGGCAACTATCTCGACGCCGACGGCAACATCTCCGCCGTCCCGGTACCCGGGCAGTTGGGCTGTGAAAGTGTTTACGGCCCTGGCGCCGACGACTTCACTGTCAACGTCAGCGTGCCCGGCTTCCTCGATCTCAGTATCGACTCGGTGCGCTCCAACCTGAGCTGGGATCTGTCTGACGAGATCGCCCTGGTGTACAACGCGGGCTGGGCGGAACAGGTGCGCTCGCAGCACTCCGACCAGGATCGTGGTATCACCGGCTGGGATATGTCGATCTTCTTCCGCGATGCCACCTTCACTTCCCAGTCTCACGAGGTGCAGCTGCAGTCCACCGGCTCCGGCCCGCTGCAGTGGATCGCCGGCGCCTTCTATTTTGAAGAAGACAACAACATGCAGGGTGGCTGGATCAACAGCGGCCAGAACGCGGACTACTGGAACCAGCCCGCGCGCACGCTTAAATCCCAGGCCTTCTTCACCCAGGGCACCTATGCGGTTACCGACCAGCTCAACCTGACCCTCGGTGCGCGCTACACCGAAGACACCAAGCAGGATGTGGGCGGCCACAACATGACCTGCAATGGCGACACCATTAACCCGCAGACCGGCGAACGCTGCTTCCCGGCATGGGATCGCGATGCGTTCAACCAGTTGCCGACAGACTACTTCGACGATTCCTCCATCTACACCATCGTCAGCAACAACCAGACCAAAGGCAGCTGGGACTTCACCAACTACCGGGTGGGCCTGGATTACATCGTCAATGACGACCTGATGGTGTTCGGCTACGTGGCCAACGGCTTCAAGTCCGGCGGTATCGGCGATGTGTTTGTGGAATACGAGCAGGATCCCCTCACCGCGGAATATCCCCTGGACGGCAACGGCGATCGCATCGTCAAGCAGCGCCACCAGAACACTTATGATCCAGAGGTGGTCACTACTTACGAGCTGGGTACCAAAGGCACCTTCTTTGATGGCAGCCTGAACCTGATGGCCACCCTCTTCTACAGCGACTATGAGGATATGCAGGCGGCCTCCGCCAAGGGCATCTTCCCCTACTATGTGGAAGAGCGGGATGAACAGACCGGTGAGCTGACTGGTGAAATCACCACTGAAACCCAGACCGTGTTCCAGACCGCCAATATTGGCAATGCCGCCATCAAGGGGCTGGAGGTCGAGTTTGACTGGGCGCCCATTGAGAATGGCCGCTTTGACGGTTACCTCACCTGGCTCGACACGGAAATCACCAGTGACTTCATTTACCACTGGGATTTTGCGGCTACCGACCTGTTTGAAGTGGACCACGGTGCGGCCACCAATCCCGACAACGATGCCATGAAGGTCAATCTAAAGGGTAACGAACTGGCCGCTTCGCCGAAGCTCAGCGCCAAGCTGAACTACACCCATACCTTCCGCTTCAACAACGGCTTCGCGATTATTCCTCACCTCAGCTACTACTGGCGTGACAAGTCGTACCACTCCTTCCAGAACGTGGATAAACACTACGACGTGTTCGCCACGGAAACCCCCGACGCCTTCAGCGATGTGCGCCCGGCATTCCACAGTGTGAACAGCACCCTGAAACTGGAAGCACCGGACAATCAGTGGAACGTGGAGGCCTTCGTCTACAACCTCACCGACCAGAAGGAAACCTACTGGGCCGGTGGTGGCGATGGCGTCATCAAGGGCCCGGTTTCCATGCCGCGCTTCTACGGCATCCGCGGCAACTACAACTTTTAATTCGTTGCCGGACTAACCCAAAAACGATCGTCATCTTCGCTTGTCTCATGCCCCCACCGCGCTCGGTTGGGGGCCTTTTTTCCCTGCGCCTCGTTATGCGTTCAGGTGCACAAGCGAGCCGATCGTCAGTAGTACACGAGAGTGATTACCATGAAAAAGCATCCAATCTGTATTGGCGTTATGGCCGGGCTTCTATCGCTCGCGGTCAATCTGCCACTTCACGCCGCCAATGAAACTGCTGCATCCGTCTCACTGCAGCAACAGGACACGATAGAAACCCGAATCCAAAACCTGCTCGCGCAGATGTCGACCCGGGAAAAAATTGGCCAGCTGGCGTTACGCGACTGGGGCACATTCCAGGCCGCGGATATGAAGGCCATCAAGCAGGCCGTGCGCGAGGGGCGTGTGGGTGGTTTCCTGAACGTGAACTTCAGCTCCGTCGACAAAAATGCCTTTGAGGAGCTGCAGCGCATCGCGGTAGAAGAAAGCCCGCTCGGTATCCCGCTGCTGTTTGGCCAGGATGTGATTCATGGCTACGAAACCATCTTTCCGATCCCCCTTGGCCAGGCCGCCAGCTGGAACCCGGACCTGATCCGTCAGGGCGCACGCGTCGCCGCCCAGGAGGCCAGCGCCGACGGTATCCGCTGGACGTTCGCGCCGATGATCGATATCAGCCGCGACCCGCGCTGGGGCCGCATCGCCGAGACTCTGGGCGAAGACCCGTATCTCACCTCCACCCTGGGCGTCGCCATGGTCGAGGGCTTCCAGACCGACAACCTCGCCGACCCCACCAGTCTCGCCGCCTGTGGTAAACACTTCGCCGGCTACGGCGCCGCCGAAGGCGGGCGCGATTACAACAGCGCCTATATTCCCGAGCGCCTGCTGCGCGATATCTACCTGCCGCCGTTCAAGGCCGGAATCGACGCTGGCATGCAGAGCATCATGAGCACCTACAGTACCCTCAACGATGTGCCAGGCACCGGCAGCCCGTTCCTGTTCAAACAGATCCTGCGGGACGAGTGGGGCTTCGACGGTTTCGTGGTGAGCGACTGGAACGCGGTGATGGAAATGATTCCCCACGGATTCGCCCGCGACGCCAAGCACGCGGCCACCCTCGCCGCCAACGCCGGCATCGATATGGAAATGCATACCGATACCTACGACCAGTACTTGCCGCAGCTGATGGACGAGGGCAAATTCTCCGAGGCCCAGCTGGATACTGCGGTGGCGAATATTCTGCGGGTAAAACTGCGTCTGGATCTGTGGAACCACCCCTACCCCCGCGCCAAATCCGAAGCCGAGCGCGAGCAGATCATCCGCAACGACCAGTTCCTGAACGCTGCCAAAGAGGCCGCCAAGGAAACCTTTGTGCTGCTGAAAAATGACCGGCAACTGCTGCCCCTGAAGAAAGACCAGACCGTTGCCGTCATCGGCCCGCTGGCGGAAGCCGCCCACGACCAGCTCGGCACCTGGATTTACAACGGTGACAAAAAACACTCCCGCACGCTGTTGCCGGCACTGCGCGAAATGGTCGGCGACCAGGGCAAGATTATTTTCGCCGAAGGCCTGACATACAGCCGCGATACCAGCACCGATGGCTTCAAAGCCGCGCTAAAAGCGGCGAAAAAAGCCGATGTAATTCTGTACGTGGGCGGCGAAGAAGCCATTCTTTCCGGTGAAGGGCACAGCCGTGGCGACATCCGCTTGCCCGGCGCCCAGGCTGAGCTGATTGCGGCGCTATCAAAAACCGACAAGCCTCTGGCGATGGTGCTGCTGGCTGGCCGCCCGCTGCAGCTGGACAAGACCCTGCAACAGGCGGACGCGGTGATGATGGCCTGGCACCCCGGTACCATGGCGGGGCCGGCACTGGCCGAGGTGCTGTACGGCGAGACCTCGCCCTCCGGGCGCCTGCCGCTGTCGTGGCCGGTGGGCGCAGGTCAAATCCCGATCTACTACAACCATCTCGCCACCGGCCGCCCCGCTACGGACGACAACTACACGCGCATCGACAAGATCGGGCGCGAAGTATTTCAGCACCAGCCGGGCAACTCCTCCAACCAGCTGGACTACGGCCACAAACCGCAGTTTCCGTTCGGTTACGGCCTGACCTACAGCCAGTTCGAGTACCGCGACCTGGTGCTCAGCAACACCAATCTGGACGGCAATGGCCAGCTGACCATCTCCGCCACCATCGCCAATACCGGCAAGGCGACCGCCACCGAAACCGCACAGCTGTATGTGCGCGACCTGGTGGGCAGTGTGTCGCGGCCAGTGCGCGAACTGAAAGGCTTCGAACGTGTCACCCTCGCCCCCGGTGAATCCCGCAGGGTGAACTTCACCCTGAATGCCGACCAATTGGCGTTCCACAATGCGCAGATGCAGGCGGTGGTCGAACCCGGCGAGTACCGCGTATGGATAGCCCCCGACGCGGCGTCCGGTCTCGAGGGTGTATTTACCTTGCACTGACCCAAATTTCGAAAAAATCCAAACAATAACCTAAGGGACCTGCAGTGCCACTCCGCGCAGTTTGCGGAGTGCGCACCGACAAGGAGAGATCACCATGCGAGCGCATTCACAACGCGCGCGGCTGACGCGCGCTCGACAATTGCCGACGGTTTGGGTGGGCGCATTGCTTTGCGCTCTGCTGCTGGTTGCCTGCGGCGGTGGCGGTAGCGATACCCCTCCGCCCCAACAGCCACCTGGAAATACGCCCGAGCCGCCCGTGAGCCCTAGCCTCACCCGCCTGCACACCGACGGCACCCAGTGGGTCAATGCCGATGGCCAGCAGGTACTGTTGAAGGGGGTCAATCTCGGCAACTGGCTGCTGCAGGAATTCTGGATGATGGGCCAGAGCACGGAGGCGGTGAACGACCAGTGCACCCTGGAAGGCATCTTCGATACCCGCTTCGGCTTCGCCGAGCGCGAGCGATTGATGGACCTGTTCCGGGACAACTGGATTACTCAGAGAGACTGGGATCTTATCCAGTCCTTTGGTTTCAACGCCATACGCCTGCCGTTTATCTGGAATCTGCTGGAAGACGAGCAGAACCCCATGACCCTGCACGACGATGCCTGGCAGTATCTCGACGCCGCCATCGCCGAAGCGGAAGCCCGCGGAATCTACGTGATCCTCGACCTGCACGGCGCGGTCGGCGCCCAGGGATGGGAGCACCACAGCGGCTGCGCCGGACACAACCTCTACTGGGAGACACCGGAATACCAGGCGCGTACCGAGTGGCTGTGGCAACAGATTGCCGGCCGCTACGCCGACCGCCCCGCTGTAGCCGCCTACGGCGTTCTGAATGAACCCTGGGGTACCACCCCGGAAAACCTCGCGGTGGAAGCCATCGAACTTTACGACGCCATTCGCCAGGTCGACGACAGCACCATCGTCATTCTGCCGGGTCACTCCGCCGGACTGGACGCCTATCCCAGACCCGCCGATGCCGGGCTGAGCAACGTCGCCTTCGAGATGCATTTTTACCCCGGCATTTTCGGCTGGGGGGAAATTGGTTATCCGGTACACCGGGACTGGCTGACCTGCGGCGAAAATGGCCGCGGCGGTGTGTGCGAATGGGATGAAAAACTGCAACAACTGGACGCCCCCTTTCTGGTGGGCGAATTTCAGCCCTGGAGCGGTCTCGGCCCCGAACTGGGAGCCGAGATCACCCGCGCTACATACGACACCTACGCCAGCTTCGGCTGGGCCTCTACTGCCTGGTCCTACAAGCTGATTACCAATCAGGGCGGAGAGGGAAATGGTACCTGGGGGCTGGTCACCAACGAGCAGGGGCTAGGCCTGCTGGCAAAAGCCGATACCTGGGCCTGCCCCGGCTGGGACAGCGCCCTGGAGAACGCCTGCAGCAGCGCACGCAGTCGGTTTACCGCGGATCGGGCTGGCTCGCAGACCTACTTTCTGGTGGTGAAATTCGGCAGCTGCTGTGATGGCGCACTGGATGTCTCCCTCGACAGCCTCAGTATTGTGGACGAGGGCACCGGCAGCGAACTGTTGGTCAACGGCGGTTTCGGCGAAGAGAGCGGCTGGACACGTTGGCACCAGAATATGCCGCCGACACTGGAGTTCAACAATACCGACGCCGCCAAAGCCCCCAGTGGAAGCGAAGGTCCGACATTGCGCATGAGCGGCACGGCAGACATAAACGGTGGCATCTACCAGCCCGTGACTCTGGAGGGCGGCAGGAATTATCGCCTTTCCGGCGTGTTCAAGGATAACGGCAGCACCAGCGCCTGGGCGGAAATCTATCTGGTGGCAAGCCAACCCATGGACGGCGCCGATGTGCTTGCGGAAGGTCCATTTAGCGCACTGGACTTCAACGCCGCCAGTAAAGAAGAAATCGAAACCCTGTTCCGCGCCTTCGGCAGCACGCCCTACGACGTCCACGAGACCGCCCGGGAGGCATTGACCGCCGACCGCGGGTCCGACGTGTTGGACCTGCCGGATAGCCCCGCACAACTGATACTGGCAGAAACCAGCGAAGGCAACCAGCTCAGCTGGCAAGCCAGCGAAGGGGCCAGCGGTTATAAGGTCTATCGGTCTGCCAGCTCCGGGGCCGGCTTCATCCCCATCGCGGGGCCGATCGCAACCACAAATTATCTGGATACCGATATCGGCAACCAGACACTGTATTACCGGGTAACGGCAACGCGGGGTTATGCCGAGAGCTACCCGGGCAACGAAGTCGCCACCGCGGCGGTAGCCGTGCCGCTACCCGGTCGAATCCAGGCGGAATCCTTCAGCGCCATGTCCGGTATCCAGCTCGAAAACTGCTCGGACACCGACGGCGGCCTGAATGTGGCCTGGCTGGACCCGGGTGACTGGCTGGAATACCGCGTATCCGCACCCGCGGCCGGCACCTACACCATCCGTTACCGACTGGCGAGCAATGGCGGCAGTGACGGATTCGCCACCTCTGTCGAGGGCGCAACGGCGCACTCCCTGGCGGTGCCGGATACCGGAGACTGGCAGTCCTGGACTACCGTTGCGGCAACGGTAGACCTTCCCGCCGGAGAATCGATACTGCGGCTCGACGCCATCGCCGGCAGCTGGAACCTGAACTGGCTGGAGGTTGCCGCAGAGCCATAATTCGGCCATCTGTCTCATTTGATCCCGCGGAAAATGGCAAAGTGGGCCGGATTCGAGGTCCAACTTTAAGTTTTTTCGCAAAGTAGGACGCTTTCACCGACGACAAACGTCATTATAGAACTGACTTTTTGCGGGTAATTCGCTCAAAGAAGCAGACAAATACGGGTGGGTACCAACAACTCGCCCAAGCCAAAATAAAAATGCAGGTAGTCACACATGCAGGCGATTGAGAATTCCATCGACGGTATTCAGGGCGCAGCCCTGGGCCGTCAAGACGCTCCACCACTTCCGTTCATTATCCTGATCTGCGGTGTCGCCACGATCGGCGGCTTCCTGTTCGGATTCGACAGCGGCGTCATCAACGGCACCGTGACCGGGCTGCAACAGGCGTTCAACTCGAATACCGCCGGCACCGGGTTCAATGTGGCTTCCATGTTGCTCGGCTGCGCCGTGGGCGCTTTCTTCGCCGGCCGTCTCGCGGACCTGTGGGGGCGCAAGACGCTGCTGCTAATTTCCGCGGTACTGTTCGTGATCAGTGCCTGGGGCTCCGGTATCGCCACCAGTTCCCCGGAGTTCGTGTTCTATCGCATCCTCGGCGGCCTCGCGGTGGGCGCAGCCAGTGTGATGTCGCCGGCCTATATCAGCGAGATCGCCCCCGCGGCAATCCGCGGCCGCCTGATCACCATTAACCAGATCGCGATTATCTCCGGCCTGTTCATGGCCTTTGTCAGCAACTACTGGCTGGCAAAAACCGCGGGCTCCGCGGTCAACGAGTGGTGGATGGGTTACAACGCCTGGCGCTGGATGTTCTGGATTGAGATTGCGCCGGCCGCCCTGTTCTTCCTCGCGCTGCTGTTCATTCCGGAAAGCCCCCGCTACTTGGTGCTTTCCCGACAGACCTCCCGCGCCACCGATGTACTGCGCAAGCTTTATGGGGAAGCGGCGGTGGCGGGCAAGCTCGACAGCATCCGCGCGTCTGTGGCGAGTGATCACCGCCCCCGGATGCGCGATCTGCTTGAGGCTAGCGGACGCCGTGTCGGCAAGGTGCGCAAGATCGTCTGGGTCGGTATCGGCCTCGCCACCTTCCAGCAGCTGGTGGGTATCAACGTGGTGTTCTACTACGGCGCCGTATTGTGGCAGGCGGTGGGCTTCTCCGAGTCTGATGCACTGCTGATCAACATCATTTCCGGCGGTGTAAGCATCGGCGCCTGCCTGATCACCATGGCCCTGATCGACAAGATTGGCCGCAGACCATTGCTGCTGGTCGGCTCCATCGGTATGGCGGTGACCCTGGGACTGGTGGCCTTTGCCTTCACCACCGCCACCATCGGTGCCGACGGTGGCCTACAGCTGTCCCAGGGGATGGGCCTTCTGGCGCTGGTGGCGGCTAACGCCTATGTATTCTTCTTTAACGGCTCCTGGGGGCCGGCCATGTGGACCATGCTCGGTGAAATGTTCCCCAACCAGATCCGTGGTTCGGGCCTGGCGGTATCCGGACTGGCCCAATGGGTTTCCAATTTTGGCATCACCATGACCTTCCCAATCATGCTGACGGGCATCGGCCTGGCCGGCGCCTACGGCATTTATACCCTGTTCGCCCTGCTCTCCATCGCCTTTGTGATCTACATGGTGCACGAGACCAAAGGGCTGGAACTGGAACAAATGCGCGGCTGATCCATCGGCTTTTTACCTCGAAAGGGGGGCCTCCCCCCTTTCATCACTCTCAGGCACACCTTGTCCGCCAGCGGATGGCGCCCAACTTGCAGGGAAGCATCTTTTTTTCCAGATTCCGAAGCAACTGGCGGGGCCTTTTACCGAGGTTTGCGCGTCTTAACAGCGGGGACGTGAATTTGCTCAAGCTATGCGCCAGCTGTACTTCACCTACCGTCTCCTGAGGGACTTGTGGTCCCAATCCTTGAGGGCGCTCCTGTTCTCACCCTTTCTCAGGAGCGCCCTGTTTTTTTCGACAGATCAACAATAAATCTACCCGGAGCGACCATGATTCACCCAACCGGTAGCCTTGCCAGAACTTCCACCGCGCGCCTCGCCGGAGCCATCGCACTGATCGTCGGGCTTAGCGCCTGCAGCGACCCCGACAAATCATCCACAGGCGCCAGTGCCCAGGTAGATCCAGTAACGAGCGCGGAGGCTGGCAGCACGGTTGAACAGCGCTCACTGGAAAACTGGCCAGCCCTGAAACCTGCCCTGCCCCGGGATGAAAAACTCGAAGGCCGTATCAGCGACCTGCTCGCGCAGATGACGCTGGAAGAAAAAGTCGGGCAGATGATGCAGGCAGAGATCAAATACATCACTCCAGAGGAAGTGAAGCAGTACCACATTGGCTCCATCCTCAACGGCGGCGGCACCTTCCCCAACAACGACAAGTTCGCCACCCCCGACGACTGGCGCCAGCTCGCGGACGACTATTTTGCCGCATCCATGGACACCTCCGACGGTGGTGTGGCCATCCCGATCATCTGGGGCAGCGACGCCGTGCATGGCCACAACAATGTAATCGGCGCTACCCTGTTCCCACACAATATCGGTCTCGGTGCCGCGCGCGACCCGGAACTGATCCGCCGCATCGGTGAGGCCACGGCTCGGGAAGTCGCGGTAACCGGTGTGGACTGGACCTTCGCCCCCACCATCGCGGTAGTACGAGACGACCGCTGGGGCCGCACCTTTGAGAGCTATTCCGAAGACCCGGAAATCGTTGCCGCCTATGCCCGCGAGATGATCAAAGGCATACAGGGTGAAAAGAGCGGCGAAGAGTTCCTGGATGGCCGCCACCTGGTGTCTGCCGCCAAGCACTTTGTCGGCGACGGCGGCACCACGCGCGGTATCGACCGCGGCGATACCCAGGTCAGTGAAAAGGAGCTGGCAGAGATTCACGCCGCAGGCTATTTCACAGCACTGGAATCCGGTGTGCAGTCAGTCATGGCCTCGTTCAACAGCTGGAACGGCAAGCGCCTGCACGGCCACAAATACCTGCTCACCGATGTCCTGAAAGACCGCCTGGGTTTTGACGGCTTTGTGGTCGGCGACTGGAACGGTCACCGCTTTGTGGAAGGCTGCACCGTCGACAGCTGCGCCCAGGCCGTCAATGCCGGCCTCGACATGTTTATGATCACCGCCGAGTGGAAAGCGCTACTCAAGAACACCATTGCCCAGGTGCGCAGCGGCGAGATTCCCATGAGCCGGATCGACGACGCCGTGAGCCGTATCCTGCGAGTAAAGATCCGCGCCGGCCTGTTCGAGCGCGATCGTCCGCTGGCGGGCAAGACCGGTATCCTCGGCAGCCCGGAGCACCGCGCCCTTGCGCGCGAGGCGGTACGTAAATCCCTGGTCCTGCTGAAAAACAACGACCAGCTGCTGCCAGTCGACGCACGTAAAAATATCCTCGTCGCCGGTGACGGCGCCGACAATATTTCCAAGCAGAGTGGTGGCTGGACCATTTCCTGGCAGGGCACCGGCAACACTGCCGAGGACTTCCCCGGCGCCACGTCCATCTATACCGGAATCAAACAGGCAGTGGACGCTGCCGGTGGTGAAGTTGTGTTGAGCGAAGATGGCAATCTCGACAGCACCGCCTTCAACGGCGAGAAGCCCGATGTCGCCATCGTGGTATTCGGTGAAGACCCCTACGCAGAATGGCACGGCGACCTGGCCAGTATCGAATTCCAGCTGGGCAGCAAGGAAGACCAGGAACTGCTGCAAAAACTGAAGGCACAGGATATCCCCGTGGTAAGCGTATTCCTGTCTGGTCGCCCACTGTGGGTGAACAAGGAAATGAACCTGTCGGATGCCTTTGTGGCCGCGTGGCTGCCGGGCTCCGAGGGTGCCGGCGTTGCCGACGTGATCCTTACCGATAGCGAAGGTAAAAAGCGCTACGACTTTACCGGGCGCCTCTCGTTCAGCTGGCCGGAACTGGTACACCAGACCGTCATCAATCTCGGCGACGAGAACTACGCACCGCTGTTTACCTACGGCTACGGCCTCGACTACACCAGCGGCAACGCTGGCAGTGAGCGCCTCATTGCCAACAACCTGAGTGAAAACGGCGAAACCTATGTGGATGGCAAGCTCGAGGATGCCTGGTTGATGGTGTCCCGCCCGCGCGCCCCGTGGAAGCTGTTTATCGCCGACAGTGAACAGGACCCACTGTGGGTCAGCGGCAACCTGGCCAGCAGTGCGGATGACAATATCACCGTCGCGTCCATCGATATGCTGTCCCAGGAAGATGCCCGCGCATTGACCTGGAAGGGCCTGCGCGCCGGCAGCGTACTGCTGCAGACCCAGAAGCCGCAGGACCTGAGCCGCTACCTCGAAGAGGGCGCTGCTCTGACCATGGATGTACGGGTGGACCAGGCACCGCAGGCGGCAGTGTTTGCCCGTATTGCCTGTGACGGCGACAACTGCAACGGTTCGCTGCCACTGCAACAGGCCCTGGCGGCGCTGCCGCAGGGAGACTGGTCAGAAATCTCTATTGACCTGCAGTGCTTTGCCAAGGCCGGCGCTGACTTCTCGAAGGTGTCCCAGGGCCTGTCATTGCACAGCGAAGGCAAGCTGGCGATGGCAGTGGCGAATATCAAGTTCGTTCCCGGCGCCGGCGATCACGCACAGATCCGCTGCGGGGGCTGAGCATGTTGCTTGAACGATTGAAGAAGTCGACCGTCACCATCGGCCTCTCTGCGTTGCTGGCGGCTTCCGCCAGCGCTGCGGAAGATCAAACCATTCGCCTGAGCAAGGACTCCCTCAAGCTGGCACTGGACCCCAGCTACGGTGGCCGCATCACCGAATTCTGGTATGGCGACCGCGATCTGCTGGCAGTGCCGGACCCGGGGGAAAACAGCTTTGGCTCCACCTTCTGGCTGAGTCCCCAGGCCCTTTGGGACTGGCCGCCAATTCCCGAGCACGACATTGCGCCCTACACCGTGGCAAGCAAGGACATGGACTCCGCTACCGTCACCAGCGCCTACGGTGCCGGCGCTCGCGTGAGCAAAACCATCACTCTCAACAGCGGGCAAAGCGCTACCGTCCACTATCGCATTGATACCGACAAGGCCTTCCCCGAGATTGCAGCCTGGGAAATCACCCGGGTACCCAACCAGGGGCTGGCGTTTGCTCCGGTCACCACCGACAGCGTCAAGACCGTGCGCGGCAAGGTGGCCTACGAGTTGAACAACGACACCTTGTGGCTGCCCATGGACATTGGCGCACCGCTGGTGGAAGGCAAGGTTGTTGCCAACGGCACCGAGGGCTGGCTGGCGTACGCACTGGATGGGCTCCTGTACCTGAAGATCTACCCCGAGGTTCCGCTGCGCGAAATGGCCACGGGAGAAGGCGACATCGAGCTTTACCTGAGCGGCGAGAAACCCTATCTGGAACTTGAGGTACAGAGCGCCGCCCGGAGCCTGGCGAGCGGCGAATCCATGAGCTGGTCCGTCGACTGGCTGGTACTACCGATACCCGAAAACCTGGAGGTGCGCAGCGGGTCCCCCACCCTGCTGCAGTTCGTGCGCGATCAGGTCGAACTGGCATCCGCGCCTTAATCACCGAGTTTTTCCGGGACTTGATGCCGCAGCCGCCTTGCTGCGGCTTTTTTATATCTCCAACAAGACCTTGCGCCGGGCTTGACCAAAAAGTCACCGGATTTTCTGGCAACCTCACCGCCCTTGGCCGATAAAAACTGTGCGATGTTGGTGCAAAATGCTAAATTTAGCGCCATCTACTCCGACATTGAACTGTTTATAAATTGAACCGCAGAATAAATAAGAGGAAAGACCATGGTTCAGTTAGTCGTCGATTCCGGCTGTGACCTTCCCGATGAGTTTCTGCGCAAGTACCAGATCCCGGTACTTCCCCACCACGTCAGCGTGGGCAAAGATGCCTTTGGCGATCAGCGCAACCCCGCCCAGATGGCCCACTTCTACTCGCTCAGCCTGGTGGACCGCTCACGCCATGTGACCTCCGGCCCCGCGGACGAAGACGTGATCGAGCAGGTGTTGAGCAAGCTACAGGCACAAGGCCACAAAGACATTGTGGTGCAGACTATCAATTCCACCAACAGCCCGACATTCGCCAATGCACAGAACGTCGCGCAAAAGTTGGGGAGTGAGGCATCAAAGATCCACGTTGTCGACTCGCACGCCCTGTTTTCCGGTCAGGGCCTGCTGGCACTGTATACCCTGTCGCTGATCCAGCGGGGGTTGAACGGCGCGCAAATAAAGTCCCGCGCGGAGGAATTCGGCCGCAAGGTTGTCGGCTATGCGGCTATTAAGGATGTGTATTACCTGCGTGAACGCGGCCGCCAGAAAAACGAAAAAAGCGTAAGCTGGCTGAAAGCATTCATGGCCAGATCTCTGAATCTGCACCCCATTGTTTCCATGACCTACCAGGGCTCTGCCGTTGCCGACACGGTAAAAACCTACGACGGCTGCACCCAGCGCCTGTTTGAACTCGCCGCGGAAAAAATTCGCGCTGGGCAGCTGCTGATGCCCGCTATCGTGGTGAGCATTGCCGGGCCGCTGAAAGACCTGGAAAAGGTACCCGGTTTCAAAGAGCTCGAGGCGCTCGCCGCAGAGCACAAAGTAAAGATTTACCGCTCAGTAATGAGTCTCTCTGGCGGTATCAACCTCGGACCGGGTACCGTGGCTCTCGCCGTCGCCACCAAGTAATCCGCCTGCCGGCAGCACCCCCGCGGACGCTGCCGGCTCCCCTCCCGCTCCTGCCACCTGAGCGTCCCGAGTATTCAAACTGGCGCAATTCAGTACACACGGCGAACGCTAATGCGCCCACATCCGTCCTTTGGCGGATGAATCCCGTACTGGACTAATTTCCTATCTAGACTTTTCTCAACGCTAAATTTTCCTGAGCAGGAAGTTGGGAGATCGCAGTATGTTCAGAGCCGCAGTCGTTTTGTTTCTTTTTTCACTTTCCGGGCTGGTCTCCGCCGAGAGCGGTTCTGACCTGGCCAAACAACTTGCGAACCCCATCGCCAGCCTGATCAGTGTGCCACTGCAAAACAACTTTGATCGTCAGGTAGGGCCGGAGGATGCGGGAAGGCGCTTTACCATGAACATCCAACCAGTGGTGCCCATCACGCTCAATGAAGACTGGAACCTCATCAGCCGTACCATCCTGCCAGTCATCAATCAGGAAGATGTCTTTCCGGGATCACCAGAGCGCACAGGTACCGGTGATACGGTGCAGAGCCTGTTCTTCTCGCCCTCCAAGCCTGTGAATGGAATCACCTGGGGCGTAGGGCCCGTATTTCTCTTGCCGACGGCCAGTGAGCAGGAATTGGGTACCGAAAAGTGGGGCCTTGGGCCTACCGGTGTCGTACTGAAGCAGGCCGGCCCGTGGACATCCGGCGCACTCGTCAACCATATCTGGGATGTTGCCGGTGACGATAACCGTGCCGATGTAAACCAGTCTTTCGTACAGCCATTCTTTACCTACACCACTCCCACCGCATGGAGCTTCACACTGACCGCAGACTCAACTTACAACTGGGATGCCTCCCAGTGGACAGTGCCGGTCGGTTTTTTTGTTGGCAAGGTGTTCAAGGTTGGCAAGCAGACCTACCAGATATCGGCCGGTCCGCGCTATTACGCCGAGAGCCCACAGAGCGGGCCTCAGGACCTGGGCTTTCGGATGACCTGGGTAATGCTCTTCCCCAAGTAAACGGGACAAATGAGCGGAACAAGTAAGCGGGAGTATTTCCGACCGCTAATTAAACCTACCCAGGCGCTCAACAACCTTACCTGGCAACGGGACGCAACTGGATAGGAAAGTTTCGCGTACGTTGACGATCAGATTTGCGTCTCGATCGGCAACCTGGACAACAAACGGGCCTGCAGACGCTGCCACCAATGGGTCTCGGGCTCCTTCGTTTCCTCCAGACTGTTTCCATCGTCATCCTGCGCGGTCCAGTGAATATGGTCCCGGTCGTCCAGTGACAACTGCCAGGCGGCGTCCGGCGCTATCCAGGTCTCAAACAACTCGTTCAGCGCCCGATTGATTTCCGGATTTTCGATCAGCATACCGATTTCGGTATTCTGGATAATCGAGCGGCTGTCGAGATTGATGGAACCCACAAAGGCGCGATCGTCGTCCAGTACAAAGGTCTTGGCGTGCAGGCTTGCCCGCGAACTTCCCTTAAACCAGTGCAGGCGTTGTTTTTGCTCTGCCACCGGCCGCAGTTCATAGAGCTGGACTCCGGCCTGTAGCAGCGGCTTACGATAGCGTGAATAGGCGCCGTGCACCGCAGCCACATCGTTGGTGGCCAGTCCATTGGTCAGAATATCCACCTGCACATCCATTCCCTGCAGGGTGGAAAACAGATCCACTCCCGGCACCCCGGGAATCAGGTAGGCATTGGTAATACGGACCTGCTGCTTGCACTGCTGGATTATTTTTTCCAGTTTGTAGCCGGGGTATTCGCTCACCGGCACACTGGCCCGGTCGATCACCTTGCGCGGCGGATCGCTGAATAGTGTCGCACGCCCCCAATGGAATGCCACCTCGCCTTCCTTCAGATTCTCCGCAAGATCAGATTTCTCCAGCGCGCGACTGAACTCCGACTCGCGCTCACCTTTCAGGTATTTCTCTACCCGCTCCCGCAACTCCTTCAGGGTGCAGGTATTGTCGTCGGCGAACGCCAGTTCGGTTACCGGAATGGCCACCTCACTGTTCCAGTACTCATCGAAAATATCGGAGGCGTCTTGCACCACGGCACCAATGGCCAATACATCCACGTCGAGAAACTCGGTTTCCGCTTTGGAAAAGTAGCCATCGGCAATGTTGCGGCCCCCGGTTATGGCGACGTTGCCATCACACACCAATAGTTTGTTGTGCATGCGGTGATTGATACGGCCAAAATTCAGCAGCTGTTCGAAGCCACGGCGCAGCCCGCTGCGCCCTTCCACCGGATTGAATACCCGGAGCTGTATCTTCGGGTGGCTGTCCAGGGCGAGCACCCAGGGGTTGGTTATGCGGGTTCCCAGGTCGTCCACCAACAGCCGTACACGCACCCCCCGGTCTGCGGCCTGCAATAACAGGCCGGTGAGAATTCTCCCGGAGGTATCGTCGCTGTAGATGTAGTATTTGAGGTCGAGGGAAACGGTGGCTTCCTCCACCAGCACCGCGCGCGCGACGAAGGCGGAAAGGCCATCGTGCACAAGATGGAAGCCGGATTGGGATTTATCCCTGGAATCAATTTCGGGGCGCAAGGCAAGCGCGAGCGCTGAGTCCTCAGCCGGATCCAGGGCGGAGGAATCCCGGCCGGGGTCGTAATCGGTATCTTTGGTGGCTGTCATATCCGGTAACGGACTGTTGCGGGGTTACTCGACTATTCTAGCAACCCACCGCAACGCCCACCGGCATCACACGGTTTCAGTCTCCGTAGGGATATCTTTCCGCTTTGCACCGCGGACCGATGGGTAGAAATTGAGCACGCCGTCTTCCAGCGGTCCGGTCAGCAAAATTTTCTTGTCGCGCTCGTAATCATTCAGCAACCGCCACGGGTAACGGGTTCCCTGACGCGGCAATATCCCGTCGGCCCGCTGCACATAGCCGGACTGGAGGGCAGCCATCACCGACTCTTCCGCGACACAGCCCTCACGGTCGACCGGCAGGAACACGCCCAGCCCGTGTTTGTCCAGATGGTTCAGCAGACGACAGATATAACCCGCAGACAGGTCCGACTTCAGCGTCCAGGCCGCGTTGGTGTAGCCGAATACCCAGGCCATGTTCGGTACGCCTTCCATCAGCACTCCCTTGTAGGTCAGCCGGTTGCGCATATCCACCGGCTGTCCGTCCACTGACAGCGCCATACCGCCCAGCAGCTGTAACTTGAGGCCTGTCGCGCTTACCGCGATATCGGCCTCAATCTCACTACCGGATTTCAGGCGGATACCGCGTTCGGTGAAGGCATCAATCTCGTCGGTGACCACTGAAGCCTTGCCGGACTTCACCGCCTCGAACAGATCACCGTCCGGCACGGCGCACAGGCGCTGGTCCCAGGGAAGATATTCCGGGGTGAAATGGCGCATATCCGCACTGCCACTCAGCGCCTTGCGTACCCCGCGCAACATCAACTTGCGCATAAAGCGCGGCCAGCGTTTGGACGCCTTGAACATCAACCGGTGCAGGCGCAAGTTCCGCCAGCGCGCGAAGCGATAAACCAGCGCCTCCGGCATCAACTTTTTCAGCGCCCCCAGCAGGCGGTCACGGCCGGGCATGGACAGGATATAGGTGGGCGAGCGCTGCAGCATGGTCACATGGCGGGCCTTCTCTGCCAGGGCCGGCACCAGCGTCACCGCCGTGGCGCCGCTGCCGATTACCACAATGTTCTTGTCGGTGTAATCCAGCTCCTGTGGCCAGTGTTGGGGATGTACCAGCAGCCCCTGAAAATTCTCTGTGCCGGCAAATTTCGGCTCGTGCCCGCGGGCGTAATCGTAGTAGCCGGTACAGGAGATCAATACCGAACAGGTGTAGGTGGCAGTTTCGCCATCGCGGGTGCCCGTGAGGGTCCAGAGCTGATCGTTACTGCTCCAGCTTGCTGCGGTGAGGTCTACCCCGTAATGGATATGCTCGCTGACCTGGAACTGGTCCGCGGTTTCCTGCAAATAATTGCGAATGGAGGGACCATCGGCCAGCACCTGGTCACCGTTCCAGGGGCGGAAGCTGAAACCGAAGGTAAACATATCCGAATCGGAGCGGATGCCCGGGTATCGGAACAGGTCCCAGGTGCCGCCAAGGCGTTCACGACGCTCGAGAATGGCGAATTCCCGGTTTGGGCAGTGCTGCCTGAGATGGCAGGCAGAACCAATGCCGGACAGGCCGGCGCCGATGATCAGGGTCTCGAAATGTTGTACGGGCATCGCGGGCTCACTGCACAGCTATTATTTTTGTGCCTCCAGTGTCGCGACTTTTTCCGGGCTTGTGAAGTCAATATCGGACGAGAAGCCGGCCAAACCCCGTTGAGATAGGAAATGGGCACAGAACAAAAAACGCAGCCAAAAGCTGCGTTTTTTAAATCCTGCAGATATCAGGCGCGCTCGGAGACTGGCACCGCGCGCAACTCCCTGCGCAGGATCTTGCCGACGGTGGACTTCGGCAATTCACTTTGCACCACGATTTGCTTGGGCACTTTGTAGGCCGTCAGCTGGGTGCGACAGAACTCGATAATTTGCTGTTCAGCAATATCGCCATCCACCACCAGGTGCGCGCATACCGCCTCACCAGTCTGCTCGCTGGGCACGCCAATCACCGCCGCTTCGACCACCTGCGGGTGACGGCAGAGAACATCTTCCACTTCGTTGGGATATACGTTGAAACCAGACACGATGATCATGTCTTTGAGGCGATCAACAATACGGATATTTCCATTGTCCTGAATCAGGCCCACGTCGCCGGTGCGGAAGAAACCATTGTGCATCACCTTGGCGGTTTCATCCGGACGGTTCCAGTAGCCTTGCATCACCTGTGGGCCGCGCACCACCAGTTCGCCGCTTTCGCCCTGGGCCACCGGATTACCCTGTTCGTCCCATACCTGCACTTCGGTGTCTGCCAGTACCGGACCGACGGTGCCGATTTCCTCGCGACCGAATTCGTTCAGGCAAATCACCGGCGAGGTTTCCGACAGGCCCCAACCCTCGGTCACCGGGCATCCGGTGACCTGGTGCCATAGTGCCGCCGCACTGCTGGTGAGTGCAGTACCGCCGGAGAAGGTCATTTTCAGCGCGCTGAAATCCAGTTTGTTGAATTCCGGGTGACGGCAAAGCCCAACAAACAGGGTATTGAGGCCTGCGATACCGGTAAAACGGAACGGGGCGATCATCTTCACGAAGCCGTCGATGTCCCGCGGATTCGGAATCAGTACATTCATGCTGCCCATGCCGAAGAAGGTCAGCATGTTCACGGTGAACGCATAGATGTGATACAGCGGCAGCGGGCAGACAAAGATCTCTTCACCCTCGTTACCACGCTTCAGAATACGCTCAAGCATCTGATCCGTATTGGCCAGCAGATTGGCGTGGGTCAGGCTCGCGCCCTTGGCCACGCCGGTGGTGCCGCCGGTGTATTGCAGCACCGCGATATCGTCACGGGTAGCTGTGCTCTCCACCAGCTCGGGGCAGGCGGCACCGCGTTCCAGCGCGTCGACAAATCCGTGATAACCGTTCGGCGCCGCGACCGCCTTGCCCAGCAGGTCGGCGGGACCGGTCACCAGAACATGCTTGATCTGGGTGGACGCTTTGATCTCTTCGAATTTGTCGATGAAGTCCGCCAGAATCACCAGTGCCTTGGCACCGGAATCGGAAAACTGGTGCTGCATTTCCCGCGGCGTATACAGCGGATTGGTATTCACTACTACCAGCCCGGCCCGCAGCGCGGCGTAGGCGGCAATCGGGTACTGGGTGATATTGGGCAGCTGGATGGCGATACGGTCACCGGCTTTCAGGCCACATTCGTGCTGCAGCCACTGGGCCAGGTGCCGGGATTTTTCATCGATCTCGCCGAAGGTCAGCGTCTGTCCGAGACAGTGGTAAGCCGGCTTGTCGTGAAACCTGTGCAGGCATTGGCCGATATAGTCCGCCAGGTTTGCAGAATCCTGCACCAGCACACTCGCATTCATGGTTTGTTCTCTCATAAGTGCTCCGACATTTATTATTTTGGTCGTCATTTAGGTAATTTGGACACCAACATTTTACGCCAGTGCCGCATTCAATCATTGTCGTGTAGGTGACAGTTTAGCCAGTGTGCGTCCGATTGCTATTCCGGACTGCCGTCACCATAACCTGCCAGTGCCTTTGCGACTTTCTTGTTCACAATCCAGTACTGGCTGCTTCATCCATGGCTTTTTGTGTTCTTTTCAACGTGTGAAGACGGAAGGCGGAAAATCTATTCCGCCTTCTCCAGGCCGCCGGAGCGCCACGGTTCCACGATCACCTTGATATGATCGTTCGGTTGCGTGAGCGTCTCAAACGCGGCGGGTACGCCATCAATACCCACAGTCCCTGTCCACAGCGCTTTCCAGTTTACCTCGCCGCGGGCGATAGTCTGCAGGCACTCGGAAAACTCCTCGGGCGTGTAGTAGTAGGTAAATTTGATGTCCATTTCCTTCACCATCGCAAAAGCGAAGTTCACGGCGGTAGGCTCGGTATGCACACCGGTTACGATCAGGCTGGCGTGTTGCGGCGCGCGGCGGATAAAGCTGTCCAGCAGTTGACGGATACCGGCGCACTCATAGATCACCACCCGGCCTTCGCCAGCGAGCTCCGCGGCCCTGGCGACTTCATCCGTCTCCATGGGATTGACTGCGACGCTGGCGCCGAACTCCTTCGCCAGTGCCTGGGCATTTGGCTGCGGATCGGAAGCGACGATATGTTTGATACCGCGCAGGCACAGAGCGGAAATTACCGCGAGCCCAATGGGTCCGCAGCCCGCTACCAGCGCCACATCGTTTTTGCCAATATCGGAGCGATTGACGGCGTGCAGGCCCACCGCCAGCGGCTCGGTAATCGCTGCGGCCTGTGGCGTAACGCCTTCCGGCAAAGGCAGCATCAGGGCCTCGTCCAGCAGGAAATATTCCGAGTAGGCGCCGTGAATACCGGGTGTCACACCGATACCGGCCCCGTTCTGGGACATCAAAATCGGCACGCTGGTCACGCGGGTGCCGACCGGGACTTCGGCCTGCGTCTCCGGGCCGTATTCCACGACCTCGGCTGCAAATTCATGGCCCAGCATGATGTCTGGCTTGACCTCAAGCTCGGCGGGCAGCATACCCAACTGCTGGTACAGTTCGAAAATCTCATCGGTATGATGGGCAAGGTGCAGATCGGACCCGCAAATCCCACAGGCAAGCGACTTGACCAACACCTGCCCCAGGCCAGGCTTGGGAATTTCCTGGGATTCCAGTTGTACCTTGCCATCCCTCAATACAACGGATTGCATCGTTGACATAAAGTTCTCCGAGTTAACCACCGAGTCCGGTACGCAGTAAATGTCTCCTGCACTCGGAGGTGGCTGCTCTGTTTTCGGGAATTATTTCAAAATATTGAAAGCCACCTGCGTCATCATTCTTCGTCGGAATATCCGGCAGTAGACTTCGGCTTGATATACCGCGGGACAATGCCCTGAGCCTTGGCGGCCTCAAGCATGATTGTCTCGATCCAACCAGCGTCCATCACATTCATAAACTCATCGTTTTCATCAAAATTGATGTTCGCACCAAATACCGCCATGAATGTATCGGTGACCTCGGTATTTGTCTCGGGCACCTGGAACTGATGCACGGAGCCACCCGGCTCGTAAAGGTAACTTCCCGCTGTCTGCGGCTGATCCGGGTATTCTGTGTAGTGCCAGCTGCCAGAAATGGTGTAGAGATGCACACAACCGGTGTGGAAGTGCCTGGGTAACACGGTACCCGGCTCGAACTGCACACGCAGCACCCACACACCGTTTTCGGTATCCAGGAAGCACGGCATTACGTGAACCCCTGGCAGAGCGTTTTTCACGAACGGCTGTTCATCCGTATTGATGGTAAGCAGAGCATCCTGCGCGTGAATCGGGAATGGAATGGTCATTTTGAGTTTCCTCTCATCTTGCTTGCGCCACTCTAAGTGAGAATGGTCTTTCTCAGGGCTGAGCGTAAGCCTGCTGGATTTCCCGCATGGCCTCGCCCAAGGTTATTCTCGGCGGCCAGCCGAGCACAGATTTTGCTTTGCTCGCGTCGCACACACTTTTCATACCGGTCAATCGATCACCAAGCAGGGGTACATCAAAAGTCGGCAGCTGCGCTCAGCCGGAAACCCGCTGCAGGCAAAACCGGGTCCGGGAATAAGTGGCTAACAGCAGTCGCTGTCTACGCTGTGAAGGATTCTGCGGGCCACGCTGGCTTGACCCGGATTTGAGAAGTGACTCGATCATCGCTCGATGTCCTCATTCTGTATTTCTGTATTTCGCTTTATTTTTATGAACTCTGGGCCTTGTCCGGTCATTCCGGTCCGCCCTTGATCGCTACAGGAGTGGTATTGAGATTAATTGATCCCCTGGGCTGCGGTTTGATATTTTGGGACAGGCACTTTGCAAAATGGGACAGGGACGATACGCTGCGACGGAACGATCACGATCCACCGCCAGTAATCGGCCACTGCAAAGTGCGGCCATCGAGCGACCCGAGACACGAGCATGACAGAGTTTGTCAGGGCTGGAGCCCTGTATGGATTTGACGAGCTGGCGCGTAAACTCGGTGCCAACCCGGTGAAATTATTGAAAGCCGCTGGGCTACCCGCAAGCCAAGTGCGCGAACCGGACAACCTGATTCCCTACGAGAGTCTTGGGAAATTGCTGGAATTGGCGGCTGAGGAAACGGGTGACGACGCCTTCGGCCTGCATTTGTCTACGAAACAGGGCCTGCATGTTCTGGGTCTTTTCGGGGCCTACCTTTCTCGGCAAGACAGTATCCTCAGTGCAATGACCGTTGGCGGTAAGTACGCCCATCTGCACGCGCAGGGCGCAATCCTCTCTATGAACCCAGCGGCGAACGGTCAAGCAGAATTGCGTCTGGAGATCGTCAATTCGAAAACCGGCCACTACCCGCAACTCGAGGACTTGAGTCTTGGTATGATCTACCAGCTGGTACGGGATATGGCAGGGCCGCAGTGGCATTCGAGCCGGGTATTTCTACGCCGCCCGACGCCGGAAAATGGCAAGAATCTCTATACCGAAACCTTCTCGTGCCCGGTGGAATTCGATGCGCAATACAATTGTTTTTATATCGATCGGGAAACCCTGAAAAGAAAACCGCGCACCCTGGAAGGTCTGGTAGACCAGGTCATTTTTACCCAGTTCGAACAACTGAAAAGCGATTCAGAGAGCGACCTGACCCCGCTGGTAAAACACGCTATTCTCGGCCTGCTGCCCACCGGGGACTGCAACAAAACCAACGTGGCACTCTGTCTTGGCATGCACCCCAAAAAGCTGCAGCGCATATTGGAAGCAACCGACACAAGCTTTCGCGCAATCCTGGAAGAAACCCGCAGGGAAGTGGCTGAGTCGGCGGTATTGAACAGCAGTATGCCGTTGACCAATATCGCACTCAATCTGGGTTATGCCGACCTCGCCGTCTTCAGCCGCAGCTTCAGGCGCTGGTTCGGGCGCTCGCCCTCGGAGATCAGGGGCAATCGGCAAGGTTAGCGACGAGCCCCCGGAAACCTTCAGGGAATTACCGCCGCAGTGGCAGGCGACCCCTCTCAATATCAATCCCCCCGAAATAAAAAAGCGCGGCCAGTGGCCGCGCTTTTTTATTGCTCTTATGCAGATTATTGCAACTGCTGCTGATAGCGCCTGGCTTCCTCTTCATTGCCCTGCTCATGGTGAATCGACACCAGCGCCGATAAAATCTGACGGTCGCCGGGAAAGCGCTCCAGCCCCTGTTCCAGCTCGCGAATAGCCTCTTGAGGCTTCCCCTGCGAGTTAAGGGCTATCCCGTACACATACACATAGCGCGGCGTCGCGGAATCCGCATGGGCGGAAGTGCGCAACATCTCCAGTGCCTGCGGCATTTTTTTCTGCCGCACCAGGCTCAACCCCAATGTGTGCTGCAGTGGCGCCTTGTCGTAGGAGTGGTCCATGGCTTCGCGCAACAGCGTCTCACTGTCCGACTCCCGGCCACTGGCCCGATACAGGTCGGCCAGGTTAATCACCGCGGGTGTGTAGTAAGGGGCGAGCTCGATGGCCTGGCTGAGGAGCTGCTCCGCGGAAGCCTGGTTGCCCTCGCGGGCGCGCAGCGCCGCGAGATTGGCCAGGCTTTCCGGGCGATCGCTATTGAATTCCGCCGCAGCTACATAATCCGATATTGCCGCGTTAAAACGCTTGCCAACCTCTTCCGGATAGCCGCCCATGGGAGCACCGGCCAGGGCGTCTCCGGCCAGTGCGGCCGTCACCCGCTCATCCTCGTACAGCAGTGGAATCGCCAGCGCCGGGCGCACCTGTTGCGGCACCCGGTCCAGAGCGCGCGCCATGCCCAGGTGCTGCAATTCCGAATCGCCCTGGGCAATCACCTGCAATACCTGAGCGCTGGTCTGAGACAGGTAGCTGGGCAGCAGTGAGACCGCCGTGGCCCGCACGATTTCCGGTTGTGTGTCGTCCATCACCAGTTTCAACAGCCGACCTTCTGCATCCGGCGCGCCAGTGCGACCGGCGTGGATAGCCTCACCATAGTGGGGATCGGGTGCGCCAAATTTCTCTTGCAGGATATCCGCCGCCCACTGATTGCTCTCGTCGACATGACAACCAATACAGGCATTGGGACTGCCAATCTTGTCCGACAGATCCGGACGCGGCACGCGGAAGCTGTGATCCCGCCGCGCATCTACCTGCATATAGGTTTTGGTGGGCATGTGGCAGCTCACACACTGTGCACCCTCACTGCCCTGCGGATGAAAGTGGTGCTCTGCGGTATCGAACTTGGTCGGCATGTGGCACTGGGCGCACAGGCCGTTACCCTCCACACGGGTTTTCAGACTGTGGGGGTTGTGACAGTTGCTGCAGGTAACGCCGGCACCGTGCATCTTGCTCTGCAGGAAGGATCCCCACACGTACACCTCATCGTCGATCTGGCCATCGGCGTGGTAAAGGTTTTCATCCAGCAATGCCGGGTGGAAGAAGTCCAGAAATTTGTCGTGGGGCTTGGCACCGGGGAACTGGGTACCGCGGCGGGAGTGGCACTGGGCACAGGTCGAGATTTCCTGCTGGGTGTTGATGTCCACATTTTTGAGATGCGCAATACCGCTTTTGGGGTCCATGTTCCAGTGCGCTTTCAGACGTTCGCGGTAGCTCACCTCGAAACCGCTGTGCTTCAGCACGGACCTTTCCACTTCCGGTAATGCCGCCCACTGGACATGTTTTTCCCCGGGACCATGGCAGGCTTCACAGCCCACATTCATTTCCGCCCACTGGGTATCGAAGCTCTCGGTGTCCGCGTTGTAGTTTTTGTGCAGGTTGGTGGAATGACAATCGGCACACTGGAAGTTCCAGTTCTGGTTGATACCGGTCCAGTGCAGCGGGTCGCCGGGTTTAATTTCCTCATCCGGGTACAGGTGGAACCAGCGCTGCCCGCCCTCCTCCTTGCTGCGCGAGTCCCAGGAAACCGACAGCGCCTGCAGGCGCCCACCGGGCAGTGCAATCAGGTACTGCTGCAGGGGATGAATCCCGAAGGTATAGGCCACCGGGTAATCGTGCAGCTCTCCGTCCGGGCCATCGGTGCGCACGAAGTATTTACCGTCCTTTTTATAGAACCGCGATTCGGTGCCGTAATACTTGAAGGAGGTGTTGTTGAAATCCCCGACCACGGTAGTTTCGTTTGGCACTTTCATCGCCAGGTCGTGGTGGGATTTTTTCCAGTCGTCAAATTCCGCTTGGTGGCAGCTTCCGCATTGCTCGGCACCAACATAACCCGCGTCAACCGCTGTGGTGCCGGAGGAAGCCGCCGATGCCGTGCGTTGTTCACCGGAAGGAGGTTCGATCGCGCTTTTTTTCGCCCCTTGCTGGCGGTAGGACGCGTCCGCAGAAACCTGTTCCGTGTCGCTGTTTTTGTCACAGGCAGCAAGCAACAGCAACAGAGGCAGCAACAGAATCGACCAGGGAAAACGCATGAAATCTCCGGTGTTATGGTGTTATTGGCTGCAAGTATAGCGTGCCATACACCGCCCATAATACGGGCCTCTGCTAGCGTATAGAAAGGAGTCGTTTTTAGGTAGGGACATGGCCGCAAGAGAACAGATAGAACAGTTGGAAGTGGCCATAGGCCACTCCATTATCGGCCAACGGGAAGTAATCCGGCGGCTGATTATCGGTCTGCTGGCCAACGGCAACCTGCTGGTCGAAGGGCTGCCGGGTCTCGCAAAAACCCGCGCCATCAAATCCCTGGCAAAAAATCTGGAAGCAGATTTCAGCCGCATCCAGTTCACCCCGGATCTCCTGCCCGCTGATGTGACTGGTACCGATATGCTCTACCGGGATGAACACAAATCCGAATTTCGTTTTCACCCCGGCCCCATCTTCGCCAATATCGTCCTCGCCGATGAAATTAACCGCGCGCCAGCCAAGGTGCAGTCCGCCCTGCTGGAGGCGATGGAAGAGCGTCAGGTCACCGTTGCGGGCAAGACCCACAAAATGCCACCACTGTTTATGGTGATGGCCACCCAGAACCCTATCGAACAGGAAGGTACCTATCCGCTGCCGGAAGCACAGATGGACCGCTTCCTGATGCACGTATTAATGACCTACCCGCCGGTGAAAGATGAGGTGTCGGTAATCGAGCTGGTACGCGGGGAGGAAATTGCCGCGGCCGGGGCCTCGGCAACCGGACCCACCGCAATGCCAGCGGAGCCCGCCACCGGTTCCACCGTCATTCCACAGCAGGCCGTGTTTGACGCCCGCCGGGAGATTGCGGCGATCCATGTCTCCGATGCCATGGGCCGCTATATGGCGGACCTGGTCGAGGCCAGCCGCCACCCGGCAAATTATTCGGACGAGCTGGCGCGCTGGATCGAGATTGGGGCCAGCCCGCGAGGCTCCATCGCACTGGACAAATGCGGGCGCACCAACGCCTGGCTCGAAGGTCGCGACTACGTGGACCCGCAGGACATTCATGCGGTGATCCACGACTGCCTGCGCCATCGCCTGGGACTGAGCTTCGAAGCTCAGGGGGAAGGCATCAGCACCGACCGGGTGATCGACCAGTTGCTCGAGCAGGTCGCCCTGCCCTGACCGGCGGCAGCGAGCAACACGCCATGTTCAATTTCTCCGTTCGCAACCGCAATCGAAGCCGCACCGGGTTGGCCACCCCCGCCGCCACCGTGAAGCCTGGCACAGACCCGCGTATTCACGTGGACCTGACCCACCTGCAGGCTCTCGAGGGCCCGGCGCAGACACTCAAGCTGCTGCCCCGCCAGCCCGCGCGCAGTGTGCTCGCCGGCAGACACAGTTCCCGCTTGCGCGGGCGCGGTCTCAACTTCGAGGAACTGCGGGAGTACTGGCCGTCGGATGATGTGCGCGCGATCGACTGGAACGTAACTGCGCGCACCGGCGAGCCCCACGTGCGGGTGTACACCGAGGAGCGCGATCGCCCCGTATTGATTGTGGTGGACCAGCGCATGTCGATGTTTTTTGGCACCGAGCACGCAATGAAATCCGTCACTGCCGCAGAAGCCGCAGCGCTGGTCGCCTTTGCGGTGCTCCACCAGGACGACCGCGTCGGCGGCATAGTAGTTCGCGACGCCGGTCTCTATGCCCAGCGCCCCAAACGCAACCGTCGCGCGCTCACCCGCTTTCTCACCGAACTGGCAGACGCCAATGCAGCACTGCACGCAGACGCCCCCGCGCAGGCCCCCACATCACTGGACACGGTGCTGCAGTCGGTGGCCAATATGGCGCGGCGGGATCACCTGATACTGCTGATTAGTGATTTCGATGTGATCGGCCCCACCAGCGACCGCCTGCTCGCCGGGCTCGCCCGCCATAACGATGTGATACTGGTACCAGTGTCAGACCCCAGCGCGGATGAAATGCCGACGGATTTTGTCAGCGCCATTTCCGATGGCGACCGCCAGGCGACCCTGGATACCCGGGACAGACAGATACACGCTGCCATGAACCAGTTCAGTCGGGAGCGCCACGCCGCCATAGACCGCTGGCACCAGCGCTACGGTATTCCGCTGGCCCCGCTGTCCGCCGGTGAAGAAACGCTGCCGCAGCTGCGACGTCTGCTGGGGCTGGCGGCGAGCGTGCGGGAGGACGCCAGTGGCACAGACTGAACCGGGCACCGCTGCAAATACCGAAACCACACTGCCGGACCTGATTGCACAGCTGGTGCCACCGCCTGTACCGGAGGCCATTTCCCTGTGGCCGCAAACTCCCCTCGCCAGATCCCTGCTGGCGGGTGTACTCCTGCTGGCAATCTATCTCGCCTGGCGCACCTGGCGCCACTACCGAAAAAACGCCTACCGACGCGCCGCGCTGAACACCCTGCGCACGGTGGAAAATAATCCGGGCGCGATTGCCGAACTGTTACGCCGCACCGCGCTGGCGGTCTACCCCCGGCAACAGGTAGCGGGACTCACCGGCGCCGCCTGGCTGGCGTTCCTGAACCGGCAGTACCCGGGGGACGAATTCCGCGGCGACGTGGGAGAAGCACTATTGCGCGGCGCCTATACCGCTTGCCCGCCAAACGCCGCATTGGCCGCCGCCGCGCGCCACTGGATCCGCACCCACAAAGCGACTATCGAGCCTTCGGCGGACGACTCCGCAGCACAAAAAGGCGCCCCGGAGGTGTCACCGTGAGCGGATTGAGTTTCGCCGCACCCTGGGTATTTCTGCTGATACCCCTGCCACTTCTGGTATGGCGACTGGCACCGCCGTATCGCCAGAGAATTGACGCCCTGCGGGTGCCTTTTTTCCAGCGTATCAGCGAGCATCTGAGCCTCACTCCCGGCTCCGGGTCCATCGTGCGCGGCCGCAGTCTGTGGAAACTGGTTCTGGGCGTGTTGACCTGGCTATTGATTGCCACTGCGCTGGCGCGACCGGAGCTGGAGGGCGAAGCGGTGACACTCCAGAAGCCAGCACGCGACCTGATTCTCGCCGTGGATATTTCCGGCTCGATGGACCAGACCGACTTTATCGACACAGACGGCAGCCGACAGCAGCGACTGGCGGGGGTGAAAGGCGTACTGGCCGAATTCCTCAAGGGCCGCGAGGGCGAGCGCGTGGCGCTCATCGTATTTGGCAGCAAGGCGTTTGTGCAGGCCCCTCTCACGACCGACCTGGAAACCGTACTGGAACTGTTGCAACAGACCGAAGTGGGCATGGCCGGGCCGCACACCGCGCTGGGTGACGCGATCGGCCTCGCCATCCGCCAGTTTGAGAGCAGCGAGGTCAAGCAGCGCCTGCTGATTCTGCTCAGCGATGGCAGCGACACCGCGAGCAGCATGAGCCCGATCAATGCCGCCGCCATCGCCGCCCAGCGCCAGGTAAAGATTCTCACCATCGGTGTGGGCGACCCGCAGGGTGAATCGGAAAACCGGCTGGATGAAGAAACGCTCAAGGCAATTGCCGAGCGCACCGGTGGCGAATTCTATTTCGCCAATGATCAGCAGGCGCTCGCCCGTGTTTACCGGCAGATAGACGCACTGGCACCGAAAAAAGTCGACAGCGAAACCTACCGCCCCCATCGCAACCTTTCCCATTGGCCACTGGGCATCGCCCTGGTGCTGTCACTGCTGGGCTTTGCTTTACACCTGCTCGGCCAATCCCGCACACCGCGCGAGGTGACACGGTGAGCGAACTCAGCGTATGGATCAGCGCATTTCATTTTCTGCGCCCGGCGTGGCTGCTGGTGTTGCCGATGGTGTTACTGATCTGGTGGTGGCTGCGCGTCAGCAGCGAAAAAAAACGCAGCAGCCTGCCCGGTGCGGTCGCACCGCATCTGGCCCGCGCTCTGAGCGTTGGCGAACAACACACGCGCCGCTGGCCGCGCTTTCGCCCCGTCGATGGCCTTGCCGCCCTGCTGGCGTTACTCGCCCTTGCGACCGCAGGGCCCACCTGGACACGCCTGCCCGATCCGCTGATGGCGCGCACCGCGCCACTAGTAGTGGTGATGCAGGTCAATCCGAGCATGGACGAGAAGGATGTTCCTCCCAGCCGACTGGAGCGCGCCAGGCAAAAAGTCTACGACCTGCTGGAGCGCCGGGACGACGCACCTACCGCACTGGTCGCCTACGCCGGCAGCGCGCACCGGGTGGTACCGCTGACCACCGACGAAAACCTGCTGCGCCCCTATGTAGAAGGACTGCAGTCAGAAGTGATGCCGGTCGACGGGAACAACGCTGCCGCCGCATTGAAACTCGCCGAGGAGATACTGCAAAAACAGGAGACGCCCGGTGGCATCCTGTTTCTCACCGACGGACTCGATACCGGTGACATCGCCGCCTTCAATCAGCGGGACCGCGATAATGGGCTGGGATTTCTGGTGCTGCTTCCGGGAAATGCCGACATCCCCGGCGTGCCGCAAGTGCGCGATGCACGCGTAACCCGCGTCACACCGGACAGTGACGATGTCGACAACCTTGTGCGTTACTTCGACAGCAGCTTCCAGCAGGCCCTCGCCAAGGATAATAACCGGCAGTGGGACGATCGCGGCTGGTGGCTGGCCTGGCCGGCGGCACTACTGATGCTGCTGTGGTTCCGCCGCGGCTGGGTGTTGCCGGCACAGCCGGGGCTGCGCCAGCAGGCCGTCACGCACACGGGAAAAGCACTGGTCCTCATCCTGGGAGTCCTCGGCTTCGCAAACTCTCTTTCCGCGCCCGACGCCCTTGCCCAGTCCCCGACGTCGAGTGTCGCCAGTAACCCCGCACCACCGGAGAGTGCCTTCCTCTCCCGGCTGTTTACACCGGATCAGCTGGGCCAGTGGCTGATGGTGCGCAAGGAGTACGCCCGCGCCGCCAATGCGTTTAGCGAACCCTATAGACGCGGCTATGCCCAGTATCAAGCTGGCCACTACGAGGACGCCGCCAATACCCTCGCCACGCTGGACAGCCCCGAGGCGATATTCACCCGCGCCATGGCGCAGGTGAAAAGCGGCCAGTACCAGGACGCCATCGCCGGATTCGAGCAGGTGCTGCAGATGGACGCGGACTTCCCTGGCGCAGGGAAGAACCTGCAACTGGCACGAGAGATTTTCACCTATATGCAGAAATCCCGCGGCGACGAGGAGGAGAAAGACGAGCAGACGCAGAGCGACGAAGAGAGCTACGACAAGCAACAGCAGAAACAAGTCGAAGCGCCGGACAAACCGTCCAGCCAGACCGAAGTCAATCCCGAACAGTGGATGTCGACGCTGGATACCAGCACCAGTGAATTTATGAAGCAGCGTTTTGCGCTGGAAGCGGCGGGCGGAGAAAAACAGGGGCAGGCGCGAGAGCAAGCGCCGCAACAGCAAGCGCCACAACGGGGAGACACACCGTGAGCGCATCCCTGCCCCCAACAATATACCCGACGTTGTTTTTGGCTTTTCTGCTGGCGTGGCTGTTACCGGCTGCGACGGTTATTGCACAGACAAATCCCGGACAACAGCCGCCCGCACAATCCGCGGCCGAGCCATCCGCCAAACCCATCGTGCGGACCGAGCTGTCGCAAACCAACATTGTCCCGGGGCAGTCGGTCACCTTGCGTATCACGATACTGGTACCCACCTGGCTGACCAAGCCGGTAGACCTGCCGGCGTTCGACCGCCCCAACCTCTCGGTCAAGCTCCCCGAGAGATCCACCGTGTCGACCAGTGCGACCATCAATGGAAGCACCTGGTCAGGCGTGGTGCGCGACTATCAGCTGGTGCCGCTAACGCCGGGAACATTTGTGTTACCACCGACCACCCTGGAAGTGCATTACCGAAATCCGGATGGCGCCAATGACATCGTTCACAAGGCCCCCCTTACCGCGGAAACACTCACGGTCATCCCGCCAAAGGGCGCGGAGAAACTGCAACCCTATATCGCCGCACGGGAGCTGCAACTCGAGCAGCAGGTCGAGGGCGACCCCGAGCAGCTGCGTCCGGGCGACAGTTTCAGCCGCACGGTCATCGCAAAGATCCAGGGCTCCACCGTTATGTTCGTGCCCCAGCTGCTCGACACCGGTGCACCAGCGGGTATCGCGGCCTATGCGGACACACCCAAAGCCTCTGATAACGGGGCCGGTGAACGGGAGGACGGCGGGGTTCGCGAGGAAAAAATCACCTACGTGGCCGAGTCGTCCACTCGCGGGGAATTGCCAGCCATCGAACTTCAGTGGTACGACCTGGACGATGGCAGTATCCAGACCAGCACGGTGGAGGCGGTCAAGGTCAGGGTCAAGGGCGCCCCCTTGGCCAGCCGCTTTTCCCCTACCCAGCTATTATTGACCGCTGCCCTGCTCGGCGTGCTGGGGTGGGTGGCGTGGCGTTGCTTGCCGTTACTGGTCGCCCGCCTGCACAAGCGCCGCGAAGCCCGACGGCGCGCCGGCGGCGCCGATGTGTTGCGGCAACTCAAGCGCGCAGCGAAAGATCGTGACTACCCGACCGCCCTTGCCATCTCCATCGAACTGGAAACCCGTCCCGACTACCGGGGCTCGGATATATCGAAAGCCTTACTGGCCCTGGGGCGCGCTCAGTACGGTGACACCGCCGCCTCTGTGTCTGCCGACCCACTGTGGCAACAGCTTGAACAGGCGGTCGACGCATTCGCCACCCAAAACCGCGTGCACCGCGGCCGCAACGCCCTGCCACCGCTCAATCCGCGCGATGCACGCTGAACTGACCAGTTCAGTTATCCCCGCCCATATTATGAAAAAAAATTATCGTGCTTCTGCCGTCCGGTAGAAAAACACGAACTAAAGTTTAAGAAGCAACAAATCACGCAAACACTTCACTGCAGTACCTTGGGAAGTCATATGCGCATTCTGAATCCTCTCCGCCGGGCCTTAATGGCAGCGCTCGTTGTGCTGGCCATACCGGCAACCGCCCTGGCGGACCCGCTCCCCTCCTGGAACGATGGCGACACCAAAAAGGCGATTACCACCTTTGTGGAATCCGTCACTCGCGAAGGTTCTCCGGACTTTGTGGCGGAAGGTGAACGTATCGCCACCTTCGACAATGACGGCACCCTGTGGGCGGAACAGCCCGTATATTTCCAATTGCTCTATGCAATCGACCAGGTAAAAAAGATGGCTCCGGATCATCCGGAGTGGAAATCCCAGGAGCCGTTCGCCTCCGTGATTAAAGGCGACATGAAGAGCGTCATTGCCAGCGGAAAGCAAGGGTTGATGAAAATCATCGCCGCCACCCACGCCAATATGACGGCGGAGGAATTCCAGGCGAATGTGGCAAGCTGGCTCAAGACCGCGCGCCACCCGAAAACCGACAAGCCTTTCAATGAAATGGTCTACAAGCCCATGCTGGAGCTAATGGATTACCTGCGCGCAAATGGCTTCAAGACGTTTATTGTCTCCGGCGGCGGCGTGGACTTTATGCGAGTTTTCGCCGAAGAGACCTACGGTATTCCCCCGGATCAGGTGGTGGGCTCCAGCCTCAAGGCAAAATACGAAGTCCACAACGGCAAACCCGCGATCATCAAGCTGCCGGAAATCAACCTGATCGACGACAAGGAAGGCAAACCGGTGGGTATTCACCAGTATATCGGCCAGCGCCCGATCTTTGTGGCAGGTAATTCCGATGGCGATTATCAAATGCTGGAGTGGGCCACCTCTGGCGATGGTCCTCGCTTCGGCCTGATCCTGCATCACACCGATGCCAAGCGCGAGTGGGCCTACGACCGCAAATCCCACATTGGCCAGCTCAACAAGGGCCTTGATGACGCGAAAGAAAAAGGCTGGACCGTAATCGATATGCAAAAAGACTGGAAAGTCGTCTTTCCTTTCGACAAGCAGTAGCAAACACCATCAGTCCCCCCTCCCTTGATACATCCGTTAAACAAACCTACCCACAGCCCGGAGGAAACCATGAAACAACTCAGCTTGCGGCGCCTGCTCAAAGTGCCGATTTCGCTTACCGCGGCGGCACTGCTCGCCGTTTGCAACACCGCCGCCCAGGCCCAGGAGAAACCCAATATCCTGGTGATCTGGGGTGACGACATCGGTGTGTGGAATATCAGCGCTAACAGCAAGGGCATGATGGGCTATATGACCCCCAACATTGACCGCATTGCCAAAGAAGGACTTTCTTTTACGGATTACTACGGTCAGCAATCGTGCACCGCCGGGCGCGCCGCCTTTATCAGCGGCAGTGTGCCGGTCCGCACCGGCATGACCAAGGTCGGCCTGCCGGGTGCCAAAGAGGGCTGGCAGGAAAGCGACGTGACCATCGCTACCGTGATGAAAAGTCAGGGCTACGCCACTGGTCAGTTTGGTAAAAACCACCAGGGGGACCGCGATGAACACCTGCCGACCAATCACGGCTTCGATGTGTTCTTCGGCAACCTGTACCACCTGAATGCCGAGGAAGAGCCGGAAAACCGGGATTACCCGAAAAATCCGGAATTCCGTAAAAAATACGGTCCGCGCGGGGTTATCAAGGCAACCGCGGATGGCAAAATTGAAGATACTGGTCCGCTCACCAAGAAGCGCATGGAAACGATTGATGAGGAAACACTGGCCGCGGCCATGGACTTCATCAAGCAGCAGGTCGATGCCGGAAAACCCTTCTTTGTCTGGTGGAATGCCACGCGCATGCACTTCCGCACCCATGTGAAGGAGGAGCACAAAGGTCTCTCTGGCCCTACTGGCAATGAATACCAGGACGGTATGGTGGAACACGACCAGCACGTGGGCAAGCTGCTGGATCTGCTGGATCAATTGAAGATCGCAGACAACACCATCGTGTTCTACTCCACCGATAACGGGCCACACTTCAATACCTGGCCGGACGCAGGTACCACCATCTTCCGCAGTGAGAAAAACTCGAACTGGGAAGGCGCCTACCGGGTACCCGCCTTTGTGCGCTGGCCTGGCAAATTCCCCGCGGGCAAAACCCTGAACGGCATCGTCGCTCACGAGGACTGGCTGCCAACCCTCGCCGCCGTTGCCGGTGCTCCGGATATCACCGAAAAACTGCTGAAAGGCGTCCGCCTGAATGGTCGCAGCTACAAAAACCATATCGACGGACACAATCAGCTGGACTACTTCACCGGCAAGACAGACGAATCAGCCCGTCGTGAGTTCATCTATGTGAACGATGATGGCCAGATTGTGGCCATGCGCTACGATGCCTGGAAGGCCGTATTCCTGGAAAACCGCGGCAAGGCATTCGAAGTCTGGCGCGAGCCGTTTACTGAACTGCGAGTGCCGCTGCTGTTCAACTTGCGCCGCGACCCGTTCGAGCGCGCCCAGCACAATGCCAATACGTACAATGACTGGTTCCTGGACCGCGCATTCGTGCTGGTACCCATGCAGGGGATGGCAGCCAAGTTCCTCAAATCGATGGAGGAATATCCACCCAGCCAGACCCCCGGCTCTTTTAACCTCAAGAAAATTGAGGAGCAGCTAAAAGCTGGTGCCGGCGGTAGCAACTGATTGGCAATAAGTGAGCAAGAAAAAAGGGCCCGCAGCAAGCTGCGGGCCCTTTTCGTTATGCCAGATGACGTACTAAGGGGTGTACCAGATCGGGCTGGAGAAGGCGCGCTCCTGATGTACCAGCGGCACCTTCTTGTCCATTTGGATCTTGTTACGGACCTTGTCGTACAGGGTCCAGCGCGGGGTGGGAATCTGCAGCACCCGCACGTAGTACACCGCCTTGTGCGCGGGGTTAAATTCCTTGTCCTCAAAATATCCATACAGCTGTGCGTCGCCAATGTCTTCGTTGTAGGTGGCATTTTTGAGATTCACGGTATCGCCCACATGCTGGATGTGCCCCTGGCCATCCATCTTGCGATTGCCGGACCATTTGACGTTGTAGACCTTTTCGTGGGTATCACCATTGCCATCTACCCAGCCCTTGATGATCTGCACCCGATCCAGGTTCGCACCCTCCGGATCTTTCATCGCCGCGACCAGAAACTTGATTCGCTTGCCGCCCTTGTCGCCCTTGAGCTTTCCGCCCATAGGAACACCTTTCGCATATCCCGCAGCGGCCAGGTCTCCTTGAGCATCGGATTGTTCGAAATCAAAGCCACCGAAGAAGCGCACCGTCATACGCGGGCCGGTGGTGGCAAAGGTTTCCTTGCGCATCATCGCGTCCCAGATGGCCTCACGCGTGTTCTCCGCTGCCCACACGCCGGTCACACCGGAAGCGGCCTGCTCCCAGCCCATATAATTGTCGGTGGGTCCGGTCAGCAGGGGGAAATCCCAGCGGGTTTTGTTGCTGGGTTCAAGGGTTTTGAACTTGCCGAAGAAATTGTCATCGTCTGCGGTGGACAGGCCGGTATGAGTATCTGTGCCGGCGTTGGCGCCGTACTGGAAGGGATTGGTGCCCAGCTCGGCTTCGAGGCGCAAACCGGCCTTGAGCGCCGGGCGCCAGTATTCGTAAGGGAAAGAGCCTGGCGGCTTGGGTTTCAGGATCAGGTTGCCGCGGTCCCACAGGTCCCAGTTAGCGAATTCGTCTTCCGGTGACAGGCTGGGGTGGGATTCGCTCTGGCCCTTGATCTGGGTTACCTCGTACAGCGGCTCGTAGCGCGCGCGCATTTCGGCCCACTCCTTAGTCATCGGCGAACCGTCGAAGCGCTTTTCCTCAAACATGCGACCGTTGGACATATTGCCATTGTGGGGGATTGCCAGTACCCGCCCGCCGGTCTTGTCTTCGTAGGCTTTCATCCAGGCCCAGAGTTTTTCCGGGTCCTGGGTCTCGAAGGTGGTCAGGGGCAGCAGACTGCGGGTCTTACTGGCGTCATCACGGAATATCACATTGCGGTGCAGGTTGTCACCGCCGTCCGCGTTTACCGTCCACTCGTAAGCGATAAAGGTGGAGAACTCACCGGGCTTGTAGAATTTCTCCGCCGCATCCACGGTCTTTTCCCACGCGGATTTCATCCACTTGGGATCCATCACTTCCTTGGGCAGCTTGCCCTGGGACTGCATGACAATCAGTTCACTCTTGGCCGCGGCCGCCTTCTTTTCGTCACCAGAGGTGAGCGCCTCATTCCAGCGTTTGAGCGTCTCATCCGCCATCATCTCGGGATTGCCGGCGACCAGCTCGTTAATCACGCCCATACCATCGGAGTGATCGGTGATCATGAACCAGTCGTAGGGACGGCTCAATTTTGCGTTGAGCCCCGAGTTGGATTTCACCTCCTCACCCAGGGCAAAGCGATACGCATCCTCCGGCGTGAGGATGGCACCGTCCATACCGGCATCGGCGGACCAGCCGGTGTGAACATGGGTATCACCAAAGTAGGCTTCCGTGGGGTAACTCATTGCACTCGCGCCAGAATCGCTGGCAGCAATTTGTGTATCCCGTCCGAACTCCTCACCGATGATCTGCTCGTTATGCGCCGCGTTGCCGGTGTCCGTCTGCACAGAGCCATCGACCTGCGGTTTACCTTCCGCCGCCATCTCACTCTTTGTGATATCGGCCTCTTGTGCGGCGCTATTTTCCCGCTCACCGCTGCACGCCGACAGCGCAATGGCGGCGGCGAGAATCGATAGCGCAATCCCATACTTATTCATGATGCCTTCCCTGTTAAACCGCACAAGATCTATTCGGTAATTATCGGCTCACCGCCTGCGAGTTAATCGTTTTGCTGACATCCCCAACCTGTACCGACATGCTCTTCTGCGTTGGCGGAAACTTCTCGAAGCTTCTCACGAACTCGGCGATCTTGGGGCCCGCCAGCCCCAGGATCCAGCTGCGGTTTTCCGCCCATTCGTCGTAGCCGCGGGCATGAATAAACCGTTCAAATGGATCCAGTTTCAGGTTGATGATGTAGGGAGTTGACAATGGTTCCTGGGTTCCCCGGAACCATTCTTCCTGGTCGATGAACAGTAATTTCCAGTCACCGTAGCGCATGCCGTGGAAAGTGGTTTCGGTGAAGTAGTAGAATTCTTTACGCTTGGACTTGCCGTTATTGAGTAGCAGGTCGGTCTGGTCGTAGCCGTCCAGGTGCGCCTTATACTTTCTGCCACCGATTTTCGTACCTGAGAGCAGATTCTCTTTGAGATCCTTTTCTCCCAGGATCGACATGATGGTCGGCACCCAGTCTTCCATGGTCATGAATTCACCTGTGGAAACTCCCGCCGGGATATGTCCTTTCCATTTGACCAGCATGGGTACGCGGAACCCACCTTCCCAGCCACCAGCACCCTTTTCACCGTGGAACGGCTGGTTGCCACCATCTGGCCAGGAGTTGGAGGCGGCACCGTTATCGGTAGAGAACATGACAAGGGTGTTGTCGGCGACGCCTAGCTCCTCGATCAGGTCCAGTAACTCACCCACATCATCATCCATTTCCATCATCCCGTCGGCGTAAACGCCATAACCACTTTTACCTTCATACTCCTTGTTCAGGTTGGTCCGGTAATGCATACGGGTGGTGTTGTGCCACACAAAGAACGGCTTGCCGGCCTTGACGGCATCCCTGATGAAACGCATGGACTGCTCCAGCACTTCCTGATCGAGGTTGCGCTGGCGCTCCTGCCCCCAGGCCCCCAGGTCTTTGATTTCCTGTTTGCCGCCGGCGAGGGCTTTCGAATGGATAACCCCGCGCATTTTCAATCCCAGCCTTTTCTGTACCTCCGGGTCCTTTGGATAGTCGTACTGCTCCGGGTACTCACCGGCGTTCAGGTGGTAAAGGATGCCAAAAAATTCGTCAAAACCATGATTCGTCGGCAGGTGTTCATCGCGGTCGCCGAGGTGGTTTTTTCCGAACTGACCGGTGGTGTAGCCCTGCGCCTTGAGCATTTCCGCGAGCGTCGGTACCTCTTCCTGCAGCCCCTGCTTGGCACCGGGTAATCCGACGGTGCTGAGGCCGATACGCATCGGGTACTGGCCGGTGATAAAGGCCGCGCGCCCTGCGGTACAAGAGGCCTGGCCGTAGTGATCCATAAAGATCATGCCCTCGTCCGCGATACGATCAATATTCGGCGTGGATCCGCCCATCATGCCGCGGTGATAGGCGCTGATATTCCACATGCCGACATCATCTCCCCAGATGATCAGAATATTGGGTTTTTCCGCCGCCTGGGACGCGACCGCAAACAGTGACAAAACCAATGCCATGAATAGTCCGCGTTGTATCTTCATCATTCAAGCCTCTGGTGGTTCCTATGCCTGCGGCAAACAGGTGTATCGATAGATAGTCGCAGCAAGTATAGACACGGCCGTTTCTTGCGCTGCTCTGCTCTACTGTGCTGGCACTGCAATCATTTGCCGCGCGTTGTAAACCAAACCGTTTCGTATAATCTAGTGTTCCCCTGCGTCAGCTTCCGGACTGGCGCGAGGATGATTCGCTAAGGATCTACTTCACCTTCCGGCATATGAGGGACTTATGGCTCAGGGCTCGAAGAAAGCCGTGCTGTACGCGATCTGCGTCAATGGCATCATCACGGTATTGAAGGCCGGCGCCGCGCTGGTTACCCACTCCGCGGCAATGATGAATGAGGCGGTTCACAGTCTGATGGATACGCTCAATCAGATTTTTCTGTTGATCGGCCTGAAACGCGGTGAGCAGCCTGCGGACCGGCAGTACGCCTTTGGCCACGGGCAAAAAAAGTATCTGTGGAACCTGTGGAGTGCGATTGGCCTGTTTTCCATTGGCTGCGGGCTCGGCCTGGCCCACGCCTGGCACGCCTGGCACAAACTCGAACACTTTGAGCGGCCCGACGCCATTTCTATTCTCGGCTTTGAAATCGCGCCGGTATGGATCTCAGCCGTGGTGCTGGTGATTGCATTCGTACTGGAAGGCTATGTGCTCATGGTGGCGGGGAAAGAATTCTTATCCCGTATGCGCGCGGAGGGAAAACGGAATCCCTTCAAATATCTGGCATCGGCGGATGATCCGACGCTGATCGCAGTTTTGCTGGAAGATAGCATCGCCGTCACCGGTGTAATTCTCGCGGCCACCGGTATCGGCCTGACTCAAACTACCGGCAATCCCATCTGGGATATCGGGTTCTCCGTGTTGATTGCCTTGATGCTGGGCCTGACGGCGATTTTCCTTGGCAAGATCAATATGCGTTACCTCACCAGTATCCGCGATCACGATGCCGAGCGCATATTTCAGGATATTCTCAAGCAACGCCGCGAGATTGAACGCTATCACGACCTGCGCTCCGTGATCGTGGACGATACACATACGGTGGTGGTGGCAGAGGTCGAAGTACGTGAGGAAGTGCTGATGCTGTATATGCGAGAGCGCATTGCCTCTCACGCGCAGGAACTGCTCGCGCGGGTACCGGAACACCGGCGCACCGATGCAGTGGTGGACTATGCGGAAACCCGTGCCACGATCCAAGCGACACTGGAGGCGACGGAGCAACTGATCGACTCGCTGGAAGCAGAGCTTAAACGGCGCTGCCCGCAGGTATTCCACCTGACCATTGAAGTGGAGGGGATCGCCGATCCTTCACAGCTGGACGATCCCAAAGCGATCCAAACCGGCGATCTACCGAAAGAGAGGTGATGACAGGGAAGCAATATGCCATAGCGGGCAGCAGCCCGCTTTGCGTGTGATCTTTGTTGTTAACGTTTCATTTGGGCGGCAAAGAGCCGGCAAATTCCACACCACGGGAGACCCAACCATCGAGGTCTTCCGCAATCGCATCTTCTTCGACATAGACCATGCCCTTAAGCGGCCGCCCGGTATAATCCATCGGGCGTGTATAGCGCTCACCCAGTGCGGCCTGATAGTTGTCCGGCCCCACCCGCACCATCAGCTCTTCGCCGACTACGCCACAGGCCATATTTCCATTGAGCATAAATGCCAGGCCCCCGAACATCTGCTTCTCACTGAGCCCGTCTTCCTTGGGCAGCAAGTCGCGGACCTTATCGACCAGTTCTTCGTTATACGTCATGATGCACTCCTTCTCTGAGGTTCCCTGAACTCGATACGCAATTCACGATCACGCTTGCCGCCGTGCCGCTGACGGGCAGGCGCCGCCCGGCCACCATCGACGTTCAGGTGGGCGGTATACCACTGGGGCTGATTTCCGCGACGGGGCTCTGGTGAAAAATCCCCGAAAATAATTCGACGGAGCGGTAGTAGTCGCTCACGGGGCTGGTGGGAAGCGGGCTGATGTACTCAGCCAGAGGTTGCGGTATGGCTGCCATACGTGAAACGTTATTGCGGTTATTGTTTTAAGTGTAGCAAAGAAATAAAAAAACGCCCGGAACAGCGGCGTTTTCATCCCTCGAGAGCTCCTCGCGCATCGATATAATTCAGAATTGCCGCTGCTGGAAACTGGCCCTTGGCGCTGGCGCGCTTTTGCGCGAGGTAGTCGTGTTACTGCATCTTGCCGCTGCGGAACCCCTCGTCGCCCTTCTGCATCATCGGAATCACATCATCCGGGCTCATGGCAACGTGCTCTGGGTTAGCCAAACACAGAGGACTGCTGCAGGAAAACCACGGAGATGTAGCGCAAGCCCTTGCCAATCCCCACCAGCAAAATGAACAGCCACAAGCGGACCCGCATAATGCCAGCGATCAGGGTCAACGCATCGCCACCTACCGGCATCCACGCCAGCAACAGGCACCAGAAGCCATAGCGCTGAAACCACTCCTGTGCCCTGGCAATCTGCTTGTGGGAAAAATAGAACCAGCGCCGGTCCTGAAAGTGCAGCAGATAACGCCCCAGCAACCAGTTCACCACCGCTCCCAGGGTATTGCCTAGCGTGGCGACGGCAACCAGCAGCCATGGATCCCCCCCATCGCGCAGCAGCGCAAACAGCACCACCTCGGAATAAAACGGCAGAATGGTCGCGGCGAGAAAAGCAGATGCGAACAGCACCAGATAACTGATCACTTCGCCCCCTGGTTTCTCAACCAGCGAAACAGGGCGAATTGTGCAGGCAAATAGAAAAGGTACTCGGGATGCCACTGCACGCCGATGATGGGACGTCCGCGATCGCTTTCCACAGCCTGGGTAAAGTCATCCAGGTCACGCCCCACTACCCGCAGGCCCCTTCCCAGGTTGTTGATCGCCTGATGATGGAGACTGTTAACCCGTAATTTGCGCCGCCGGGTAAGCCGCGCCACGGCGGAATCCGGCTGCAGAAAAACCTGCTTGGTAGGTAACAGACCAGGACGGTTGTACGTTTGCCGGCGCAGGGCGCGGATATCCCCATGCAGGTTCCCGCCAAGCACAACGTTGATCAGTTGTGCACCGCGACAGATCCCCAGCAGTGGCAGCTCCTGTTCCAGGGCATAGTTGATCCAGTGAATCTCCAGACGGTCACGCTCGGGATCGGACTTCACTTTTTCATGCAGATCGCCGCCGTAGTGCTCGGGACCAATGTCATCGCCGCCACCGATGACCATGCCGTGAAGAGGCTTGCCGGAGGGCTCGTGTAGTACGCTGATTCGCTCCGGTATGGCGCCCGCAAGCCACAACGCGGCAGCAGTGCACCACCACCCCGGCGACCAGCGCCGCGCGGTACCCGTTACACCAATGCGTGGTCGTTTAGCCATTGTTCAACAAATTCAATCCATTTACTTCGATTGACACCCAGCAGCGGCTGGCTACGCGACAAAAATTCCTCGCCCAGCGCTGCCTGCAGCTCGGGTTGCGCCGCCAGAGCCTCAACGACACACCAGGTATTCCAGCCACTGGCCAGAGACCAGTCACTCTTTTCAATCTGGCAGTTGGGCAAACGATAATGAAATGCCGGACGCGGCTTGATACGCGGATCGTCGATGGTGCGGCGCACCCGCTGCTCATCGATTTCCGCCAGCAACGGCAACAGATCGAGCGCGCGATTGCGACTGGCATTGTGCTGTAGGTAATCAGTAAAAATATCATCCATGGAAGGGTGCGTGTGCTCACACAGCAATCGCACATAAGCCTCCGGATAAAGATCGATATAGGGGCTGGCACGCCGGGCAATATCGACCTTGTGCGCATCTACCAGCCACCATTGCAGCAGGGCAAAAGCACGCAGATAGGCGATCAGGGTTGTTGCATCCAGACGGGGAATCTCAGCATTGATATGTACACCGTAGGCCGCGATCAGCGACTCCTCGGTGCCGCGGGCACCGGCGTCGCGCAGCGCCGGCACCAGCGGCTGTAGCGTTGCCAGCTGATCCAGCGGCAGGGGTGGGCAAACCACTTCAACCGGCACCACCAGGACGGCCACCTGGCTCAACAGGTCCAGCCACCCATCACCGCCCTCTTTAGCCCCGGTCTCGGCAGCGCGGCGTTTCAGAAAATCCCAGTCGATTTCAATATTGAAGCGGCCGTGCTCGTGATTCAGAGACATTTCCGCGGCCGAGTCCTGCTCCAACTCGCCACCGAGGGCCGCAGCTACCGCTTCGGCGGCAGCCTGCAAGGTCAGGCCGGAAAACTCCAGCTCGAACCCCACCCGCCGCAGGCTGCCGCGAGCGGTTTCCCGCACCGGAGGCATTTTGAAAGCGGGCTCCCGAGTATCCATCATTTCTCCTCCCGCGAAGTATTGCGATTAGCACTTAATACCACCCTAACATGCGCAGGCGGGGGATGTCGCAGAGGGAGCCCAGCCACACGCCGGCTACCAGGTGGTTCCTGCAACACGGCATGCACAAAAAAGCCCCGGCGAAGCGGGGCTTTTTTATGGCAGTCGGGGCGAGTCAATCAGTCGACAAACACCCGTGCGTTGCGGAACAGGCGCATCCAGCCGGAGTCCTCTTTCCAGTCGTCCGGGTGCCAGCTGTTGCTGACCGCGCGGGCGACGCGCTCCGGGTGCGGCATCATGATGGTCACGCGGCCGTCTTCGGAACACAGCGAGGTGATACCGTTGACCGAGCCATTGGGGTTGGCCGGATAGGTCTCGGTGATCTGCTGGTTATTGTTCAGGTAGCGCATGGCGATGGTGCCGGATTTTTCACAGGCTTCCAGCGCCTTCTGGTCCGCGAATTCAACGCGGCCTTCACCGTGGGCCACTGCCACCGGCATATAGGAACCGGCCATGCCCTTGAACAGTACCGACGGGGAGTCTTCCACCCCCACCAGCGCAAAGCGCGCCTCGTACTGCTCGGACAGGTTGCGCACAAAGCGCGGCCAGTGGTCGGCGCCGGGGATCAGCTCCTTGATCACCGAGAACATCTGGCAACCGTTACACACGCCAAGGCCAAAGGTGTCCTTGCGGTTGAAGAAGCCTTCGAACTGGTCGCGGGCACGGTCATTGAACAGGATGGTCTTGGCCCAGCCCTCACCGGCGCCGAGTACGTCACCGTAGGAGAAGCCGCCACAGCCCACCAGGCCCTGGAACTGGTCCAGTTTTACGCGGCCGGAAAGAATATCGCTCATGTGCACGTCAACCGCATTGAAGCCCGCGCGGTGGAACGAGTGCGCCATTTCCACCTGGCTGTTGACGCCCTGCTCTCGCAGGATGGCAACCTTCGGACGCACGCCTTTCTTGATGAAAGGGGCTGAGATGTCTTCGTTGATATCGTAAGACAATTTGACCGACAGACCCGGATCTTCCTTGGCGCTCTTGGCGATGGCATCAAATTCCTGCTTGGCACAATCGGCGTTATCGCGCAGAGACTGAATGCGGTAGCTGGTCTCGGACCATATTTGCTGCAGCTCGGCGCGGCTGCGCTTGAAGATCTCTTGATCTTCACGGGTAATACGCAGGGTTTCGTTTTCGTTCAGCTCGCCGATTCGGTGCGCGGGAACGCCCACGGAGGCGAAGCGCATTGCCAGCATGTCCGCATCGGCAGCCGGCACCTGCAGCACCGCACCCAGTTCTTCGCTGAACAGCGAGGCAATCGTGTCATCGCCGAGGTCGTAGATTTCTACGTCTACCCCCACGCGACCGGCAAAGCACATTTCCGCCAGGGTGGCGAACAGGCCACCGTCGGCCCGGTCGTGGTAAGCGATGACTTTCTCTTCTTCCAGCAGTTCCTGCATCACCTCAAAGAACCCCTTGAGGCGCTTGGCGTCGTCCAGGTCGGCAGGCTTGTCACCCAACTGGTTGTAGACCTGTGCCAGGCAGGAGCCGCCGAGGCGGTTTTTGCCTGCGCCGAGATCCACCAGAATCAGCTCGCTCTCGCCCTTTCTCATTTTACGCAGCTGCGGCGTTACCACCTTGCGTACATCGGTGACCGGGCTGAACGCAGAAATCACCAGGGACAGCGGTGCCGTCACCGCTTTGTCGATGCCGCCATCATTCCAGGCGGTACGCATGGACATGGAGTCCTTGCCCACCGGGATGGTGATGTTCAATTCCGGGCACAATTCCATACCCACCGCTTCCACGGTGCGGTACAGCTTCTCTTCCTCACCCGGGTGGCCAGCGGCACACATCCAGTTGGCAGAGAGCTTGATATCCGACAGCTGCTTGATGGGGGCCGCGGCGATGTTGGTGATCGCTTCGCCCACCGCCAGACGGCCGGACGCCGGCGCGTCCAGCAACGCCACCGGGGTGCGCTCGCCCATGGACATGGCTTCGCCCTTGGTGCTGTCGTAGGCCACGGTGGTCACGGCGCAGTCCGCTACCGGTACCTGCCACGGGCCGACCATCTGATCGCGGCTCACCTGGCCGGTTACGGTGCGGTCGCCGATGGTGATCAGGAAGCTCTTGCTGGCCACAGTGGGCAGGCGCAATACGCGCTCGGCGGCTTCATTCAGGTCGATGCCGCTGGTATCAAAGGCGGTAGTTTCGACTTCGACTTTGGTCGCCTCACGGTGCATTTTCGGCGGCTTGCCGAACAGCACGGACATGGGCAGGTCTACCGGCTTGGCGTCGAACTGCTTGTCGTTCAGGGTCAGGTGCTTCTCGCTGGTGGCTTCGCCCACCACCGCGTAGGGGGCGCGCTCGCGCTCGCAGATCTTTTCAAAACGCTCCAGGTCGTCCGGCATTACCGCCATAACGTAACGTTCCTGGGATTCGTTACACCAGATTTCCAGCGGGCTCATACCTGGCTCGTCGGAAGGCACGTTGCGCAACTCGAAGTTGCCACCGGTGCCGCCGTCTTTCACCAGCTCAGGGAAGGCGTTGGACAGGCCGCCAGCGCCCACATCGTGGATAAAGGCGATCGGGTTGTGGGCACCCAGCTGCCAGCACTGGTCGATAACTTCCTGGCAACGGCGCTCGATTTCCGGGTTCTGGCGCTGCACCGAGGCGAAGTCCAGGTCTTCGGAGCTGGAGCCACTGGCCATACTGGAAGCCGCACCGCCGCCGAGGCCAATCAGCATGGCCGGGCCACCGAGGACGATCAGCTTGGCACCGGGCTTGAACTCCGGCTTGTCGACGTGATCTTCACGGATGTTGCCGTAGCCGCCCGCCAGCATGATCGGCTTGTGGTAGCCGCGACGCTCGCCGTTGAAGTCTTCTTCAAACGTACGGAAATAGCCGCAGATGTTGGGGCGGCCGAACTCGTTGTTGAACGCGGCACCACCGATGGGACCTTCAATCATGATGTCGAGCGCAGTGACGATGCGCTCGGGCTTGCCGTAGTTCACTTCCCAGGGCTGCAGGGCACCCGGGATCTGCAGGTTGGACACGGTAAAGCCGGTCAGGCCCACTTTGGGCTTGGAGCCGCGGCCGACCGCGCCCTCGTCGCGAATCTCACCGCCAGCACCGGTACCGGCACCGGAGAACGGCGCGATGGCGGTCGGGTGATTGTGGGTTTCCACCTTCATCAGCAGGTGGATGGCTTCCTGGCTGAAGCCGTATTCTTTGGTCTCTGGGTCCGGGTAGAAGCGGCCGGCCTCGTGCCCGACCACTACAGCGGCGTTGTCCGCATAGGCCGAGAGGACATTTTCACCGCCCAGGCGGTAGGTGTTCTTGATCATGCCGAACAGGGAATGCGGCATCTCTTCGCCGTCGATGGTCCAGCTGGCATTGAAAATCTTGTGGCGGCAGTGCTCGGAGTTCGCCTGCGCGAACATCATCAGCTCCACGTCGGTGGGGTTCCGCTCCAGCTCTTCGAAACTGGTCAGCAGGTAGTCAATCTCGTCGTCCGCCAGCGCCAGGCCCAGGCTGACATTGGCTCTCGCCAGTGCCTCGCGGCCGCCGTCGAGCACATCCACACGGTTCATCGGCCGTGCGTCTTCCACCAGGAACAGTTGCTCGGCCTGCTCCATCTCGGAGTACACGCTCTCAACCATGCGGTCGTGCAACAGGGCGACAAGATCCCCCCGTTCAGCTTCGGTTAATTTGACCCCGGTAATGTAGTAGGCAACACCCCGCTCGAGGCGGTGGATCTGGGTCAGCCCCGCATTGTGGGCAATATCCGTCGCTTTGGAGGACCAGGGCGAAATCGTACCCGGGCGCGGAACCACCAGCAGCAACTCGCCTTCCGGCTGATGCTTTTCCTCGGTGGGGCCGTACTGCAGCAGACGCTCCAGCAGCGCCTGGTCCTTTTTGCCCAGGGATTCGCTGTCGGCAAAGTGCACAAACTCGGCGTAAACGTCAGCAATAGCGGGCTGCAACGCGCGAAGTTGGGTGAGGAGTTTTTGATGGCGAAATTTCGACAGTGCGGGAGCACCACGCAGAACTAGCATCGCGGGATTTGGCCTCTTGTCTGGATTTGAGCGCCTGCGGGCGGAAGTTTCAGGGTCAAAAGAAGGAGCCGCGCAGGTACACCGGGAATCGGAGCGCGCGCATTGTACCCGAAGCACCGCCGCTCCAACACTGTCCGAAACTATCTTAAGCAGTAAAGATGAGCTTACGCGGGAAAACCGGCCTCGAGGGCGCGAAAGGAACATATCGACGATGACGCACAACATTTGGCGCCAATATCTACCCAAGCCGTAGTTCAGGCTGGCGTACATGGCTCCCCGGGCGTCGCCAAGTACTACACTTGATGGGTCAAAACAACCCGATCGGTCACAAAGTGAAACACACCAATTCACGCCGATTGGTCAGCGCACCAGGATTTGGGGTAAAATTGCCGCGCTTTTGACCCAAGCCTGCCCAAATAATAGACAGCAGGCTTTGCGCGCGGGTGGCAACGGAGCCGCCGCCCGCAGGAAATGGCGCTCCAGCGCGGGCTATCCCGCCGAACTTCCTCACCGGGGAGCGCTGAAAATAAAGCAGAGAACGGATTCGAGGGAACAACCTATGATCATGAAAAGCCGACTGTTGCGATACAGCCGCCGCCTGCTGAAGGGGGCGGCGCTGGCCTGCTGTGCTTCGCTGCTGGTGGCCAGTAAGGCGCCGAGCCTGCTGGAGCAGGTGAAAGCCTCCGGCAAGCTGGTGGTGCTGTCCCAGAATGGGCCCACCACCTATTACGAAGATGCCAACGGCAATTACACCGGCTTTGAGTACGGCATGCTGCGGGCGTTTGCCCGGGAACTGGGTGTAAAACTCGAAATCCGCGATGTGCACGACCTGAGCCACCTGTTCAACGAGCTGGAAGACCCGGAATCCGGTGCCCATCTCGCTGCGGCCGGCCTTACCGTCACTCCGGAGCGTCGTGAACAGGTGCGCTTCGCCCCTTCTTACTTTGAGATTCGCCAGCAACTCATTTACCGTCTGGGCGAGTCCCGCCCACGCAGTGTCGCCGACCTCGCAGGCAAGAATATTGCTGTGATCGCCGGCAGCGCTCACGCAGAACAGCTACGCAAGCTATCTTCCCGCTATGAAGGCCTTTCCTGGGAAGAGATATCGGATGTGGACGCCATGGAACTGGTGGACCTCGTCAATGAGGGCAAGTACCACTACGCCGTGGTGGACTCCAACGCCTACGCCGTGCACCGCGGGCTCTACCCCAACACCCACATCGCGTTCAACCTGACCCAGTTCCAGCCGGTATCCTGGGCCTTCCCCCGGGCCGACGATGACACCCTCTACCGCGCCGCACGGAACTTCATGCTGCGGGCAAATACCGGCGGCCTGGTTGCAGAGCTGCGGGAGCTGCACTTCGGCCACGTAAGCAAAATGAACGTGGGCGGAGCACAGACGTTCGCCCAGCTCACCCGCGACCGCCTGCCCAAGTGGCGCGACGAGCTGCAGAGCGCTGCGCAAAAATACGAGCTCGACTGGGAGCTGCTGGCGGCCCTCAGTTATCAGGAGTCCCACTGGAACCCCCGCGCCAAATCCCCCACGGGTGTGCGCGGCCTGATGATGCTGACTCGTGCCACTGCCCGCGAACTGGGAGTCAACCGCCTCGACCCGATCCAGAGCATCGACGGCGGCGCCCGCTACTTTGTGCAGGCACGAAACAAGATCCCCGAGCGTATCCGCGAACCCGATCGCACCTGGATGGCCCTGGCCGCCTACAACATCGGTTATGGCCACCTGGAGGACGCGCGTGTGCTGACCCAGCAGATGGGTGGCAATCCGGATCGCTGGTCTGATGTGCGCGAGCACCTGCCGCTGCTGGCCAAGCGCCAGTACTACAAGCACCTGAAGCATGGCTATGCGCGCGGCTGGGAGCCGGTCACCTACGTGCAGAATATCCGCCACTACCAGGCCCTGCTGACCTGGACCAGCCGCATTGAGGAGCAGCGCCTGGCAGCAGCCGCGGCCAACGACGATGGTGAAGCGCTGGCCGATGCACCGGTTGTAGAAGCTGCAGCATCCGCTCCCGCACTCTGATTTTCCCTAGCGCCTTTACGGCAAGAAGCTTCAAACAAAAACAGGCGGCCAAGGCCGCCTGTTTTTGTATTCCTTTCCAGTTCCCAAACATCCGTCGGAATTGATTCCCCACACTGCAGTACCATCGCCAGACGTGCAAGTCGCAGAATTCCTCCTATGCTTATTTCCTGAAGCCAAATCAATTCGGCGCCAACTACGATCGCCACGAGGAGCCTGTATGTTTCGTCACCTGTTGCTTGCCAGCTTGTTGGCCTCCATTGCCATTACCGGCTGCAGTCGCAAATCCGAGACCCACGACCCGGACCAGCCGACCGACCAGACACCGCAAACAGAAACCGAAGTAATCGAAGAAGTGATCGTCACAGAACCAGATAGCAGCGATCCAAATAGCGATGACGCTGGAGGCTCTGGCAGCGATGACTCCGCCGCAACCGGCAATGACAGCGCGGAGAGCCCCAACAGTGAAGGCCAGCTGATCTGCAACGCCAAGTGGTTTGAGTGGGTCAATGAACAGCTGATGAGTAAGTACAGTGAAGCCATCGCCGAACAGTATCCGGACGGCATGCCATCGGTTGGTAGCCCGGAGTGGTTTATGGCCGCCGACAAGCTGACCGGCGGTGATGGCGCCCACGGGCCTGACGGCGGCAGTGACGAATGGTGTTTTATGATGCAACAGCGTCTCGGCAACAATGACTGAAACTGGTTGGCCGCATGTAACGATCAGGAGCGCCACATGAAGAATGTAAAAAATTCACTCCTTGCCGTAACCCTGGGAGGTATTGCCGCGGTCGCCGCTGCACAAGCCAGCGCGAAAGATGAAAAGCCACCACCCGGTGCGATGGCGCTTTCAGCCATCGTCACCAAGCTGGAGCAACAGGGCTATGTACCGGTTATCGACGTATCCCTGGGCAACGGCCGCTGGGAAGTGGAGGCGTATAAAGAGGGGAAGAAATGGGAGCTCGAAGTAGACCCAAATACCGGTGAAATCATTGATGTGAAACAGGACATGGATTGAATCCATGCAGAAGACCGCCACAGCATCGCAGCTGCTGCACAACCTGCAGCAACTGCTCGGGCCCGGCCGGGTCATCACCGATCCGGAACGCAATGAGCACTATCGCAAGGGCTTCCGCTCCGGTGATGGTCCGGCGCTTGCGGTGGTATTCCCCCACCAGCTCGTTGCGTTCTGGCGAGTGCTCAACTGCTGCGTGGATGCCGGTGCGATCATCATCCTGCAAGCCGCCAACACCGGACTGACCGAAGGCTCCACCCCCAGCGGCTCGGATTACGACCGACCTGTGGTAATCATCAACACCTTGCAGATGCGCGGCATCCACCTGCTCGACGACGGCAGGCAGATCGTCGCCCTGCCCGGAGCCACCCTGCACAATCTGGAACGACTGCTCACCCCCCTCAAGCGATCGCCGCACTCGGAGATCGGATCATCCTGCATCGGCGCCTCCATCATCGGCGGCATCGCCAATAACTCTGGGGGCGCTCTTTGCCAGCGCGGCCCGGCATACACCGAGCTGGCACTCTTTGCCCAGGTAGATGCCTCCGGTCAATTAAGACTGGTCAACCACCTGGGCATCGACCTGGGAGAGACGCCGGAAGAAATCCTCACCAACCTGGAACAGGGGACCTTCGCCCGCGTTGACGACCTGCCCTATTCCGAGCAGGAGCCGAGACCACGCATGGCCTCGGACCGTGAATATAGCCAGCGTATTCGGGACGTGGACGCAGATACACCAGCACGTTTCAACGCCGACGCGCGCCGCCTTTTCGAGGCCAGTGGCTGTGCCGGAAAGGTTGCGGTATTTGCCGTGCGCCTGGATACCTTCCCAATCCCCGAGCGCACCCAGACGTTCTATATCGGCAGCAACGACCCCACCGTTTTTGCACGACTGCGCCGCGGCCTGCTGACCGAATTGCCGGAGCTCCCCATTCTCGGCGAATACCTGCACCGGGACATGTTCGACATGGCCGCGGAATATGGCAAAGACAGCTTCTATATCATCGAAAAGCTTGGTACCGGCAATATGCCGCGTTTCTTTGCGATAAAGGGCCGCGTGGATGCGTGGCTGGAAAAACGCCGGTTTTTGCCGCGTTTTCTCACAGACCGCCTGCTACAGAAACTCAGCCACCTGCTGCCGGAGCACCTGCCTCAGCGCATGCGGGACTACCGGAAACAGTTCGAGCACCACCTGATCGTCAAGGTCGCGGACGCGAATATCGCGCCGGCGCAAACATGGCTCAACGCATTTTTCGAACGTGACGAAAACACCGGGGATTTTTTCGCCTGCACACCGACCGAAGCCGCAAAAGCCATGCTGCATCGCTTCGTTGCCGCGGGCGCAGCCATGCGCTACCAGAATGTGCACAGTGAGGAAGTGGGCGAGCTACTGCCGCTGGATATTGCGCTGCGCCGCAATGACGGTGACTGGCAGGAACAGCTGCCCGATGCTATGGAAAGCCAGCTTGAGCGCCGGCTGTATTACGGCCACTTTATGTGCAACGTTTTCCATCAGGACTACATCCTGAAAAAAAACGCAGACCCGAAAAAGGTGAAAGCAGCGCTGCTTAAAACACTGGACCAGCGCGGTGCGCGCTACCCCGCCGAACACAATGTCGGCCACCTGTACCAGGCCGACGAACCACTAAAACAGTTCTACCAATCCCTCGACCCCACCAACACCTTCAACCCGGGTATTGGCAAGACGGACAGGCATCAGCGGCACTGTAGCTGCGGCTAAAGTTCGATCTCCACCACACTGGAGCCCGGCTTGAGGGTATAACTCTGCGTATCGCCATCGCGCGTGAGGTTCAGGGTATTCACCTGATCCCGCTCCACTTCCATCAGCATGGTCTGTCGCACCTTGAAGGATTTCCCCTGCACCGCCGTCAGCGGAACCTCCTGATAGATCCATACATCGTGCACGTCGGACTCCATCCCCACCCACCTGGGCTTCACCAGCGCACCGGATTCCGAACGCATCTGGAAGTGCTGGTTGACGTAGGCTTCCATCTGCTTTCGGGCATCCTGCATTTCCTCGCCAGCGCTCAGCGATAGCGCGCGCTCCACATCTGCCACAAAGAACCGATGGGCGATCTCCAGGGACTGGGTACGCTCATTCACCGAGAGTTCAGTGAGGCCAAAATGATAGCGGTGCGCGTGGGCCTGAGAGCCTAACAGTGCCAGCAACACCAAAAGCAGGAAACTGTATATACGTGCCGAGTGCATCGCGGAAACCTCAGATAAATTCAGAAAAGCCAGACAATTCATTGGCTGCTGCCGCCCTATGGGAAGGTGACGATACCGGGTACAGACTTGTGAGACCTTCAAAAACAGGATGTTTTTGCAGAACCCCCAGGGATGGGTTCACGGCGTGTCTCACAAGTCTGTACCCGGTATCGGCACCGCCACTGAAGTCCCTTCAGTGTAAGGTGCCAAAAGTGCGAAAGAACGTTCAGTCTTCCTTAAGCTCCACTTCCCAGTCTTTCATCAGGTTCCGGGACTCCTCCTCCTTGAACAGTTCCAGACGGGACTTGATGATACGACGCGGGTAGTAGTTGTTTTCCACGTTGGTGTCCGCGGTTTCCCAGTGCGGGTCCAGGGCCACAGACTTCAGGATCTTGTCCTTGCCACGCACCAGCATCTTTGAAGTATTTTTGGCATTGCGTGTCCAGATCTCCGCCGGAATACGCAACTCCTCACTGGAACCATCTTCATAATCCAGCTTCAGGAACAGCGGCATTACCAGGCCACCGATATTGCTGAAATCCAGTACGTAGACATTGCTCTCCACGTTCAGCAGGTCCTTCTCCCAATCGTCCAGACCTTCCAGCATACCCCGGTAGCTGTTTCGGTCCTCGTTGGACACATCGAACTCATCATGCTCATTGTAGAAGTCGGCCAGCTCCGGCTTGCCGTCCACGATGCGGGTCATACGCTGCGCGCGGTTTTTCTGCTTGGTAACCGTCTCCGGCTCCTGCTCAAACTTTTCACGCTTCCACGGGCCTTCGACATCCGGGTTCTTGGTGCCCACCGTGTAGTGCTTTACCTGGTCCAGGCTGATATCCACGTGGTCGGTCGTGTAGAACCAGCCGCGCCAGAACCAGTCCAGATCCATACCGGACGCATCTTCCATGGTGCGGAAGAAATCCGCCGGCATCGGGCGCTTGAACTTCCAGCGCTGGGCATATTCACGGAAGGCAAAGTCGAACAGCTCGCGGCCCATGATCGACTCACGCAGAATATTCAGTGCAGTCGCCGGCTTGCCATACGCGTTGTTACCAAACTGCAGAATAGACTCCGAATTGGTCATGATCGGAACCTGATTCTCACTCTTCATGTACTCCACAATCTTGCGTGCATCCCCGCGTCGGGAGGGGTATTTCTCTTCCCACTCCTGCTCGGCCAGGAACTGAACGTAGGTGTTCAGGCCCTCGTCCATCCAGGTCCACTGGCGCTCATCGGAGTTCACGATCATCGGGTAGTAGTTATGGCCCACCTCATGAATGATCACGGAAATCAGGCCGTACTTGGTGCGACGGGAATAGGTGCGCTTTTCACGATCCTCTTCGTCGATCTCCGGACGCGGGCCGTTGAAAGTGATCATCGGGTATTCCATACCCCCCACCGGGCCATTCACGGAAATGGATGTGGGGTACGGGTAATCGAAGCTGTAACGGTTGTAGACATCCATGGTGTGGATGATGGCCTCGGTGGAATACTTGTCCCACAGAGGCGTGCCCTCTTCCGGATAGAAAGACATCGCCATGGTGTCGGTGCCGCCTTTCTTGTAGCCCTGTGCGTCCCACAGGAACTTGCGCGACGATGCCCACGCGAAGTCGCGTACGTTTTCCGCTTCAAACACCCAGGTCTTGCGGCCACGTGCACGGTCTTTCTCGTTTTCCAGGGCCTCGTCCTTGGTAACGATCATTACCGGCTTCTTCGCGGTGCGGGCCTGCCTCAGGCGCGCGCGCTGCTCACGGGTCAGAACATCGTCGGGGTTCTGCAGGACGCCGGTAGAGGCAACGATATGATCCGCCGGTACCTCAATGGCCACACGGTAGTCGCCGAACTCCAGCGCGAACTCACCACGACCGAGGAACTGCTTGTTCTGCCAGCCACTCACATCGTTATAGGCGGCCATACGCGGGAACCACTGGGCAATCTCGTACAGGTAGTTGCCGTCGCGCTCGAAGTACTCGTAGCCAGAGCGGCCACCGAGGGCCTTCTGCTCGATGATGTTGTATTCCCAGTCCACCCGGAAGCTGACACTGTCGCCAGATTTGAGTGGCTGTGGCAGGTCGATACGCATACCGGTATCGACAATTGTATGGCGCAGGTCGTGCCCTTTGGCATCCGCGACCTTGGTGATCTGGTAGCCCCCCTCAAACTCCGCGGATACGACCTCACGGCGAAAGCTGCCGAACGGGATGGTGTCAGGTGCGATGGATTGGACATCCACCGGCGCCGCCAGGTTGCCGGAGGAGTCCGGCTTGAAGCGGTTCTGGTCCAGCTGCAGCCACAGGTAACGCAGCGTATCCGGGGAGTTATTCGTATAGGTGATCGTTTCAGAGGCGCTGATACGCTGCTTGTCGTCGTCCAGGGACACCTTGATGTCGTAGTCGGCCTGCTGCTGCCAGTAGGCATGACCCGGTGCGCCGGAGGCCGCGCGGTAGGTATTCGGGGTCGGCAGGAGCTCCTCGAGCTGGCGGAACTTGTCTCCGGTGACATTGAGGGGATCGGCGGCGAAGGCCCCGGTGCTGCCGGCGAACCCGAGCAGTACCGCGCCGAGGCGACGGAAAAGAGAATGCAAAGTCATGATTGGCGCCATTTCTCACTTATAATGATAAATAGCGCGCCATTTTAGCAGCCAATGCACGGCAGGCAGTGCCGTGGTGCCGAAACCACCGCACTCTGCACTCCACTCACCGCATCACATTCCCTTGCCCCACCGGATAGAGCGCCAGCCGGCAGAGCAACCGGGACACCCTGATTCATCTTGGAGACAGCGCTTTCCCACCCTATAAATCCCCCGATAAAGGCAATTTGGGGAATACCATGCTGTTTGCCGCCCGCATCGAACGACCAGGCACCCAGTCGGGCAAGACCAGACAGTCAGCAACCGCGGGCGCCCTCGCACTAACCCTGCTACTGCTGGCAACTGCAACATACGCCCAGCAACCGGGCCCGTTTGGCGCCAATGACTTTCAATTCTCGGGACCGCCACAAAGCGCCATCCCGCCAGAGCTCTATGGCCCCGACCTGGATGGCAGTACGCCCGATGAAGTTGCGCTGAGCGCCGGTGCGGTACGCTTGCGGTTGCAGCGTCTGGGCTTCCACTCCTTTTCACAGATGCAGTTCCGCAACGGCTACTGGAGCGTGGTGGCCTATCACGGCCAGAAAAAACGCCAGCTTACGGTGAACCCGGAAACCGGCGCGTTGCGTTCAGACCGGCCCTACTGTAACAACCGGTGCAACCACTATCAGATTGCTGACGAGTTCTAACTCTCGTTGGCGAGGGCCCACAACAGGTCGCTGAAGGCACTGTTCGCGCTCAGTGAGGCGGACTCCTCCATGGTGTGGTAGCCGGTGGTGGGAATCTGCAGGGTCGTGCCCTGTACAAACCCGGAAGACGCAGAAACGATCCGTCCCAACTCGGTACTGCCGAGGGACTGGGGCTCCTGTCCTTCCGCGGCCGCCTTCCGGTTCAGTGCTTCGATGTACGCGTCCTTGTAGCCATAGGTGATTCCCTGCGATTCACACAGGGCAGCAAGACGTTCGGTAGTGCCAGGATGGAATTCAGCGTTGACGTCCCGCCGCCGCAACACCACCTGCTGCGCATCGGCGCTCGCCCTGTCGGGATAAGGGCTGGTATCCACCACGATCAACCTCTCAGTACCGCCATTAAAACGGCGGAACCACTCCAGCAGATAACGCCAGCTGCTGCCGGACTCCTCCTGCGCGGTAAAAAAAGCGGTGCCCTGAAAGCCGAGGCTATAAAGGTGCACCAGATGTGCCGCCGTCAACACATTGTCGAGCTGTGCACTCAGGATGCCGTCGCTGACCTTCAGGCGATCGGTAAACGCCACCGGTGTTCCCGCCACTACATGCTCGAGCCCGGCCACTTCAAAGATGAGGTTGTTGCGGTAGCCGCAAACATAGGCCCTACGGATCTCACCGGAACCGAAATAGGAGCCGGACCAGGGTTCATAGGCGGTGACGGCGACGCCCTGGAAACGGTCGACGATTTTCGTCATCAGCTTTTCAGATACGGAGTTGCCCAGCAGGTCCGAGCGGCGGCCGGAGACGAAGGCGGCGTACTGGAATTCGTTGGGGCCAGTGCAGATCAGTCCGTGGCGGTCGATGTGGGCAGAAAACTTGGCGCTGTGCGGGCGCGGCCCCTGAGCTACCAGCAATCCTTCATACCAGGTTACATGGGCCCCGCGCTCTTCCAGCTCCCGCTGCAACACGCGAAAGAATGAATGCTCCGCACCCACCACGCTCGGGCTGCGTACCAGTAGTTTGAGAAGATCGAAAAACTGTTCGGCCTGCTGCATTAGCCTGGGACTCCGCACAAAGAGAGGAACCAAAAAAACCTCGGAGGCGATGGCCGCCTCAGCCTTACCGCCACCGGGTTTAGCCTGAATATTTGCGCGAGTATATCCAGTCGCCGCAGCGGTACGCGAACGCTATTTCATATTCTGCTGCAGAAAATCCGCCACCTTTTTCGCGGACGGGGTAAACCAGGGTTCAAACAGCCAGTACGGGTGTGGCGAGTCGTCGTGGGTCATCACGTCACTGGCAATACCGGCGGCGGTGAGACGCGCGATATAGGCATCGCGCCCGGCGTGGAAACGGGGCTGGCTGCTGTTGATAAACAAAGTCGGCGGCGAATCCGCTCCCACATATTCCAGTGGCGAAGCCTGGTGCCAGAGCTCCGGCACATCCTGATAGCGCCCGCCAAACCAGGCCCCTGCGGCAGATGGATTTTTATGCGGCGCATTCTCGTGCTTCAGGGCCATGGGTGTGGTGAAACTCACCACGCCATCCAGATTCACAATGGCCTGGATAGAATCCTTGCCCGCGGAGGCCGACGTCGCAAACACTTCCAGGCCCGGTGTAACACCAACCAGGGTCGCCAGCTGCGCACCGGAAGAGGCCCCAAGAATGGCAATACGCTGCGGATCTATGCCGAATTCAGCGGCGCGATCACGCAGCCACCCAAGCGCCGCTTTGACGTCCTGTACACCCGCCGGATAACGGGCTTCCAGCGAGAGCCGGTACTCCACCGTAGCCGTCACGAAGCCCCGGTTGGCGAGAAAGGTGGCCATGGGCTCCTGCAGAGTACGATTACCCGAGCGCCAACCGCCACCGTGCACCAGCAATACCACCGGACGCCGGATATCCGGCGCCGAGGACTGCGGGCGGAAAAGGTCCAGGTGCAGGCGGCGCTCGCCAACCTGTCGATACACGAGCCCCCTCTCCACCACGGTTCCCGCGGCCGGCGCCACATGGGCAATGGTGATGTCTGCATACGCCTTGCGCGCCTTTGCAAACGCGGCATCGACATTGAAGGAGTCATCGACCGGGTAGCCCGGCGCCGACGAGCGCACCGCAGAAGGCAATAACAGCAACACCAGCATCAGTGAAATAACCGGAAGCGCCAGCCGGGGCAGCACCTGCTTCCAGCGCAGTACCGCTTCTACCCGGTGGCTATAGATGGGTTTCGACATGTTTACGCCTCCCCGCTATCGCTCTCGTTATTGCTTTCTTGCCTGGTCCTGGCCGGGATACGCCATAGACCCCGACACTCCCGCCACCGATGTTATTTTCGATGCTCATCCGTTCCCTGGCCGAGCTGCTGGGCTGAGCCGCCTTCGCTCGCCCCCGCCTTCACACCCGTCGTCGATGAGTCCTGATAGGAGGCCTGATCACTCTGGGTGGATTCCTCGATTGGCGCACCGCGCAATACGATAAAGCCTGCCACACCGGCGATCACCGATGCCAGAAGCACACCCGCCTTGGCCTGAACCAGCATCTCGTTCTCACCGGCAAACGCCAGTTCGGCAATAAAGATCGACATGGTAAAACCGATCCCACCCAGCAAGGCGACGCCAATAATGTGGCGGAAAGTAGAGGACTTGGGCAGTTCACCCCACCCCAGTTTCCAACCGATCCATGTGGCCCCCACGATGCCGATCAGCTTGCCAAACACCAGGCCGCAGATCACACCCATGGTGAGCGGGTTGAAGACCGCGTCGTAGCTGGTAAAACTGTCGACGGGGATACCCGCGTTTGCGAGGGCGAAAATCGGCACCACAATAAACGCCACCGGGATGTGCAGGCGGGTTTCCATACGCTGCAGAGGTGACTGCACCAGGTGGATACCATTATCCAGGGCGGTTACCCGCGCGCGCAGCGCATCGTTGGCGATGATTTTGTCGCCAGGGCGAAAGCAGCGGTCAAAGCTGCGGATAATATCCTTCACGAAAGTACTGAAAGCCACCGGGTCATACTTGGGTTTTGCAGGGATTGCCATCGCGGTAATCACGCCGGCCAGGGTTGCATGCACGCCAGTGATATACAGCGCATACCAGAGTAAAATGCCTACGAAGATATAGGCTGGTGAGCGGCGCACGCCGGCAAACTTGAGCAGCCACAGCATTGCCACCAACGCACACGCGGCCATCAGCGCCGTGGTATTCACGCTCTCGGTATACCAGACCGCAATCACCAGAATCGCACCCAGGTCATCCACGATCGCCAGTGCAACCAGAAAGGTCACAACCGCTCGTGGCACCCGGTTGCCGAGAAGAGCGATGCACCCCACCGCAAAGGCAATATCCGTCGCCATGGGAATCCCCCAGCCACGCTCAGAGGGGGTGTCACCATTCAACAGGTAAAAAATCAGCGCCGGCACCACCATCCCGCCAATGGCCGCCATCACCGGCAACACCGCGTGCTTCAATTCAGAAAGCTCGCCAACCAGAAACTCCCGTTTCAATTCGAGTCCCACCAACAGGAAGAAGATGGACATCAGGCCATCGTTGATCCAGTGGTGAAAGCTCATGGACAGCGACCAGTCACCAAAGTTGTAACTGACCGGTAGATGCAGGAGGTGCTTGTACCACTCTTGCCAGGGCGAGTTCGCGATAATCAGTGCAATAACCGCACATGCCATCAGTAACAGACCACTGCTACTCTGACGGTGGATAAACTCTTCAAATGGCGTGACAAGACGGCCGAGTGCGTTCTCCAGCGGTGCCTCGAATACCTTGCCCTTACGCACCCTGAACTTGCTCAACACATTGTTTGCCATCTAACGCCAACTCCTGTTATTCCGTTCCGAAATGAAAGTGCGGTTTTGCCAGAGACTTCTCTGTTCGCGGGGCACAGGTTAGCATGGCAGCCGAATCCACCACCAACCCGATGCTCCCCATAATATAGTGAGTACCATCCATGATCCGTCTCGACCTGTTACTGGTTCAGCAGCAACTTGCCAGTTCGCGCACCCATGCGCGCAAACTGATTGATGCCGGACGTGTACAGCTTTCAGACGGCCATGACTGGCGCCCCGCCACCAAGGCCAGCCAGACACTCAGTGAGGATACCCGGGTCCGTGTTGAAGCCCTGCCCGAAGACCAGTATGTGTCCCGTGCAGGACTGAAGCTGGCCGGCATCCTCGACCGCACGGGTCTCAACCCAGCTGGCTGGCATGCACTGGACGTCGGCTGCTCCACAGGCGGCTTCAGCGACTGCCTGTTGCAGCGGGGTGCCGAACTGGTGGTGGGCGTGGATGTGGGCCACGATCAGCTGGCCAAGCCGCTGCGAGAAAATCCGCGCATGCACCTGTTTGAGGGACTCAACGCCCGCCACCTAACCGCCGACCAGATAGCCCCTTTTGGCGATCAGGGCTTCGATGCCGTGGTAATGGACGTATCTTTCATATCCCAGACCCTCATACTCCCGCAGCTACCCCCGCTCATGAAGTCCGGGGGTCACCTGCTCAGCCTGGTCAAACCCCAGTTTGAAGTGGGCCCGAGCGGCATCGGGAAACGCGGTCTGGTGCGCGACCCCTCTCTATACCAGGGTGTACAGGAAAAGATTTACGCGCTGTGCGGGGAATTGGATCTTGCGATCCAAGGCTATATGGAAAGCCCAATCACTGGCGGCGATGGCAACAGGGAATTTTTACTGTGGGCACAGAAACGCGCCTGAGCAGCATCTCCAACTGCAATGCCGCGATAGCCGAATACACTGGCATCAGGGAAGAATGGTTTCCAGCTTGGCTTTAAAGCCGGATTTCGCTACTTCGGTGGGAGACGTACGGCGGAGAGGGCGAACAACCAGGTTGCCCTGGCAGTTCGGACACTCCTGCTTCAGCTCTTCCGTGCACTGGGCACAGAAAGTACATTCATAGGAACAGATAAAGGCCTGATCGGAAAGGCCGAGCTTTGCACTGCAGCGCTCGCAGGTGACTTTCATCTTCAGCATTGTGATCCTTCTTACTCATTCGTTGTGCATCTAGCGGCCAATACGGCGAACGCCGTAAACAGACACCTGGCCACTGGTGCCCCCGGCGGAATGCACCACCGGAGCCACTCAAGCTGCACCGGGATCAGGGCAATGCCATGCCCACAAGCACTGGGCGCTTATTCCGCGTCCAGCTGCTTGTCCGTACGTGCAGCCATAATGAAATCGTTCTTGTGCAGGCCGCCGGCCTCGTGGCTCCACCAGGTTACAGTGACCTTGCCCCACTCTGTGAGCAGCGCCGGGTGATGGCCCACTTCTTCAGCGATTTCGCCAACCCGGTTGGTAAACGCCAGGGCCTGCTTGAAATTGCGGAACTTGAATACCCGCTCAAGCTGCATCACGCCATCCCGAGCAATCGGGGTCCAATCCGGGATTTCCCTTAGCAATTCCGCCAGTTCCTCATCCGAGACCAGCGGTGCATCAGCCCTGCAGGCCTCGCACGCCTGTGCTGCCAGTTCTGTCATACCAGACTCCTTTTATAACAATACAAATTTGACCGGTTCGAATCGCGGCACTCGGCCACAAATTCAGGTTTTGCCACTGTAGCCCCCGCCCGAATGTGAAACAAGGCGACCTGGATCACACAAAATAAATGCCGCAACAAGGGATAACTATAAGTCGACTGTGCTAGTTTTTGAGCAGATTCCGTCAAAAGTTCGAGAACCACTATGAGACACCTGATGATAGCCCTGTTGTCGGCCTGCGCCCTGTCCGGGTGTGGGGAAAAAAATACGCAGCCAGCGCCAACCACCACCGGCAAACACGCTGCCGAAAGCGGCGACGCCAGCACCCCGTCATCAGGCGAAGCAGCCAGCAACCGGGAAGCCGCTGACAACAAGGGCTCAAGGACAGAACGGGAATTCCAGCAACTCAGCAACCAGATGGTGGAGCGTATGTGGCGTCTGTTCCCCTCCTGGGCCATCAGCAACGGCTACTACCAGGTGGCCGAGCAGCTGCAGGCACCCGATCAGAATTACCGTCAGAAAGTCCTCAGCTTCGCCCGGGACTACCGCAATCAGTTCTCGCGCTTCAGGCCCGAAGCACTGAGTGATAACACGCGTACTGACCTGGCGCTGATCAACAACTTTCTCGACGAGACCATCTGGAAATTGACGGTATTCAAGCCCCATGAGTGGGACCCCGCCAATTACAACGTCTCGCACGGCTTCGCGCTGATTCTGAACACCGACTATGCACCGCTGGATGACCGGCTGAGAACGTTCAGCAACCGAATGCAAATGGTACCCTCGTACTACTCCGCAGCAGAACAGTCCCTGCAAAACCCCGCATCGCCGCAGCTTATGCTTGGTATACAACAGAATGAGGGAGCATTATCGGTCTTCGGAGAAGATCTGGAGGAGACACTAGCCGCGAGCGGTCTCACAGACAAAGAAAAAGAACTATTCAACACCCGCCTTGCGGCCACTCGCACCGCCATTAACGAATACGTTGCGCACTTGCAGACACTCCACGCATCCATGGAGAAAGCCGACAGCTTTCACGACTTCCGGATTGGTGAAAAGCTATATGAAGAAAAATTCCGGTACGATATCCAGATCAGCATGACAGGCAAGGAGCTTTACGAGCGCGCCCTTCGGGAAAAGGACCGCCTGCACCTGAAGATGGATGAACTCGCCGACAAGCTGTGGCCCAAATATTTCGAGGGACAAAAGCCGCCCGAGGATATTCTCGAAAAGATATCCCAGGTACTGGAAAAGCTCTCTGAACATCACGCCACCAAGGAAGACTTCAAGGCCTCGGTCGAAGAGCAGATTCCGGAACTGGTGGAGTTCGTCAACGACAAAAATCTGCTGACGCTGGACCCGGAAAAACCTCTGGTGGTGCGCACCACACCTCCCTATATGCGTGGTTTTTCGGTAGCCTCGATCAATGCGCCCGGCCCCTACGACAAGGACGCCAATACCTATTACAACGTAATGCCGGTAGAGGAGTTACCCGACGACCGCGCCGAAAGCTTTCTGCGCGAGTACAACACCTACCTGATGCAGATCCTGAATATCCATGAGGCCATCCCCGGCCACTACACCCAGCTGATCTATGCCAACAAGTCGCCCAGCCTGATCAAAAACATTCTCGGTAACGGAGCTATGATTGAGGGCTGGGCCGTCTATACCGAGCGCATGATGCTTGAGGCCGGCTACGGAGACTTTTCCCCGGAACTGTGGATGATGTATTACAAATGGAACCTGCGTACTGTCGTCAACACAATCCTCGACTACTCCATCCAGGTAAAAGGCATCAGTGAAGAGCAGGCCATGGACCTGATGATGAAACAGGCCTTTCAGCAAAAGACCGAAGCCATGGGCAAATGGCGCCGGGCCACCCTGAGCCAGGTACAGCTGACCAGCTATTTTGCCGGCTATATGGACATCATGGCGCTGCGTGAAGAAATAAAGGAGAAACTTGGCGACCAGTTCGACCTGAAGCAATTTCACGAAAAGTTCCTGAGCTACGGAAACTCACCTGTACCAGTAATCCGGGAGTTGATGCTGGCGGAAATAAACAACAGCAGCAATGGCCAATAAGATTACTAAGATTTATTCTGGCCGTGGCCACGTTGCCGGTTAATCGGCAACATGGCCCGCACTCTGTTATTGTCACAGCCGGTAAAACCTTACCGGCTCTTTTATCGCCTTCATGCAGCGACGAGTGAACTTGTCACTCTGCAAAAAGGACGGTGCCTCATCCGTCAGCTGGAAGCCGAACCGCTCTGGCAAACGCGTATACAGCGATTTGGGAGGCAGGTCGTCCTTAATCCCCTTGAGTCGCGCGCCGGTGTCGGCGGTGTGGTAAAAGATGTCCACGCTACCAATTTCGGCACGCACAAAATCAATCGCTGCCGCTAACGAGGCTTCGGCCCAAAGTGTCCGGTAGGGCTTCAGCACATTCCGCACATAGTCGATAAACTCCCGGTAATGCCCCTTGAACTGCGGGCTGATCCTCTCGATTGCTTTCACCTTGTTTTTTGCAAGGCATTTCTCGAAGTGCGTTGCCAGCCACTCGCTGTTACGCAACCAATCGTTCTGCACCTCCTCGATCAGACACTCTCCACGATCAAGGTCCATATCCATTCGCACCCAGGACATGGTGCACCCCCGGACGAAATTGACCGGGTGCCCGCTGAAACCACGCACACTCGCTTTGGCATCGAAATTTGAACGCGCATACTTGCTCAAAGCCGAAAAATTCAGCAGTTTTTCGTAAGCTCGATTGTGGCGCTGATCAAAATTGAGTTGAAGTACGAGACTGCCACCCGGGCGCGCCGTCTGCTGACAGCAGCGGTATTCCCGGTACCAGGTACCAAGAGTCAAATTGAAAGCATACTGCTCCGGAATCCACGCAGCCTTGAGTTGCTCACTGCGCAACATACCATCGCCACAGTCGGCCAAAATTGATTTCAATAGCGGCTTGTGCAGAAACTTCTCCCAGCGTCCCTGACGTAAATCACGCAGTGACATGGCCTGCCCTGGAAGCTCCTGAAGTTCGTTGCCAATAAGATCCAGGCAGTATTTATCTTTAAAGTAGTGGAACGTACGGCGTTGACCACCGAGGCATTCCAGTATCATATCCAGTTCAAACGTTTTCATAATTACTACGGGTTTTACCCGCTTTCAAGCAAGCCGATAAATTCGGGCAACACGCGGTCGCGCATTGCCCAGCGGGCCTGCGTAAAAAAATATCAAAGCGAGCCCGCAAATGCGGACAATGTCAGACAGCTATCGGAGAAACTGGATCAGAAGAGCGTTCAGCGAACAAAAAGGCCGCAACCACGCAGACCCAGTGCGACAGCAATATCAAATTGTCTGAACATGTAAGCCTCCATTGGTTGGGTTGATTAGAAGAATGCGCACTATACGCCGCCGCACTTTCATTTCAAGAGGACGCTGGAAAAAGAGGCGAAATCGTGCGCCTTTTTAATACACACCTGCGTATCGGCGCGGATACACAACTCCGGCTAGCAACTCCGGCTAAAAATTAAGTGAGCCCGCTTTCACCCCCGGCTGGCAGTCACCGACTGCATCCCGAAAGACAGCCTCCACCCGATCTGTGACCGGCTTTTCAGCCGCTTCCGGGTCAAGTGTTTCCAGCGCCCCAAACATTTCCATTTCCAGGTTCGCCACGCTTGCCTGGAAACGGCCTCGGCTGCCGCGGCGTACATTGTCCAGCCACACCCGGTGCTTTTCCCACAGGTCCCGCTGATACACGCTCCAGTCAGGAGAAAACCCGGCGGGCCTGAACAGGCTCATGCAGGGGCTGGCGGTACCGGTAAATGCCACGCGCGGCCCACCATCATCGATACGCACAATCATGCTGTTCACGGTGTGTGAGGGGCGCAAAAACGCGAATGGGGAGCGTGATGGCGCGGCATGCATACACAGGTCGCTGTTACCGCTGGGTTTACCGCGTCGGTGCGTGCGCAGTATGCGGGCAAAGTCGGCAAAGCCAGCGGTATCCGCATCCAGCGCGCGCAGCTGGTTGAGGCTGCATTCACGCCGCATGCGGCTGGCACCGACCAATGGCACCAGCCAGGTGTCGAACTGGCGCCGGAAGTCTACCGGCTTTGCCGCCAGCTCCGCGGTGCTCAGCTGGTAGTCGTCGCCAATGGTGAGGGCATTGGAGATACTGTCCACAGACGCCACCTTTTTGGCCACCCACTGTGCACCGGCAGTTTCGAGCTTCCAGATAGTGGCGCGATCCGCAATCAGGAAACTGTTGTCGTATCGAAATTCTTTGTGGGTATAGCCTGCAGGACCACCCTGCCCGTACTGTCGCAGCAGCTCGACAATCACCTGCAATGCCGCATCCGCGCTATCCGCACGCTCCAGAGCCAGCCGCAGCAGGTCCATCCCCAGTAGCGCCGCACCGCGGCGTTTGACCTTGCGTGAAAATACCGCTTCGTTGCCAATGGCAACCCCACACTCATTAACCCCCATCTCGGCGCCCCACATCCACGCCGGACGACCGATAATGCACGCGTGACGATCAGGCACCTGGGGTATCTCAATCCAGGTACAGCGCAGCTGCCTGGTACTGTCTCCTTTTACCGCGGGGATGAACTCCACCCGCTGCGCTTCCAACGGATCGCGGTCGCTATTTTTTGCCAGCCACGTGGCTCCTGTGCTGCGCAGGGCGAGAGTGTCACACACGGGGTGCCTCCCCTGCTTCCGCAAAGGAGGGTTTTTCCGGCTCGAGCGCGCGCGTAACTTCCGCCACCGCACGCTCGGCAGATTCCAGCGCCCCTTCCATATAGCCGAACCATTCCACCGCAAACTCCGTGCCCGCCCAGTGTATGCGGTCGTTGGCTTCACGCAGCCGTTCGCCGCCACCGGTCCAGGTTCCGGGAGCCATCAGACCGGCATAGCAGCCCCGCGTCCACGGCTCGCTGCTCCAGTCCTTGTCCACGTACTCCAGCGGATGGCGCGCGGCCTCGCCGAAGTAGCGGGCAAAACAATCCAGTACCGCGTTACGACGTTCATCCGCGCTGACATTGCTGTAGTGCCGCGCCACATCGCCTTCCAGAAAGCCCATCAGCAACCCGGAAGACTTGCCACTCTCGGAGTTGTCGAAGGTGACGCGCACGGGACCGGCCGGGCTCGCCACCTGCCCGGAGAGGCCGCTTTCACGCCAGAACGGCTTGTCGTAACGGGCAATGCATTTGATACAGGAACCCGCCGGCATACGTTGCAGCAGTTTGTCCCTCCAGGCCGGTAACGCAGGCGCAAAGTCAATACGCAATGCCTGGTTCGGCGGCACGGCCATGATCACGCGGTCACACTGGATGCTGCCCAGTGCATGCCGAACCTGCATGCGGCCATCCGGCAATTGCTCGACACTGGCCACCGGCGCACCGAGCTGCACACGCGCCCCCAGTTGCGCAGCCATGGCATCGCACAACCCGGCAGTACCACCGTGCACTCTGTCCTGCTGCGCACCACCGGTGACAGCCAGAAGTGTTTCCAGTGAATTGCCCGAACGCGCATAGAACAGTGCATGTAACAGGGAAATTTCTGCGGGTTCTGCGGCAAATACCGCACCGATACCGATAGCAAATAACTGCCGGGCCAGGCGGGTGCGGCAGTTTTTTTGCAGCCAGCTGTCGAGCGTCATGGCATCCCACAGCCCGGCTTTCCTGTGCTGCCAGGGCGCCGATGGATCCAACTGTTTGGCCATGGATTCAAAGCGGGCCATCGCGAGCCCGAGATCGGCAAGTGCAATGGGATTGATCTTGGGAATGGTGCCCCGGTATCGGCGCAACTTGCCGTTAAGTTGCAACTGGTTATCGCCATGGTCGTACAGCGGCCAGGTCTGTGCATGCAGCGAGTCGATCAGCCGGTACATGCGGTCTTGCCCGGGCCCCACCCACTGGCCGCCGATATCGACCGTGTCGCCATTGCCAAATTGATGATTCAGCAAGCGTCCACCCACCCGCTCCCGGGCCTCCAACACCCTTACCGAGTATTGCTGCCCCGCAAGCAGGCGCGCTGCATTCAGCCCCGCAATGCCGGCGCCTATCACCACTACCTGCACCCGCTCCATACTGCCGCTCTCATGCATTGTGTTTGTATCCTGCTTTTACCAACATCTACGGTAACCAGAGGCTGGAAATGACCGCTCCGTCGCGACGCTGGCCCTGGATGACTGCGCCCTGTAGTACCGCCGTGGTGCGACCATCATCGCCGAGATCCCAGAGGTCACCACGCATAAAGGTATTGATTCCTGCGCGCAGGCTGCCGCCACGGCCCGCCAGTGCGTACTTGCGCCAGGCTGCCCCTTCACGCAATTTGCCGACATCCGCCGGGTCAACATCGGCCGGCGCCGCAGCGCCGTTATAGCCACCCCAGGGCATTTCCCAGATACCATCCGGGGAGGCAAATGAAGGAACGGCTACCAGATCCGCAGTGGCAACCTGCTGCCAGGTATCCGGGTACCAGCTATCCGCGCAGATCAATATCGCAAGCCGCCCCAGGCGCGTATCAAAAACCGGAAGTTCCTGTGATGCCGCCTGGGTAAACGGCAGCTCGCTGTCGATCGGGTAAACCTTGCGTACCGGACCGGCAACGGCACCATCGGGATAAAAGAGAAAGCTGCTGTTATACAGAGGCCCCTTCCCCGGTAAAATCTGTCCGTCCTGAATCCGCGGATCCGGCAGCACGATGGACCCAGCTACCAGTGTCACGCCGAAATCCTGCGCCAGACGGGTAAAAACCTGTTGGTACTGTGCCGCCATGGCAACAGACTTGCTCTTGAACAGGGCCGCAGCAAAAGGATCGCGGGCACTTTCACCCCAGAGGCTCTTTACAAACCCCGGCAGGTTACCCAGCGCCGCCCACAGCAGGGCAACATCGGCGCGTTCGGATGCAAAAACCGGGAAGCCTTCACCCTCAGCCACGAGCCAGGTACCGATATGTTCGGGCAAAACCACCAGGCTATTCTCAGTCAGCCAGTCGGCCTGCTGCGCCTGCAGTAAATAGCCTCGCAGCTTGCGCGCGAAAAGGTCTGCGTCGGAATAATCGTACACCGTCATAAACGGCTGGATGGAAATCAGGTTCGCGTGGCCGGGCACTGGCTCATTGAGAAGTTCCAGCACCGAAGCCGGCTGAGAGGCAGTAGGCTGGGAGGGCGGAATCTGTAGCAGAACCACCAACACCGCGCCGAACAGAAACAGGGACCACAACAGCTTTTTTATCATTGTTTTGCACTGAGTTTGTGTTTACCCGTCTACTATAACGGTGATTCAACGGGATCGGAATCACCCACACAAACAGGCCACCATCGCACACGGGTGCGCAATGCCCAGACTGACCCTACGTTTCTACCGGGAACTCAACGACTTCCTGCCCAAACCGCTACAACAGCGCGATTTCACGCGGGACTTTGTCGTATTGGGTGCAGTCAAGAACATCATCGAAGCCGTGGGCGTGCCACATACGGAAGTCGACCTGATTTTAGTGAACGGGCAGTCAGCGGCTTTCGATTATCACCCTGAAGACGGTGACCGCATCAGCGTGTACCCGCTGTTTGAGGCACTGGACATTTCCAGCATCACCCGCCTGCGCCCTCGGCCTCTGCGCGAATCACGCTTTGTGCTCGACTGTCACCTGGGGCGCCTGGCCCGCTACCTGCGGATGCTGGGCTTCGACTGTGTGTTCTCCGGCCATTGCGCAGACCAGAGGCTGGTCGAGATTTCGGTGCAACAAGAACGGATTCTACTCACTCGCGACCTGGACCTGCTAAAGCGCAAGGCCCTGACCCATGCCTACTACGTTCGCGCCATCCGTCCACTCAAGCAGCTCGCCGAGGTCGTACATAGACTGCAATTACAGAATAGCTTCGCACCCTTTTCCCGCTGCACGGTGTGCAATGGCACATTGACGAAGGTCACCCGGGAGGAAGTCTGGTCGCAAATCCCCCCCACAAGCCGGCGCAAGTTCACCGAATATTGCCGCTGTGAGGGCTGCGGGAGAGTTTACTGGAAAGGCAGCCACTACAAACGAATGCACAGGCTCATAGCGACCGTGAAAGGTGATTAAACAGAGGGCTACCGACGCTCCAATTTTTCTAACGTTTTAGCATAACTACTTAGCAGGGCCTCTTCCACGCTATCAATAAGAAGCATATCCTCCATGAACAAATCACCACCGAGTGTTTTTGACGCATCTGGCGAAAGCGCAGCCACTAACGCACGATTACTCATTGTGGTCTCTACCAGCTGATACCCCAGAGACTTGTAAATATCCTGCAGAGAATAAATCGCAGATATATCGTAGAGGGTTTCATAGTCAATGAATTCAGAAACCCCAGTGGAGTTCAGCATTTTCCATGCCGCATCTTGGATTTGCAGCCCTGGCACAAATTGCTTTTCGTCTGCATCATCTTGATGGACACTCTCATTCTTCAATAACTCGACGACTGCCCGGTTATTGGAATGCACAACATTCATGAATTTTATATTCGATCGGATCTCTTGAACGACATTCTCAATTGCCTCAGCAGCCCTAATTTTCTCAATCCTATTTTGATTCCATTCATTGACTGCCAATGCAAGTAAAACACCGATAACAATCGACAGTATCTCAGTTATAGCGGAGCGAACTACGGGCAAGGGAATTGACCACTTCATTGGATTGATCTCGATTAAATATATTTCTGATTACACTAGAGCGTCGGTACAAACCACAAAACCAAGATAAAACCTAACCGACTTTTACACACACCGCCTAATTACCGAGCTGGATTGCGTTGATTGCTGCTCATGTCACCATGGGAGTTGCTTATGGCCGCTCCCACATTGATTTACTGGTGTACGATCAAGCTTCTACCACCTGCCATACTCTTTTCAAGTTGCCGGACAGGATTTTGCGAATCTCCGCCTCGCTGTAGTCGCGGGCCAACAGACCAGCGATCAGGTTCGGGTAGCTGGCAACATCCTTCAGGCCAACCGGCAGGGTATCGCCCACGCCATCGTAATCGGACCCTATGCCAATGGCGTCAATACCGGCGATATCGCGAATATGGTCAATATGGTCGAGCACCTGCTGCAGACTGGCAAAAGGGAAAGGTGGCTGCCCGGCCCCAAAGGCCTCCATATGATCCCTTACGCGGGGGTCGTCCCGGTCCTCTATACCCTTTTCCTGCATAAAGCGCAGGCGCTCCTCGCGCAGCACCCCGCGGCTGTGATAAGAATCTCGACTGATAAAGGTACTGCCGAAATTCACGAACACCACACCACCCTGCTCCGCCAGCGCCACGATCATCTCATCACTCATGTTGCGCTCGAAGCCCGGGATAAAGTGACGGGCGGAGGAATGGCTGGCAATAACCGGCTTGCTGGTCACTTCCAGCACATCGTAGAACGCCTCGTCGGACAGGTGGGAAACATCCACCATCATGCCCAAGCGGTTCATCTCGGTCACCACCTCGCGACCGAATTCAGTAAGCCCACCGGCCGGCCGTGCCTCGTCATAGCTGGAATCTGAGAGATGATTACTAAGCGAATGCGCCAGTGTGATATAGCGCACCCCGCGCTTGTAGAAATACTCCACGTTGGCCAGCTCACCCTCCAGGGGCGAGCCGTTTTCCATCCCCAGGGGCAGTGAAATGAGACCCTGTTCAAAGTGTGCCTCAATATCGGCCCAGGAGGTGGCAATGGCGAACTTGTCTGGCGCCCCGGCTACCATTTGCTCCACAAGCCCGATCAACTCCTCGGCCTTGGCCTTTGCTCCACCTTCCTGCTCGAGCTCTGCCGGGGTATAGATCGACATAAACGGAGCATTCAGCCCACCGGCCACGGCCCGCGGATAATCAAAATCGCCCCGCTCGGTTGCCTTGCTGACATCCTCGTAGTCTTCGACCAGCCGGTAGGGCACATCAATATGGGTATCAGCAATAATCGTGGTTTGGGCAATTTCAAGTGCCTGCTGCCGGTATGGCTCATACCCCGCCAAGTCCACAGCTCCCTGCTGATCCGCGCCACAGCCCCCTAGTAGGGCTCCGCCCAGTAGCATAATGGTCAACCTGTTCATAGTTCTCGCTCCCTTTTTTAACTTTTTGTCCCGGCAAACCTGTACACCCCTCCAGGCTTATGGGATCGAAACCCACTGTCCCTACCACACCTGTAAATTCCTGATAATTTTTTTATTGCTTTGATGCCACGTTGATCCGGCAACTTAAATTTTCCATGTGTCTTCCGTATGCAAATAAGGCTAACCGTTAGCTTGACGGCGGCGCATTCACGCGCCGAATCCGGTCTGAGTAATTGTCACCGCCCGATTTGGGGCGCGGACTAAACAGCGCGGTCCGTAGCGCCATATCACCACCGAGGTCAACAACCCGACCGCCGCCAGGAATACAAAAAACGTATTTAATTGACCAACAAATTCGGGCAAAAGTGGCAAGTAGTTAAATGTCGCGTTTGCCATCGAGTGCATGAGAATCGCCAAAAGCACGCTGCCCGTATTGTTATATACCCACGTCATCAACAACGTTGCCAACAACACCCAGACCAGGAACACAAAAAATGGCATCTCCTGCGGAACACCAGTACCTATTAATGAAGCCGGGAAATGCCAAAAACCCCACACCGCACCCAAAATCAGGCTGGCCGTCAATGCCGAGTATTTCTCCTGTAACTTTGGTAATAAATAGCCACGCCAGCCAAACTCCTCGCCTAGCGAAATTACTAAAATAACGATCAACTGCGGTAACAACTGAGTTGTCCGCAGCCCCAAGGATGGCCCACCAAACATACTGTGCAGCGTCACGGCTGCAACACCCACCAACGGGAACACCAGCAGTGCGGTCAGAAACCAACCCAAACCAAATGGCTTGATCAACTGGTCAACAAACAAGGCTTTGGCGCCTTTCCCACCATCTACCAGCAAAACCATTAGCAGGGCGACCAAGCTGGGCGTGAACACTAACAAAATGCTTAAGTTTGTATTCCCGGCCTTCTTTGCTGCCAAAGCGATTAAGCTACTGAAAAATAAAACTACTATTGTAAAAATTAATACTTGGTTTCTCTTGATCACTAACACCTATCCTATTAAATGGATAACCCCGCACTCAGTGACGGCCCGCTCTATGTGCGCTTTACACGAAAATGGGCCGCAGCGACCCACGCAAAATGCGCACCTGGTAAACCGCCCGGTGGAGAGGCGAAGGCCTGGAGCCAACTGCCCGGCCTTGTTAAGCGCTATTGGATCTCAATTACCGAAAGAAAAAAATATACCAACGGAAAGCTCGGCCCAAACATAGAGAAAACCTATCAAAACGACTGTCGCTAAAAATGGAAAATGCCTTGAGGAAATTTTCCGAGATAGGAGTATCAGCAGGCTGCCTGCTGATAGTAACAAAGCTCCCATAACCATGAAGTCAAAGAATGTCCATCGAACTTCACTGCTGAACTGCATGGCGGCCAAAGGAACTAGCAAAATCAAGCAAGTGGCAGCGACGAGACAAACAAAGGCGGTTTTTCTTTGTAGTATTTTTTTCAAGGATCTATTCCTTATCGCTTAACGCTCGGTTTAGGTGCGGCTGGAGTGTTGCGGAACCTGCCCCAGCCGTGTATTTCGCAGCCACTAAAACCGCTTGTTAGGTGACGCTGCGCTCTCAAGCTAGACCCTTGGAAAAACTACGTATAACCAATTTTTCTCCCGGACTGAGATACTCATATCCATCGTTGAAATCTCTATGTATAAGGGCCATTTCTCTTAGTTCATTGCCCACCTAACGCCGCGCTCAGCCGTGACTAACCTTGCGCTCTATGCACGAGAATGGACGCAAAGCAGCCGCACATAAAATGTACAAAGTTAGGCATCGGCCTACAGCGCATTGCTATGTTGGCACTACAGGGCCGATGCCAACAAAATTGCTAAAACAATCGCTGCGGCAAACCCGAATATAATACCTATGCGTCGATTACCAGATTGCTGCTTTTCAATCTCTTCTAAAAGCTGAAGCAATTCAGAATCTGTTAGCGATCCGCAGTGGGGACAACTTTCATTATCTTCAATCACGTAATGGAGACCACAACGCCGACAAGGATCAGTTAATTTATGGCTCCTCAAGGAAGCTGCTTTTGCACCTATGGCACCTAGATTCACTATACGACTCACTTATACATAACGCCGCCAGCAGGGATGCCCAATGTTAAGCACATTTTGTGGGAAAATGGAAGCGCTACGACTCGCGCAAAATGTGCATAGCATTGGGGGCCCCGAAGGGCCAGAGCATTCTGTTTGCGCTTGTTATGCGACATCGTCGCTCGCCAAATCTATTGTGAACAAAGGCAATCGACGACCAGAAATACTAGCTGATTCTCTCATACCATTTAGCACGCCACCTGCTGCGCGATAAAACTTTTCAGCGTTGGGATCGCCTTGAATGATTAATGCTATACCACCTAGTTTTTTCACCAGATTCTTTGCGTGGCCGATTAACGCTCTACCCACTCCGTTTCCAATAAATTCTGGTTCGACAAACAAGGCTTCCAATTCGAATTCTCGATCAGAGAGCCTTTCAATTGCGTAATATCCCAGTAGTCCAGATTCGCTTTCGGCAACGTAGTAATGAAGCTCCGCCGATCTCAAAGAATTCCCTGTGACGGTTAGCTCATTACGACAAGCCTCCATAAATGATTGCGAATATCCCCAATAGGCTTTTGAACGAATGGCTAAGGCAGTTAGCATTTCAGCTTCGTTAGATCTCGCTTCTCTGATTGTCGGTAAATTTTTCATGCCCCATAACGCCTTAATCAGCGGCTTGTCGCTGGATTGCTTTTTTATCTAGCGTATTGGCAAATCCACTTTTGATTAGAAAACTCAATAGCTTTTCATTGCCATCCTTTACAAATTTTGGTTCAGGATCAAAATTGCTCTCTTGGTTTTCCAAGTTTCTGGTGAGCAAGTGGCCAACTCCAGGATAAACATTCAATTCGCAAATACCATTTTCAGACTTAACTTTTTCACAAAACTTGATAGCGCCAGAAGTAGGAGTCAGCGTATCAAGCTCGCCTTGTACAATTGATACAGGGGGCATATTTTTGTTCACATTAGCAACTGGAGAGTTATCAATTGCGGTGCTCTTATCGAGCAATAGCTTTTTAAACCAACCGTCCTTTTCCATATCCAAGGCTGGTGACCATAATAGTAGAAGGTCGGGTCCGCCATTTTCTTTTGAACCTAAATTATTATTGCACCCTTTAGTCGCAGCCAACGAACTTAAATGGCCGCCTGCAGATACACCGTAAGCCGCCACCTTATTAGAATCTATTGAATATTTCTTCGCTCGATCTCGAACCCAATTTAAAGTTTTACAAACATCAAGAAATGCATCCACTGGCGTAATTTTGTCATTCGAAAGCCGATAGTCTACAGCTACTGCCAACATACCAGAATTTGCAAACATTCTAGCAGCTCTAAAAGTCCATTCAGCTTTCCCCCACCTCCAACCACCACCATGCACAGTTATGATGGCGCTGCCAGATCGATTGCTTTCACTGGGCTCAAAGACGTAAACTGCGAATTTGTCTGAGTCGGTGGAAGTTAGTATAAATTCCTGAGGCGCAGGTAACTCTTCACTAACTGCCAAGCAGGAAAATATTAATAGAAAAAAGCTGGGTAATATTCTTAGCAAAATAAAAATCCTAATTTAGAGAGCAAAATAACGCCCAGAGCAGGGGCGGCTTACCTTGTGCGCCTTTTGCGCGAAACTGGGAGCACAGCGACCTGCGCACACGCGCACAAGATATGCCGTCCCGCGGAGGGCCGCGGAGCCCGTAGTGAATTGCCCGGCCTTGTTACAATTTTGTGGTCATCAGCGAAGCTCATAAATTGCAGTGATTCTCTGCCTTACTTCAATGAACTCCGGAACCATCATAGTGAGATCCATATCATAGGAGCTGACATCCATTGCAAGAGCGTGAGTCGATGGTTCAAATTCTAATGCGAATATCGCGTAAGCCTGTCCAAAACTACCTTCTGTGGTAATGCCGAACACATTTTTGATTTTTCTCGACTGAGCTGAGGCAAGAGACTCGGCTTTGGTCCGCGCCTTTTGGCTCAGCTCATTAATAAGTTCACTTTGATACTGCTCTTCCTTAGTTGTTTCAAAAAATGCTTCTACCCCTTCCAGGCCATCCATCGCAACCAAGTCAGCCATAAGTTCTGGATATTTTTCTAGCTGGCTAAGAGTTAGCTTGAAATTCTGACTGGTTTCATATCCTAAGATTTCAAGGTTATATGCACCATCTCTTCGAGCTCTTTTGGTTTTTTTGTCGATCTGGGTGGACTCTAGCGCTGAAACCGGCAATTGAAACTTTTTCATAACACTTAAAAGCTGAGAGCCGGCCCCTTTCACATTAGCCAAAGATTTCTCCGAAGATTTATCAAAAGAAACCAGATTAAATCGAATTTTGACTAAATCCGGCTTTACACGCTTATCAATACTTTCAGTAACAATAACGAATGGAAATTCTGGGACTGGGTTTGCTACCGAAAATATCGGCACAATCATTAAAATTATCAGAGCTAAATATTTCACGATTTTCCTTATTATAAATTGTAACGCCCGGATTTGGGGCGGACTTGCAGCCGCGTAGCGGCGGTAAGGCCGCCCCGGGCCCGCAGGTGCGATAACAGCCGATTGTTAGGTTTTAGTACAGCTCTCCAAGAGACACGTATCTTGATGCACGGCTAAACAAGGCGTAGCCAAGTTTGTACTCAGGTCCAGAGCTAGGGCTCCATACACTATGGAAATAGTACTCGCCTTCCCAAGTAACTTCGATTTCCCAAATGGCTCCGTCTAGCCCCGCGTCCGATTCTTCCTTCTCAGAGGTTAGATACTCAGTTTTAATTAGAGTTCGTATCTGACTTAAATATTCCCTGTCCACATTTACGATTTTTGACTTACCTATCTCGTTCGCTTGAGACATACCTATTGATAAAGACTCTATCTGCATATTTCCATCATCAATGGATACGGTGATCTGAACAGTGGGATCAAATGATCGTGAGAGCGAAAAGCGTACTAAGTTCTTATCTTTTTGTTTGTATATGCTATTTGAACGAAAAAGTTTCGCTCTATTGGCGATAGATTCGTTATTTTCAGGCTTACGAGCAAACCCATTGCTTTGATTACCAAGATCTTGTGAATATATACCAATCAAAGCTAGCGAAATAGGAACTGCACCAGTAGATAAAATATTTTGATTCACGCTTCAAAACCTGACGCCCGCAACAGGGGCGACCAATGCTATGCACATTTTGTGCGAAACTGGGAGCGCAGCGACCCGCACAAAATGTGCATAGCGTTGGGCGTCCCGCGGAGGCACGAAGGGCCGGAGTATCCTGCTTGCGTTTGTTAACTGTTTTTATACACGCTGATTTTCGCACCTACGAAGCTCCCATATTGGAACGAGAATTGATGCGCAAATTGCGATTAAGCCCAAGAAATAATTAAAGAACGTTGTAAAGATACTTTGCGGATGCGTTAGCTGAATAAATACACGCTCACTGATCTTTCCTTCCAGCCCCCAAAGTAATGCAGGTGTAAAAATAAGCACCAGAAAAATTATGAACCATACCCCGTAAGTCTTCATGGCAGACCAAAGAACATACTTAGCTCTAAAATCTGGCTCGATTTTTAGTGCCGCCAAAAACGACGAGTAGATTACAGGCGATATCATGAGGAAAGCCAATACGGCTATTCTCAGCGAACTTACTTGTAACTCAAATTCTTGAACTTCCATTCTACCTACATTGTTTCAGTAACACTGACAGTTAACGCCCGCAACAGGGGCGACCAATGCTGTGCACGTTTTGTGCGAAATTAGGAGCGCAGCGACGCGCACAAAATGTGCATAGCGTTGGGCGTCCCGCGGAGGCCCGAAGGGCCGGAGCATCCTGCTTGCGTTTGTTAAGCTTTGCCTCGGATTATGAATATCTCCGAGCCTGATTCAAATTCGAGAAATACGCCTTTTAAAGTATTTTTTACACGCTTAACTTTCACAGCTGATTTCTGTCCTTTGGCTTTGGTATTGTTTAACCAGAAATAGTATTTACCATTTTCATTTGCATGAAAAGTTACTATATTGCTCCCTTTTACGCTTTCTACACCAACTGATGAAACTTCAACAGCCGTATTACAATCTGGACCGCATTTATGGAACCGGAGCCTTTCTTCCTTGCCAAGCCTTAAAATTTCGATTGAAATTTCGTCATTTTCCGTAAGGTGAGTTGCTGGAGCAAAAGTGAAACCATAGCGTGGCTCAACTTCAATCACTAAGTCCTCTGCGCAACCGAAGAACAATATTATTGATGTACAAATTAATGCTTGTAGTATTTTTTTCATCGTAGCTTAACGCCGCCAGCACAGGCGGAGCACGCAGTGCGGAGGTCCAGCCCCGAAGGGGCGATTGTGCCTGGCTTTGTCAGCACTTTACCTGACCTCCTGCTCGGTGAATAGAGGGAGCCCGGAAAGCTCTTTGTGGAGTTCTTCGATTTTACCCGCGAAGTAGAGTTGAAAAGTACCCTCTACTGTTTGCTGTTGCTCTGCAATATAAATGGATAGCCACCGAACCTCTTTTTCTTTGCCGAAGCCAAACATGGTTTTAACCATTTTGGGCTGAACAATACCGACTAAGTAGGCATACTCATTGGGCTTTCCAATAACTGAAACCCAATAATCAATTTTACTTTCTTTGTTTTTAACAGAGATGGTTGGTTCTGATCCACCAGTATTTTTTCCTACCTGCTCTTTCCATGGAAACCTGCGAAATTCTTCTATGAAGATTTCATAGGAAGCTTCACCTTTGAGGTCATATTGGTCAAAGTCATAGCCTGCTTGTTGGATGTCGTAGGTATAAGAGCCTGCCATAGTGCTTGTAGCCAGAAATATTGTGATTATTGTTAATAGTGCTCGATTCATAATGGGTGCTAACGTTGCCATAACCGGCAGCCGGAGCGCAGCGTAGGCTGTCCGGCACCATCAGGCGCGAAGTTCATGGCCTTGTTACATTGCCTCTCACTTAAATGGAACCTTTCCACAGTCAACAAATACCACACCATGAACACCCGAAGGGTAGCAGCCGTAAACTAGCCCCTCAGAAGAATGATCTCTTTTTGAAATGGTTAATAATTGCTCCCCTTTAAATAGATATTCTTCACTATGTAATCCAGACGGGAAAACAAACGGAATCGGTACAACCAGCCACAAAACGACACCTTCAAAATGAGTGCCACTTTGGTAAACCCATTTTTCTGAGCTTTCAGAAACTTGGATTATTTCATCTGGCGCCCCTTTCTCTTCTCTAATATGCTTTTTCCGAGATTCATTACTTTTGTAGGGCTTGTAAGAAAACTCCGACAAACTGCTTCTATTTACACCAACACACCCAGAGAAAATTGTAACCAAACAGAGAGCCGCTACTGATAGCTTCATATTCTGATTCCTAAGCCTGCATCGAAGGCCGCTGAAATGTAACGCCCGCAACAGGGGCGACCAATGCTATACACCTTTTGTGCGAAACTGGGAGCGCAGCGACCCGCACAAAAGGTGCATAGCGTTGGGCGTCCCGCGGAGGCCCGAAGGGCCGCAGCATACTGCTTGCGTTTGTTATGCATGACGCTACCCTCTTAGCTTAAAGTGAGCGCTCTGCAACTGAATCCCAAAAAGAACAAAAAATATACCGGAAACGAAGAAAAAGACTGGGCTAGCCCAAATACCCAGAGCACCAAAAGCGAGGAATATAAACCACTTCCCAAGAAGCATATATCTACTTTTGGATCGAAATGTTCTCGGGCTATTGTTTCCATTTGGTAATGGATACTCACACAACCAAGCCGTGAAAAGTACAAGTATCAAAATGACCGGCCAAAAATCCATACTTTACGCCAACAATGCATAACGCCCGCAGCAGGGGCGACCAATGCTGTGCACATATTGTGCGAAAAAGGGAGCGCAGCGACCAGCACAATATGTGCACAGCGTTGGGCGTCCCGCGGAGGCCCGAAGGGCCGTAGCAAACTGCCTGCGTTTGTTAGCTGCATTGCTCGTGCTCAAACCAGATTGTATGCCTGCGGTTTAGCGACCTTGAGCAGTGAATGCATTTTTTTACAGGCAAGGCCATTGCTCTACTATGAACCGCATGCGGATCTTTGCAGAATTGATAGAGGTCCCATACTCCAGGTGTGCCCGATATTCCGCTCCTTTTTTCACAGTGCTCGCAAATAACATCCTCAATATGAACTCTATATTTTTTACCAGATACGCTTACGAAGCAGATTAACTGAAATCGGCCTCTCGCCCCCATAAGAGCGATTTCAACTCCACTATATTCACGATACTCCTGTAGCACTGGTGCAAGAATGTCATAGTGGGAAAGCGAAAACCCTTCAAATGTCTTTGTTTCCAAAATATTTGAAATGTCATCTTGGCTTAAGAATATTAAGTCCTGCCCATCTAAGTTGATTCTATTCACAGAGCTATTCTCTTGCGGCAGCTAACGCCGCCGGCAGGGGCAGCTTACCTTGTGCGCGTTTTGTGCAAAAATGGGAGCGTAGCGACCTGCGCAAAATGTGCACAAGGTAAGCTGTCCCGCGGAGGGCCGCAGGCCCGAAGCATATTGCCCGGCTTTGTTATGTGCTGCCTCACAGCGCGGTAACCTGCCCTTGGTAAAACGCCATTTTACTAGGACATGCCCCTTCTTCGGAGTAACGTAGGATTATGCTTATGTTTTTATAGTTGCTCTCTCGAGCAGCGAAGCTTGTAAAAGATACGTCGCCAGCCTCATGAACAGCCAAATTAAAGCTGTATTCGGTAGACAGGCCGTCAGTAATGTTGGCGAGAGCCTCTGCTATAACCAAGCCACTTATCTTAGTTTGAATTTCCCCGTCAAATACTAGCCAGATTCCATCTTCTTCTGTCTGCTCTCTAGATACATGCCAGTTCTTTACCGCGTCAGACAGTTGATTTCTGTCTATTTTTGGCCCGTTATCACAGCTAATAGAAAGCGCATTCACACCAAATGACATCAAAATGAGGACGAAAAAAATGACCCTATTCATTCTCGGATTTCCTGCACATAACGCCGCCGGCAGGGGCAGCTTACCTTGTGCGCGTTTTGCGCAAAAATGGGAGCGTAGCGACCTGCGCAAAACGCGCACAAGGTAAGCTGTCCCGCGGAGGGCCGTAGGCCCGTAGCAAACTGCCCGGCCTTGTTACATTTTGACGAGGGCACGAACTTTCTCCACGAGCTCCATGGGTTCTGGCACCTGTGCTTCTGGTATTACAATTGCGTTCGCCCGGCTTATAAAAAACATTATCAATCCGCGCTCGTATTCTATGGAAGTAAAATTATCCCAGCTGAGAAAAACATCATGTTTACAATTTTTACTTCTAATGCCGCTCTCCGACACCTCTATTACTCGCTTTTCATAGATTGAGTTATCTGCAGTCGGTAGTAGATTTTTTAGAAATTTAACTTCTTTAGAATATATCGAGAAGAATAGAACTGCGCAGACGACAGCGGAGAATGCTGCCGACTGCCAGTGCAACCCCATCTCGGGCCGTGTAACACCCAAAATTACGACCGCAATCATCAGCCAAATGAAAACATTGAACAAAGGGGAATCAATCCAAGACTTGGCATCTTCCAATGCTTTGGCCCGGATGTAGTGACTAAAGACCTTCCAATCTTTTTCTTCTAATTTAGTTTCTATGATCATGATCTTAAAATGTAACGCCGTGCTCAGCAGCGGCTTTCTTTATACGCGTTTTGCGCAAGATTGAGAGCGTAGCGACTGCGCAAAAGGTGGATAAAGTAAGGCGTCGGCTGCAGCACTTTGTTAGGCATCTCCTATCTCCCAGCCCGTATAGGTTTTACCCACATATAGCGTCTCAGATGCGCAAGGATCATTTGCTCTAAATTTAAAGGAATAGAGCTTAGGATCGGTATTCTTTGCGTAGTCGATCTTAAAGGTATCATAGCTGCGGCCTCCGCCAAGCCAATAACAGCGCCCTTCGAGGTGAATTTTCTTTGTGGTTTCCGACACGGTTTCTAGTTCAAAGTCGTCAATTGCCGACCGCTTAAATTTACTTTCTCGATCCAAAAATCGAAATAGCGCCGCCAAGACTCCGAAGAAATAATACACCGCTACACTATACCCGTATTCAGAGCCTGACGACTCAAGTAAAACCTGGGCAATCTTATCTTCAAGTGCGGCAATTGAGTCGCGAGTTTTAGAGTGCAATTCTTCATTGCGCTTAAAATCTCTTTGATTCATACAGGTGCCTAACGCCCGCAGCAGGGGCGACCAATGCTATGCACATTTTGTGCGAAACTGGGAGCGCAGCGACCCGCATAAAATGTGCATAGCGTTGGGCGTCCCGCGGAGGCCCGAAGGGCCGGAGCATTTCTGCCTGCGATTGTTATGTTAAACGTACCCCATTTAGAAAAACGTGCTCATGATTAGCAAAGATATTACAACAGCGACAACGCCGAAAACCAACCCGAGATTATTGTTTCCTTCTACTTCTCGTTCTCGTAATTTTAAAAATTCGATTAGCTCTTTCTCATCCATTTTTCCACAGTGACCACATGGATAATCAGCTACATCAGAGTAGAGACCACAACGCTTGCATTTCCTAAAGAAGTACTTGTGATCACGAATCTCTTTTAATTTATAAAAGATCATTCCAAACATGCACTACTCTCCGGCTAGAGCAACATAACGCCCAGCGCAGGCGCAGCCAGCGCGGAGCGCGTTTTGTGTTAATGTTTGAGCGCCAGCGAGTAACACAAAAGGTGCGTAGCGTTGGCTGTCGCTCTGCCGCTGCTTGTTATGAATTTTGACCCACAAACGTGTACACAATCACCAAAACTACCGGTAACCCCAGCCACAATACTGGTGAAGCATACCAAGGAATTGGACCAGATTTTTGGACTTTAAACACCTTTATGAAGAGCAAGTAGAGCAACGTAAATGCACTAAGAAAGGCACCAAACCATAAAACCTCATCAATCGTGAAGCCTTCCACGACGGACTTATATACGTAATTAACCGCTATCAGAATCCAGAAACACCAAATCAGATACCGGAACACAGTAGCTCTATTCAAACTTTGGACTCTCCAAGATTCATAACGCCGTGCGCAGCGGCGGCTTACTTTGTGTATTTTTTGCGCGAAAATAGGAGTGTAACGACTGCGCGAAAAATGCACAAAGTAAGCCGTCGGTCTGCCGCACCTTGTTAGTGCCTGGGTATCTTAACAATTTCAGCTTCAGGAAAAACCTTAGCCGCTTCTTGGGCAATTTCTTCTGAATTTATGCCACCGAAGAATAAATCTATAACGCCCTTGTTTTTCAAAAAGAGGCTAATTACTGCGTCTTCCTGAATGATAGCGACACTTCCTTTTTTCACTCGTAAACTCTTCGGACCGAACGGCCAAGTACCCAGTGAGGTTGTAATTTCTATTCTATCTCCGAGATCTCGAAAAATTCTCTTCTCAATATTTTCATACTTTTTCCCATTTAACTTTTTGGTTAAAAGAGGAGTCAAGAAAGCGATGAGAAAGAAACTGATCGCGCTTATGAAATGTTCCATCTCGAATCCTTAGTAGCACTAACGCCCACAGCAGGGGCGGCTTACCTTGTGCGCCTTTTGCGCGAAAATAGGAGCGTAGCGAACCGCGCGAAAGGTGCGCAAGGTAAGCCGTCCCGCGGAGGCCCGAAGGGCCGTAGCAAACTGCCTGTGATTGTTAGAGCTGGCGGAGCTAGAACCTGGAATCGTTCTCGCAAGGAACCCCATCATTATCACCGTCCATTTTTGTATTTGGGCAGTTTCTTATAAAGAAAACGGCCTCTTCTCTGGACGTCATTTGACTACAGTGTTGCCGCCCATCACATTTAAATCTTTGACTCGAGACTTTGCTAGCTTGGGCTGGCTCTTTTGGTGGAGAGAGCTTTATCATTTCCATGCCATCTACGGAGCGACCAACCTTTTCGACGCCGTAGTCTCCCCACCGACCTCCGTCAGCAGCGAAATTTTGCTCGTAGATTTTCCACCCAGCGAATGCCAATAGGCCAAAAATTATTATTTTCTTCACTATAACTACTCGAAACTCTAACGCCGCGCTCAGCCGCGGACAATTTTGGGCGCTTTATGCGCGATAATGGGAGCACAGCGACCGTGCATAAAGTGCACAAAGCTGGCCGTCGGCCTGCAGCGCATTGTTATGTTCATTTGTGCCTCTGCGTCATAAATTTCACCGTTTTATACCACCTATCTTCGGTAGATCGAACTACCTCAAAGGCCTTTGGGTGATCAATACCCATGATTAGAAGGTATGTTTCTCCAACCGTAAATTTTCCATAGACATTGCAATCACCGGGTGCAACAAAGTTTCCTATATATGAATTAGCCCAAAACTCGACATCTTCATGCTTAGAGAAATCGACAGGACCCACTTCATAGAGAAACCCATCAAGTGAAAATTTTGCTTTGCCACTTTCTCCTTTTAACACTTCCTTTGTTTGAAAGGTAAACTTTGCCATTCCTTGAGCTTTGAAAGACGGCTTCTCTTCAATGGCTTCAGCAAGAACAATCTTGTCTATTTGATAATACAGTCTATCAATGGCTATAAAATGTCTATCTGGAGGAGAAAAGCATGCTTGAGCAAGGCCTGGGAGGGCTAGGAGTATAAGAAGAATTTTATTCATGGTTCTGAACATAACGCCCAGCGCAGGCGCAGCCAGCGCGGAGCGCTTTTTGTGTTAATGTTTGAGCGCCAGCGAGTAACACAAAAAGTGCGTAGCGTTGGCTGTCGCTCTGCCGCTGTTTGTTATGCCTATTCACTCGCTGGAACGACCTGGTAGACACCGGAACCATTGATCAAAATACCATTGGCCATCATGTAAGTGAACGTTAAGACAGATAGAGCCATTATGAATACATGCACCTTGATGGCTGAACTGACGTACTTGGAAAAGTAGCTTTCCTCATTTTTTGATTCTACTACCAAAGTAATCACGAATGGCGCCGCTAAGACAACCCCAATGCCCACCATGAAGAAGTATGAAAGGTAATCTTCATAGTAATAGGGAAACCATGACTCATAAAATGATGAGAATGTTACGAAGTAGGCTAAAAGCGCAAGTAGCAAAGTACCGGTATAAATAAATATTTTTTTCAATTTGGATGCCAGAATTTCTGCTCTAAGGCATAACGCCGCGAGCAGCGGCAGCTTGCTTTAGGCGCTTTATGCGCAAAAATGGGAGCGAAGCGACCTGCGCATAAAGTGCACAAAGTAAGCTGTCCGGTGAAGGCCCGCTGGGCCGAAACGAAATGCCTCGCCTTGTTATAAACCGAATTACGCTGGAGTCTCACTATCTCGCGGCAGGTCTTTTTTGAACATTAAAAAAACAACATAAACTAGACCAAAAATTGGAATGATAGAGAACACTGCTCCAAGCAACGCAGCTAATACTGGAGTCTCGGTTTTACGTCTACCAAGGTAGTAGCTGACAGCAGCTATCACTACCGCAAATATGGTTATGAATTGCCCGATGACCGTCAAACTTATATTCATTGAAGTACCTCTTTATTCTTGTGACTTTGGTTTATAACGCCCGCAGCAGGGGCGACCAATGCTATGCACATTTTGTGCGAAACTGGGAGCACAGCGACCCGCACAAAATGTGCATAGCGTTGGGCGTCCCGCGGAGGCCCGAAGGGCCGTAGCAAACTGCCTGCGATTGTTATGTTTTTTGTGCCGCTTCGGTCAATAGTTTAGCGAGACGAAGGGCTTCAGCCTTGGATAAAGAAACGGGTTTCAGACTAAACCCTGCGAATGCTTTTTCTTTTATCTCAATGCCGACTAACTTCTGAGGCATACCATGAGCAATTACATGAACTGTGATTTCTGTTGTTTTTGCTCCTTTTTTGTACACAACTTGCTCTGATAGAGTCTCGACTATTGAGCCGCCTAAGGCCTTGCCCCTACCGTTTTTTGTGAAAAGTTGCCAAACGGCAAGCCCGAAAAAACCGGCAATTGCAAAATAAAAAAGACTGTTTTCCATTTACTACTTACTCATTACAGCGGAAACATAACGCCGCGCTCAGCCGCGGCTAACTTTGGGCGCTTTATGCGCAAAAATCGGAGCGAAGCGACCGCGCATAAAGTGCTCAGAGTTAGCCGTCGGCCTGCAGCGCATTGTTAGGCAAGCCACGTTACCGCAAGGTAAGCTTCACAGCCTCTTCAGGCTTCCTAAAGCGCACAGGAACAGATCCTATAGCCTCAACTAAGACATCAAAGAGTGTTTCAGCGCCCTGCCATGACTCTCTGACCTCCCTCGCCCATTCCTCATCATCTTGATCCATATCTTCCTGGAGCCAAGCCTCGAGGGCATTTGAGTCCAAATGTCGCTTCGATAATTTGGAATTCTTCCAAATGATTTCATATGGAATCTCCAAACCAAATCCACCAAAAAGACAATCATCAAAGCCATGAAACCATGCCCCAAAATAGCCTCCCGGGCCATTTACAGCCTCACCAATCGCGCAGTAAAAATCAAGCTCACAACGGATTAACTCCCCAGGTAGCTCGATAGTACGGCCTTTTTCAGCGATATAGTGGTTTTTGGATTCTCGAAACCATCTCTTCCTTGCAAGATCAAGCCATTTAGTTTTGCCGCTCGCATCCAAATTACACCATTGATTCTTTTGTTCTGGCGGAAAATTTTCGAAGGCCATAGCTGCTGCCTAACGCCGCCAGCAGGGGCAGCTTACCTTGTGCGCCTTTTGCGCGAAACTGGGAGCGCAGCGACCCGCGTAAAATGTGCACAGGGTAAGCTGTCCCGCGGAGGGCCGAAGGCCCGGAGCTTTACTGCCTGGCTTTGTTAACTTTTTCACTGCCAAGTGTCTGGGCCAGACCAATGTAGTACCGTTCCTCAACTGCGCCATTCGGCCAGCTAGATGGCTCGCCGAGCCATTCAGGTAACTCACTTCCACATTTCTTACTGGAGTAGTACAAGTAAAACATAGCTTCAGTACTTGCTGGGTCTATTTCCAGTAGCACCTTCGACTCTTCAATCGCATCTGAGCAATTATTGCTCACCACATATTCTTGAAACTTTTCTACGCGATGATTCCACTCTTTGGAGATATCAGGGAGTTCATGCGCGAATGAAAATACCGGAACAATTAAAGAGAGAATTATTATTCTTTGGATCATGCGACTTTTCTTAGTTAACGCCCGCAGCAGGGGCGACCAATGCTATGCACATTTTGTGCGAAATTGGGAGCGCAGCGACCCGCACAAAATGTGCATAGCGTTGGGCGTCCCGCGGAGGCCCCGTCAGGGGCCGTAGCAAACTGCCTGCGATTGTTAGAGTTTACCGCCCTCCGCACTTTCCGAACACTCCGTTGACTTACCGGGCCAAAAAACTAAAAGCACCATTGGAATTAACCCGAGATTCGGGATGAAGACAGACACACAAAACCAACCGCTTAGTCCAACATCATGAAGTCTTTTTACAGTTGGCGCCAAAACTAAACCAGCAGTTAAAAAAAGAATCAAATAATCTGCAATTTCTCCAATTCCGGCACTCAGGGAAAATAGGTGATTATTCACAAGCAGGGTTGAAGTATACGATGCGAAAAAAAATATACTTGGAACAACGACCCCGAATAAAGCATAGGACCTACGATTTATTTTACCCTTAAGACTAAAGTAGGGTGAATCCATAAAAGTACTCCATGAAACTCTAACGTTGCTAGCAGGGGCGGCCGACGCGTAGCGTTGGACGTCCAGCCCAGCCCCGAAGGGGATGGGCGAGCCTGCCTAGCCTGGTTATGGCTGACGCGCTCTGGACCAACCACTAGCACCTTGCCAGCCACGGCTTGGCTGGCCACCGCCCGAAAATTACGAGGAAAGAATACCGCAGTTTCCCCAACCTGTTTTTATCTTATTGGCACGCCACGATACTGCTGCGGAATTGCCCCATTTTACCGATCCCGAGCGAACACTCTAGGAACGAAACTACTTAAATGTGCCGTGGCAAAAAGCCAAATGCTGGATGCCAAAACTGTGCGCAAAACTTGCAGCGGAACAAATTTTAATTTTTACCGACCGGCACCATAACGCCGCGAGCAGCGGCAGCTTGCTTTGGGCGCTTTATGCGCGAAAATGGGAGCGAAGCGACCTGCGCATAAAGTGCACAAAGTAAGCTGTCCGGTGGAGGCCCGCAGGGCCGGAACGAAATGCCTCGCCTTGTTATGCATTATTGGCTCGTCGCCTGCTTCAATGATACTTGCCATCCACGAATGCCAAAAGCAGCAGCCACCAAGAGCAGCGTGCCTAAAGTACCAGCAAGGTCATCGTTCAGCACTTCGCTAGAATCACTGTAACCAACTGCTACGGCAATCGCCATTACGACAACAGCAAAAAGTGCCCCAATAGAAACACTTAGGATCGATGCACCAACCTCGTCTTTTGTTTTTTTTCCGAGAATAGTGCAACAAAATGACTCGCAGCTATACAGATGACTATTAGAGCAAGGTTCATAATTCGTCTCTATGCATAACGCCCACAGCAGGGGCGGCCGAAGCGTAGCGTAGGCCGTCCCGCGGAGGCCCAAAGGGCCGTAGCAAACTGCCTGTGATTGTTATGTGTTGATTCTTGCACTGGCCAACTTCTACAAATTGAAAGTTAACTTAAATAGCAAGTACATAATCAAAATTGGCAATCCAATCCCTACCGCGATTGCTACCAACACACCCGCTATCTCTAAAAGCTTTCTAGGAAACCCCATGCTTTTGAATTTGTGAATTCGCTCATTCCTAAACGGCCTATTGAAGACGAACCGCCAGAAACTGAATAAATATTGCAATGCTTCTAGTGCTTCACTCATCAGTAATTACACATAACGCCGCCGGCAGGGGCAGCTTACCTTGTGCGCGTTTTGCGCGAAAATGGGAGCGCAGCGACCCGCGCAAAACGTGCACAGGGTAAGCTGTCCCGCGGAGGGCCGAAGGCCCGGAGCAAATTGCCCGGCCTTGTTATGAATTTTGACCCACAAACGTGTACACAATCACCAAAACTACCGGTAATCCCAGCCACAATACTGGTGAAGCATACCAGGGAATTGGACCAGATTTTTGGACTTTAAACACCTTTATGAAGAGCAAGTAGAGCAACGTAAATGCACTAAGAAAGGCACCAAACCATAGAACCTCATCAAGCGTGAAGCCTTCCACGACGGACTTATATACGTAATTAACCGCTATCAGAATCCAGAAACACCAAATTAGATGTCGGAACACAGTAGCTCTATTCAAACTTTGGACTCTCCGAGATTCATAACGCCGCCGGCAGGGGCAGCTTACCTTGTGCGCGTTTTGCGCGAAAACGGGAGCGCAGCGACCCGCGCTAAATGTGCACAAGGTAAGCTGTCCCGCGGAGGGCCAGAGGCCTGAAGCAAACTGCCCGGCTTTGTTAGCAATTACCCAAAGAAACTTGTCCAAGGCCCAGGTTAACAAACAACCTTATTGATATTAAGGATCATCAAAATTCTTTACCTCAATAGTGAGATCACTGATAATTTTAAGTCCTTTTTTTGTCGCAAAAAAACCAAAAATATTTGATGCCGCAAAACCAAGCTCACAGAGAAGCTGGAGATTACTTTCGATGAAACTTAGCTCCTCTCCCGTGTCGTTTGAAATTGACTTCGCAGATCGATAATTTTCATACATACATAGTAGAGAAAGCAACCTGATCTCTTCGAGACTAATTTCATCCAAATATTCATTTCCTGGAAACAAAGCCACTGCATCTTTTGATTTCAAAAAGTTTTCAGACAAGTGAAAAAGAAAACTTGCATGCTTTTTTTCAAAATCCATTTTATCTTCGATTTTCATATCGTATTGCTAACGCCCAGCGCAGGCGCAGCCAGCGCGGTGCGCATTTTGTGTTAATGTTTGAGCGCCAGCGAGTAACACAAAAGGTGCGTAGCGTTGGCTGTCGCTCTGCCGCTGCTTGTTAACTGAGGTCCTCGTATTGCGCTATGTGCCCTGCTCCGAACTTCTTCAAATTGGCCAAGTAAACATCTAAAGACGGACAAATTTTTGAGAGACGGCCAAAAGGATAGCGCTGATCCGACCATATACTTCCTGCTTCAGGCCCGCTAAATACGTAAATATGATACCCCTCGCAGCCTGTATTACAGATCCGAATAGCACCGCTCAAGATTCCTTCGCTTGTAGTAGAGCGCCCATCGAATGAGTCTAAGACTTCAGCAGTATCAACTTCTTCAATCTCGTATGGCTGAAACCATTCTTCTTGTGGTGAGAGTTTGTAATCTCCAACCATTCTTGGATCATTGAGTGCTTGAAACAGGCTTGTAGGAATAATTTCTTTCCACATATTCAGTTAACGCCGCCAGCAGGGGCAGCTTACCTTGTGCGCGTTTTGCGCAAAAATGGGAGCGCAGCGACCCGCGCAAAATGTGCACAAGGTAAGCCGTCCCGCGGAGGGCCGAAGGCCCGGAGCAACCTGCCTGGCTTTGTTAATTGCCTAGTGTGGCATCGAAGCTCTTACCGCCCTCAATGTATGTTTCTATGTAAGCTTCAGTTGTAGTGGATGGGGAAGAATTGACCATCACATCTAAAAGCTCATAAATCGCAGTATCTTTTATAGGGGTAGATTCTTTTTCCAAGGTGCTCTGGATATTATTGTAATTGTCTATATTTTGGACAATAAATCTTTCACCCCATTCATACATTTTTTCTTCCTCTCCGCGCCTTGAAAATCCGAGGAGAAGAGCAATCATGTTTGCTTGATCTGCTGAACGCCCTGACTGCGTAAAGACTGCTGAGATTTCTATGCCTCGTTCCAGCCCCCTCTGCTCCCCAGCAAAGTAAGCAGCTACGACCAGACAAATAATTACCACAACTCTAATAATGTTTTTATACGCCATGGTTTCTCTTGGGCAATTAACGCCGTGCTCAGCGGCGGCTTACTTTATGCACCTTTTGCGCGAAAATGGGAGCGCAGCGACCGCGCACAAGGTGCATAAAGTAAGACGTCGGCTGCAGCACTTTGTTAAGGTTTTAGTCCACGTAAAACTCGATGGTGAAACTAGCGATAACCTCACCATTTAGATCAAAGTTTACGCAATTGTTGATTCCGCAGTACTCTCCGCCCTCAGATGATATGGGCATAGACTGCAATATGCTACTTGGATCTCCAACGGAAATACCATTCTTGAGTTCATACCCAGGTGCACTAGATCGAATACCCAAGACGCTGACGTTATCCGGCGAAAACACAATAGCTGAGATATGGCCTTTGCTAAAAGTATATTCCTTTAGTTCGGCCACACCACCATTGGTAATAGTTTCTTTGGAAGATACATCAACAAGCTCCCCGAAATTAAAAATTTCTTCTTCGGTGCGCATTGCATGTCCGTATACCCAGCCATCAAATTCTTCGAGTTGCTCTACCGTAACTTCGGCTTTTAATGAAAATGACAACAGAGCTAGCAGTATCCCGGTGATCTTATTCATGGAAACCTTAACGCCCGCAACAGGGGCGGCCAATGCTATGCACTTTTTGTGCAAAACTGGGAGCGCAGCGACCCGCACAAAATGTGCATAGCGTTGGGCGTCCCACGGAGGCCCGAAGGGCCGGAGTAAACTGCTTGCGATTGTTAAGAGTGTCTTCGCTTAAGAGCATATAGATAAACAAAAAAACTAAGATAGGAAAATGTACCGCCATAAATGTCGAAATTTCCTGATGATCCATGCCCTGACATGCCGACCAGTATTGAAATCCCGATGTATCTAGCACCAACCAATGCGCTTAAAATACTACCTATGCATAAAATATAAAATGGTACGTCCCTGTGCCTCATAACTATCCACGACACAATCCATACGGGTAAACAAATCACCAACCAAACCAATGTTGGCGCCAATAAGTATGTGAATATTTGATTGGAAATTTGATCGCCTCATTTTCTCTTAACGCCGCCGGCAGGGGCAGCTTACCTTGTGCGCGTTTTGCGCAAAAATGGGAGCGCAGCGACCTGCGCAAAACGTGCACAAGGTAAGCTGTCCCGCAGAGGGCCGAAGGCCCGGAGCAAACTGACCGGCCTTGTTAAGGCCACCACTAATCACAGCTAGAGTCACCGAAACCAAAATCTAGGCCACCAACGAAACCATCAGTTGACGTTGGCGCCCCTGTTTGCGCTGCTTTCTTCTGCCGCAATTCCGTCTCTACAGATTTTCTCATATCTGCGAGTAAAGCTTTCTCAGATTCTGTAAATTTCTGATTCTCTAAAAGCTCAGCACCACAATACATGCATTTATCAAAACCAGTATTTTGAATCTGACGATCACATATATGGCATAAGCCTTTATTCATGGTTACTTGCCTTAACAGTTTTATTCACACGCCATAGGCTTCTGTTCCTGAGAGCATTGTTTCCTGGCGCGAAAACACACCAAAAAACATTTTCCCTTTAAAAACATTCATTTACCGTCCGGTATTCACCGGAGTCAAAAAGTAAAAGAAGCCTTTGGCTTTTGTTCTTATTTTTTAAGTGGCAGTTTTGTTTTAGCCAACTTCATATAAATCAGTTACTTAGCGTATCCGAATCTGTGCACACAAGCCACAGGCTTCTGAATCCGGCCGCTCGAGAAACGATCAATGGACACTCGATAGAAGCAAACTTCTGACTTGTCGCCTGTTGACCCGCGTCATATCGTCATCTGGACGCTCAAAAAAAAGCCGGCCCCAAAAATGGGGCCGGCTTTTTACTTTCTGGTAACGTACAAAGATAGTGAGGCTTATACCGCACCCTCTTCGATCTTGTGCTTCCAGATCACCGGGCCGGTGTTGTGTACCGATTCACCCTTGCTGTCCACGGCCACGGTTACCGGCATGTCTTCCACCTCGAATTCGTAGATGGCTTCCATACCCAGTTCCGGGAAGGCGATAACCTTGGCGTCCTTGATCGCCTGAGCAACCAGGTACGCAGCGCCGCCAACTGCCATCAGATACACGGCCTTGTTGTCGCGGATGGCTTCAATGGCGGTTGGGCCACGCTCGGCTTTACCGATCATCCCCAGCAGGCCGGTTTCTTCCAGCATGGTGCGGGTGAACTTGTCCATGCGGGTGGCGGTGGTGGGGCCGGCGGGGCCAACCACTTCTTCGCGTACCGGGTCTACCGGGCCCACGTAGTAGATAAATCGGCCGGTGAGGTCCACGGGCAGTTTTTCGCCTTTCGCGAGGATATCCACCATTTTCTTGTGTGCGGCATCGCGGCCGGTGAGCATTTTGCCGTTTAACAGCAGGGTGTCGCCGGGCTGCCAGCTGAGCACATCTTCGGCTGTCACTTCATCCAGGTTTACACGGCGGGTGTTGCCGCCGGCTTCTCGGGTGATCTCCGGCCAGTCTTCCAGCTTCGGCGGGGTCTGGCGCGCAGCGCCGGAGCCGTCGAGGGTGAAGTGGGTGTGACGGGTGGCCGCGCAGTTGGGGATGATTGCCACGGCCTTGTTGGCGGCGTGGGTGGGGAAGTCTTTGACTTTCACATCCAGCACGGTAGTCAAACCACCCAGGCCCTGGGCGCCGATGCCCAGCTTGTTGACCTTGTCGAACAACTCCAGGCGCAGCTCTTCGGCGCGATTGGATGCACCGCGCTCCTGCAGGTCCTGGATATCAATCGGGTCCAGCAGGGATTCCTTGGCCAACAGCATCGCTTTCTCCGCGGTACCGCCTACACCGATACCCAGCATGCCAGGCGGGCACCAGCCGGCGCCCATTTTCGGCACCATATCCAGAACCCAGTCCACCACGGAGTCGGACGGGTTCAGCATCGCGAACTTGCTCTTGGCTTCACTGCCGCCGCCCTTGGCCGCAACGTAGACGTCGACGTTGTCACCGGGCACGATTTCGTAGTGGATAACCGCCGGGGTGTTGTCACCGGTATTCTTACGGGCACCATCCGGATCTTCCAGGATGGATGCGCGCAGTACGTTATCGGGATTGTTGTAAGCGCGGCGTACGCCTTCATTGACCATGTCGGTCACGCTCATTTCCGCGTCCCACTGCACGTTCATGCCCACTTTCAGTTTCACGGTCACAATGCCGGTGTCCTGGCAGATGGGGCGGTGCCCTTGGGCGCACATGCGCGAGTTGATCAGGATCTGGGCCATGGCGTCTTTCGCCGCCGGGTTGGCTTCCTTCTCATAGGCCTTGTTGAGGGCCTGGATAAAGTCCTGTGGGTGGTAATAGGAAATGAACTGCAGCGCGTCGGCCACGCTGTCGATCAGGTCGTCCTGGCGGATAATGGTCATTGCCGGCTCCGGTTGTCTCTCGTCTCGAAGGCGGCGATTTTACACGAATTATGTGCAGGTGTTGGATAGGACGAAGTAAAGGCGGGGAAGAAGCCGCATCCGCGGGCGAGGAAATTGAAAATGAGAATGGTTAGCGACGGGTTTCCCCGTCGCCAACCCTGTTCAGACCGTATCCCTGCCCCGGGTTAGGGCGCAGACGCGGTGCTGGAGCTGGACTGCAGGCTGCGAATGGCATCGCGCAGCTGTACCAGGTCCTTGTTGACGGTGCGGCGGTAGCTGTCGATGGACTGGACCGCTTCCTCGTTGGCACCAACACGGGCGGTAAGGTCCGCACGCACCGAAGACAGCTGGCGCTCCAGGCTTGCCACCTTGTCTTTGGTGTCGCGGGAGGCGCTTACGGTGGACTCTTTCAGCTTGGTGATTTCGCTCTCGAGCGCCGCCACTTTCTTCAGGCTGCTTTCAAAACCGCTGACTTTCTTGGACAGAGCATCCACCTGCTTCTTGGTGGAAGCAGCGGTGGCCGTGTTCGCCGCGATACCCTTGCGGTTGGTATCGTAGGACACACCCCAGAGCTTGCGGATCTCCGAGGCATTCTCCTTCACCTTGGCGTTAAGCACTTCAACAGAGGCCGCGGACTCTTCTCCGGACATTTCAAAGCGCTTTTCCAGCTGCACGATGCGCGCTTCGGCGTCGACCAGCTCGACCCTGGTCTGCTGCCACTGGTTGTACAGGAACCCAGCCCCGCCGAGCCCCGCCAGTGCCAGCAACAATGCGACGATAGCGAGGAATGAAGAACCACCACCGGAAGATGACTCTTCGGCCGGCGCCGCTGCAGTGGGCTGCGGCGCGTTATAGCGCTGCCTGCCACCGGCCGGGCCGTTGGGGATCTGAGGGTCCATAGAGGATGAGCTGCTGCCATCAAATGTGGGCTCTCTGCGTTGCATGCTGTTGTCCTGCGTTGGCTCGGTCGTATTGACCGGAAAGTACGGATGAAAACTGCGGCAGTTATACCAAAAATTGACGAAAAAGTAACCGGGTTCAGTTATCAGAATAGGACACCAATACGCACAGACCGGTCCGTCATTGATAATCATTCGCGCAAAATGACCGGAGGTCGCGCCGAACCTTGCCACAATCAGCGCGTTTTTGGCCTGTCCAGTGGCTTAATAATGACATCAAGCGGGTGTAGAATGCGTGCCACCAATAACTGACCTGCTACCGTTCTTGGGTCGGAGCAGGTCCCGGAAAAGGAAGGATTGACACATGGCACATGTTCTCCCCGAACTTCCCTATGCTATGGATGCACTGCAGCCGCACATCTCTCAGGAGACCCTGGAGTACCACTACGGCAAGCACCACAAGACGTACGTCGACAAGCTGAACGGCCTGCTGGACGGCACTCCGGATGCCGACAAGAGCCTGGAAGAAGTCATCAAGTCTTCCTCTGGCGGTGTTTTCAATAACGCGGCCCAGATCTGGAACCACACGTTCTACTGGAACTGCCTGAGCCCGAACGGCGGTGGCGCCGCGACCGGTGCCGTAGCCGATGCCATCAACGCCGCTTTCGGTTCCTTCGACAAGTTCAAGGAAGAGTTCACTGCGAGCGCAGTCAACAACTTCGGTTCCGGCTGGACCTGGCTGGTGAAGAAATCCGACGGTTCCGTTGCTATCGTGAACACCTCCAATGCCGAAACCCCGCTGACCGACGACAGCGTCACTCCGCTGCTGACCTGCGACGTTTGGGAACACGCCTACTACATCGATTACCGCAATGCGCGTCCGAAGTACATGGAAGCGTTCTGGGCACTGCTCAACTGGGAGTTCGTGAACCAGAACTTCGCCTGATCAAAAATCGGGCAAGCGTCACCAAACGCGAAAAGGCGGGCCTCTGGCCCGCTTTTTTTATGCGGGTATTTTCTGCATTGCCCTCATTCCCCGCCAATTGGCACAAATGCACGGAATTTGCATCATCTCCCGGTTATGGTTACAACACTGACCGCTGAACCATATCTTTCCATCAGTAACTTTCCATCAAAAGCTGAGAACACAATATGAAGCTGAAGATTACCCTGCTGGCCGCTGCCATAAGCACCCTGGCCATGACAGGATGCGACCGGGAACAGAAACCCGCCGAAAAGCAGCAGGCCCCCGCCGCGAACGAAAGCGCCCAACAGGCTGGCGCCGGCACCCCGGCACAGGACACCGCGGAAGCCTCCCAGGGCAACGCGGAAGTGATTGCCAAGACCAACGCGCTTTTCGAAGAGCAGTTTCAGACCCACGTCCAGCGCAGCCCGGAATTCAAGACGTTTCTTGGCATCAAGGAGGATTACGGCAAGTGGGATGACATTTCCCCGGAATTCGCCAAGGAAACCTACGAGATCAACAAGCGCCAGCTGGCAGCATTGAAAGAAATCGATCCAGATCAATTGGACGACGCCACCCGCCTGTCGCTGGAACTGGCCATCCGCAACCTGGAGCAGGACATCGACGGCTGGAAATGGCGGTTGCACACCTACCCGGTGAACCAGATGTACGCCGGGCACACCAGCGTTGCCTCCCTGCTGATCAACCAGCACCGCGTAGATGACGTCTCCGATGCCGAGGCGTATATCTCCCGCTTGAATGCCCTGCCCGCCCACTTCGACCAGCTGATCGAAAACCTGCAGGAGCGCGCGGACAAAGGCGTTATCGTGCCCAAGTTCGTATTCCCGTACGTGATCAGCGATGGCAAGAACCTGATCACCGGTGCGCCCTACGACGACGGTAAAGACAGCACACTGTTTGCCGACTTCAAAGGCAAAGTCGACAAACTCAGCATCAGTGATGACGAAAAGTCCGCGCTGATCGAGAGCGCCAAGACTGCGATGCTGGAGAACGTCAAACCTGCCTATGAAAAGCTCATCGGCTACCTGGGCGAGCTGGAGAAAAAAGCCACCACCGATGACGGCGCCTGGAAGCTGCCTGACGGTGACGAGTTCTACCAGCACCGCCTGAACGTTTACACCACCACCGACATGACTGCCGAAGAAATTCACCAGGTGGGTCTGGACGAGGTGAAGCGCATCCACGACGAAATGCGCGCGATCATGAAGAAGGTAAACTTCGACGGTAACCTGCAGGAATTCTTTGAGTTCATGCGCACCGACAAGCAGTTCTATTACCCGGAAACCGAGGAAGGCAAGCAGCGCTACCTGAAAGAAGCCACTGCCATCATCGACACCATGAAGGGCCGCCTGGACGAGCTGTTTATCACCAAGCCCAAGGCCGATCTGGTGGTCAAGGCCGTGGAGCCCTTCCGCGAGAAATCCGCGGGCAAGGCCTTCTACCAGCGCCCGGCGCCGGACGGCTCACGCCCCGGTATCTACTACGCCAACCTGTACAAGATGAGCAGCATGCCCACCTACCAGATGGAAGCACTCGCTTACCACGAGGGTATTCCGGGCCACCATATGCAGCTCTCCATCATGCAGGAGCTGGAAAACGTGCCCAGCTTCCGCAAGTTCGGTGGCTACACCGCATACACCGAAGGCTGGGGCCTGTACTCCGAGCTGGTGCCCAAGGAAATCGGTTTCTACCAGGACCCTTATTCCGACTTCGGTCGCCTGGCGATGGAACTGTGGCGTGCCTGCCGCCTGGTGGTAGACACCGGTATGCACAGCAAGAAGTGGACCCGCGAAGAGACCATCGACTGGCTTGCAGAAAACAGCCCCAACCCGCAGGGGGATGTAGTCAAGGCCATTGAGCGCTACATCGTAATGCCCGGCCAGGCGACCGCATACAAGATCGGCATGATGAAAATTGTCGAGCTGCGTGAGGGCGCAAAAGAGGAATTGGGCGACAAGTTCGACATTCGTGAATTTCACGACGTGGTACTGGCCAATGGCGCGGTGCCGTTGAACGTACTGGAAGAACTGGTTGACGAGTGGGTAGCAAAGAAAAAGTCAGCGGACTGATTCTTCTTTCCTCTCCGTACCAGCACGTTAAAGCCAGGGCCAATGCCCTGGCTTTTTCTTTATGGCCCTGCAAATTACAATAAGCACGAAAATCATCGCGGCGGAGCCGTGTGAGAATAAAAAATCAAAACAAAAACCCAGAAACAACGGAAGTCCCATCAATGAAGGCCCCCTACTTTCGCGCCCTGCGAACATCCATTGCCGTTCTCGCCTCCTCCTCGCTCACACTGACCGGCTGCTCGCTCGCGCACAAGTTCTTTGAGCCAAATACCGTCAAAGAGCAGATTACCGAGGTTCGCTATCTGGATCAGGGCTGGACGGAGGAAGATCGCCAGCGGTTCTACAACACGCCCCAGGGCACCGAGCTGCAGGGGCTGCACTACAAATGGCTGGAGGCAATGGAGCTTCCCTTTTCCACAGAGAAGCTCGCCAGCCCGGAAAACATGCGCGGCTGGGGCTTTATTGTGGATCCCGACCAAGAACAGCAGGCAAATACCGGGGTTCACCCGGTTGGCATGACCCGGCATATAAATCCGGAAGATGACTCCGTTCGCCTGGACCTCGGCTGTGCCCTGTGCCATACCGGCGAGCTGCATTACAACGGCGTAGCGCTGCGCGTGGACGGCGGTCAGGCCATTCACGGTATGTCGACCGGCGCCCCGGGGGAATTCATTCACTCCGTAGGTGCAAGCACGTTTGAAATGCGCTTCAACCCGCTCAAATGGGATCGTTTTGCGGATGCCATCGCCGGCGAGGATCCGCAACAGCGCGAGCAACTGAAGCAGGACTTCGCCGCTTTCCGCGAGCGCTTTTTTACGTTTGCGAAAGGCCCCGGAAACGGTGACAACTTTCCTACCACAGAAGGCCGCGGCCGCACCGATGCGGTGGGCCGTATCGGCAACGTCGTGTTCGGCTACAACCTGGGAATCGAGGAGAACTACAAAAAAGCCGATGCACCGGTGAGCTACCCATTCCTATGGGATATCTGGCGTTTCGACTGGGTACAGTACACCGGCTTCACCAACCAGGCGATGGCGCGCAACGTGGGCGAGAGCCTGGGCGTGATGGCGCCGGTCAAACTGGTGGACGAGAATGGCGAGCTGCTGCCGGAGGGGGAGTTCGGCCAGTCCACGATCAATGTCGAAGGCATGCAGTGTATTGAGACCACACTGCGCAAACTGCGACCGCCGAAATGGCCGGAAGAGGTACTGGGTAAAATCGATATAGCGCAGGCGCGCCGGGGCAAAGACCTGTTCGCCGACCAGTGTGCCCATTGCCACGGTCCCCATGAGTCCAAACCCTATGCCTGGCGGGTTGCCGCCGGTCCCGGCGACAACCCGGACAACCAGCGCGACATCAACTGGCAATGGGACATGTCCGGGCAGATATCCTACGACGAAGACAACCGTCCGGTGCGCGAAGACTGGCGCGAGTCCATGTGGGCCGTTCCGTGGATTGATATCAGCGTGATCGGCACCGACCCCACCGCAGCCAAGAACTTCGTCAACCACACGTTCGACCCCGGTCCGCTGGTCGCAAGAAATCCCGACGATCCCAATGACGCCGAGCGTCGCCGGGTCAATGCCGGTGACGGCCTGCAACTGCTGCTAAACAAGCTGGTGCCGGTTCTCTACGAGAACAGTGATATCTCCAGCGACAACAATGGCATCGCCGATTACGACGGGCTCAATGTGCCCTTCCGTATCGTCAGCAAGCCCGCTTACAAGGCTCGCCCGCTGCACGGGGTCTGGGCTACCCCGCCCTTCCTGCACAATGGTTCCGTGCCCACCATTTACGACCTCCTGTCGCCGCTGGAAGCACGCCCGGTACGCTTCGGCGTGGGTCACCGCGAATACAACCCGGTAAAGCTCGGGTATGTAACCGATATGCGCCCGGGGAATTTCGAGTTCGACACCAGCCAAACCGGCAACAGCAACTCCGGTCACCTGTTTACTGACGCCGATGTGGATGGACGCATTGGCGAGCGCCTCAGCGAGGTCGAGCGCATGGCGCTGATCGAATATATCAAGGTGATGGGCAACCCGGACTTTTCCGAAGCCCTCGGCGGCGACCCGCAAAACTGGGCCCGGTACCCGCAAGCCCCCGAAAGCGCCATTGGTGAACAGGCCTGCAACCAGTTCCAACACGCGACCGCTTCGCAACTTGCTTCGCGGGAGGAATCCCAATGAGCCGGGCGAACACGAAACTCCCCTTCCGCATTGCTCTGTTGCTTGCCGCCATTCTCGGCACGACGCAAGCACAGGCAGCCGATTCCCATTCGCGCGACCAAGCGGATATCGCCCGCTCGGTGGATGCCAGCATCGAACAGCTCGCAATGGAAATTTCGCCCGCGGAGCGCAACGCGATTGTCTCGGCGATTGAATCAGCCCGTGAAATCTCCAGGGTCGCGCACCAGCACAACAGCCCGAAGTATGGAGAGCATTACCGCCGCGATGCCCACGCCAAGGCGACCGGGTGCCTGCGCGCGGAGTTTGAAGTAAACGGCGATATCCCGGAGCAGTTCCAGCACAGTGTGTTTGCCACACCCGGGCATAGCTACCAGGCATGGATCCGCTTTTCCAATGGCGACATGCTGGTACAGCCAGATGGCAAGGGCGATGCACGGGGAATGGCGGTGAAGCTCCTGGGTGCGGAGGGCGCGGTCATCGCACCGGAACTGGGCGGCGATGTCAGTCCTGATGCTGTAAATCAGGACTTCATCATGACCAACACTCCGGCGTTCTTTAACCGTAATATTTTCGATTACGCGGAAAACATGCAGCACCTGGCAAAGCTGGATCGGAAAGGCTGGTTTATCAACCTGTGGCCACCGCGCCTGCACCTGAAAGAAATGTTCCGTGCCTATCAGACGGTGTCGTCAACAATCGAGACGCCCCTCGCCGAACAGTATTTTTCCATGTTGCCGTATCGCCTCGGCGACACCACGGTCAAGTTTTCCAGCCGCCCCTGCCCTGCTGCCGACTACACCACATCGGTCGACAAAACCGCGGATGATTTTCTCACCCGGCAAATGGCGGATACCTTGCAAGCCGGCTCGGCGTGTTTTGAGTTTATGCTGCAGCCGCGACCAGCGGATGCGTCAGAAAAGGAAATGCCGCTGGACGACGCCACGGTGATCTGGGATGAGGACGCGGCGCCATTCGTGCCGGTTGCGCGCATCCATATTCCCCCGCAAACCTTTACTGGCGAAGCCCAGCAGGAGTTTTGTGAAAACCTGTCGATGAACCCCTGGCGCGGGGTGGGCCAATGGGAGCCCGTCGGCAGCCTGAATCGCGCGCGCCGCCTGGTGTACCACGCGGTGTCGGAATTCCGCCACCACCAAAACAGCGCACCGGTGCGGGAACCGGCCAACTGGTGTGTACCGGGTGCAGACGAGCCCTGCACGCCACAACAGGGGCTGAATATCCACAAACCCACCTGGCCGCTGCCACGCTGCTTCGACGGCTTCTTCCGCCCACTGGACGGCAGTGCCGCCAGCAGCCAATGTACCGGGGACTACGGCGAAATTCTGGCGGAGCGGGACGCCGGTTATTGAATCACACCACAGGCAATACGGGCACCGCCGCCACCGAGTGGACTGGGCATGTCCGAGTAGTTGTCACCGCCGGCGTGCACCATGAGCGCGCGGCCTTTCAGGTCGGAGAGCTTCACCCGCGGGGCCAGTACCGGTTCATAGGCCTGGCCATCGGCGTCGACATAAAGTGCCGGCAGGTCACCGAGGTGGCCATCGCCCCAGGGCATACCGTGGCGGCCAGTTTTTTTCGGGTCATAGTGACTCCCGGCTGCCAACCCCGGCACCATTTTCCCGTCTTTCATCGCCGGCAGGCAGCTGCCGTTTTCGTGCAGGTGAAAACCGTGCAGCCCCCTCGGCAAACCCTTGAGCCTCGGCCTGAACACCAGGCCATAGGGGGTTTCAGTAATGGTCACGGTGCCCAGCATGGCGCCCACGCCTTTGCTGTCCAGTTTCAGCACGCTGACAACGGTTTCAGCGCTGGCGGACAGCGCCATGCAGCCCAGCAGGGCGGCAACAATAGACATTCTGCAGATACCAGGCATACGACTTCTCCACAGTGGGCCGGCGCGACCACGGGCACGGCGGCGGATAAATTCACGCGGTTGCTATCAGTGTAGAAGTAAATGCCAGAAGTGGAATTCACCGCTTCCGGACGGTCCCCGGAAGCGGTGTAGAAGCAGAGTCAGAACTCAGATATTGAGAACCTGTTTGACGAAGGGAATGGTGATCTTGCGCTGGGCCTGCAGCGAGGCGCGGTCCAGTTGCTCCAGACATGCGAACAGTGCACGGGTATCCCGCGGCGCGCGATGCAGAATGTACTGGGCCACATCTTCCGGCAGATCAAAGCCACGCAGCCGGCTGCGCTGGCGCAATGCCGCCACCTTGTCCGCATCACTCAGCGGGTGAAGCTGGAAAGTGAGACCCCACTGCAAGCGCGAATGCAGGTCTGCCAGATCCAGTGCCAGTCCGCGGGGAGACTTGCGCGCCCCCAGGATCAGCTGGCGGCCGCTATCGCGCAGACGGTTGTACAGGTGGAACAGGGCTGTCTGCCAGTGCGGGCGCCCCTCGATCAGGTCGAGGTCATCGATACACACCAGGTCCAGGTATTCGAGGCCGTCGACGATCACCTCCGGCTCCGCCTCGATCAGGTCCGCCAGGGGCAGATACTGGAAACTGCGCCCGGCGCTTTCCGCAACCTGGCAGACCGCCTGCAGCAGATGGGTAACGCCACTGCCGGGCTCCCCCCACAGGTAAACGGCCTGCTCTGCATTGTCGCCACTGGCGAACGCCTGCAGTAGTCCCACAACCTGGCGATTGCCATCGTCGAGGGACTGGAAAAAGTTGGCGAAGGTGGCGTCGTCACGCAGGGAAACCCCCAGCGAGAGCTGCTGTGGTACGTCGTCGGATTGACTGCGATCAGACACGGGTTACTGCCAGCTGTATCGCAGAGGATTCTGGGCACTGCCGAGCGGAGCCCGGTAACCGGTCAGGTCCACCAGCCCCTCGTCTTTCGCCAGCTGCAGATTGCGGTTCAGCGCCAGTACATCCCGCAGGGACTCCAGCTGGGTACTGGTGGTAAGCGCCAGCGTCAGGCGATCACCATTTACCGACAGGACATCCGCACTGCTTACCTGGGCCAGGCCCTGCAGATAACCGGTGGCTTTGGAGTAGTCGGCGAAACTGCGGATGCCGGATATTTCGACCAGCACGGCACTGGCCACACCGGCGTCATCGCTGCGTACCGCATAGCGCTCGGCCAGCCGGTTCGCCGCCTCATTGACCCCGCGCAGGGCCACTTCTTCCAGAGAAGCGCCGCTGGCGTCAAACGCATAGCTGCGGCCACCGTGAATCAGCAGCCAGTTGGCCTGCCAGCGCTGGCCGGAGGTCTGCAGCAGGCGCCCCATCAGGGTGGCATCCGGGTGATAGCGGACCCCGGCGCGTTGCGCGGCACTCTCATCCTGAGCCCAGAGGGCGCCCAGAGGCATGTTGCGCTGGTCATTGAGGTCCATGACCGGAAAGTCCAGCGGCAAGCCACGCTCCATCGCCAGGCCATCCAGCAGGCCAAACAGCTCCGGATAATCTTCCTGGCGCAGGGTATCGCGGCCCCCCTGCAGGGTATCGACCGCCATCCACACCAGCGTGCCGGGACGGTTGTTCGGCCACAGGGGTAACTGTAACTTGTGCACCAGGTCGTTCAACGCCTGGGGGTCGAAGGTCAGCTGCAGATAAAGCTGGTTGTCTTCCGTGTCGTAGCGGTAGCCCTGCACGTACTTCTGGGCCTGCTTCAGCACCGGTGCCAGCTTGGGGTCATTGCCCACATTCTGGTTGCCGGTCACGCGCACAAACACTCGCTCCAGGCCGCGTCTGGTGGCCTCGGCGCGGTCGGTGGTCCCGCGGCTGGGTACCGCTTCATTTACTTCGTACAGATCCGGCATTACCCGCGCTGAGGCCGGCAGGGCCAGAAGCAGTGCCGCCAGCAGCAGCGAAAAACAGAGCAGCACCCGGGGGTTCATGGTCAATGGCATTGGCTCGGAGTCCCCTTTACCTCTTTTATATGTAACAGACACACATCCCTGCGCAGTTTCACACCGGATTTGGCGGCCCACTGGGCCCCTGACATGGTGCGCTCACACGCCGAAGACAGGCCCCGACGGTCAATTACCGGCTATTGTATCAGTGTCGGCTGTTTCTCCCAGCCTTCAGTTCGCACATTCAGTCAATTTTCCACTAGAATACGCGCCCTTCCAAACAGGCCCTTAACAGGTTGAACCATGAGCGACTCCAAGCCGAACTCCTCCAGCCCCTCCCTCAGCTACAAAGATGCCGGTGTCGACATCGACGCGGGCAATGCCCTGGTTGAGCGCATCAAGCATGTGGCCAAGCGCACCGCGCGCCCGGAAGTCATGGGCGGCCTCGGTGGTTTCGGCGCCCTGTGCGAGCTGCCCAGCGGCTACAAGCAGCCGGTACTGGTCAGTGGCACCGACGGTGTCGGCACCAAGCTACGCCTGGCCATGGACCTGGGTATCCACGACACCATCGGCATCGACCTGGTCGCGATGTGCGTGAATGACCTGGTGGTTGCGGGCGCAGAGCCGCTGTTCTTCCTCGATTACTACGCCACCGGCAAACTGAATGTCGACATTGCTGCCGACGTGGTCGCCGGCATTGGCAAGGGCTGTGAACTGGCCGGCGCCGCGCTGGTGGGTGGTGAAACCGCCGAGATGCCCGGTATGTATGAGGGCGACGACTACGATCTGGCCGGCTTCTGTGTCGGTGTGGTGGAAAAGTCCGAGATCATCGACGGCTCCAAGGTCCAGGCTGGCGACAAGCTGATCGCCCTGGGGTCCTCCGGCCCCCACTCCAACGGTTACTCACTGATCCGCAAGGTGCTGGAAATCAGCAGTGCCGATCTGCAGAAAGATCTGGAAGGCAAGACCCTGGCCGAGTCCCTGATGGCGCCCACCCGTATCTATGTGAAGAATCTGCTGGCACTGATGAAAGAGGTACAGGTTAACGCCCTGAGCCACATCACCGGTGGCGGCCTGTTGGAAAACCTGCCGCGCGTACTGCCGGAGAACGCCCGCGCCGTCATCGACACCAAGAGCTGGGAGCTGCCCCCGGTATTCCGCTGGCTGCAGGAAGCCGGCAATATCGAAGGCCGCGAAATGTACCGCACCTTCAACTGCGGCGTGGGCATGGTGATCTGTGTGCCTGCGGCGGAAGCCGACAAGGCCGTGGCCAAACTGCGCGAGCTGGGCGAGGACGCCTTTATCGTCGGTAGCATCGAAGCCGCCACCGGCACCGACGACGCTGAAGCCGTCGAACTGGCGGGACTGTAAAGCGCACCATGTCCACCCAATCTACGTCCGGGCCATCTTCCGCCAAGTGCCGCGCGGTCGTCCTGATCTCCGGCAGCGGCACCAACCTGCAGGCCTTTCTGGATGCCGCCGCCCGCGAGGACTGCGACTACACCGTAGCGGCCGTGATCAGCAACAAAGCCGATGCCTACGGCCTCACCCGCGCGCAAAACGCGGGTGTTGCCACCGAAGTATTGAGCCACCGGGACTTCTCGGATCGCGACAGCTTCGACCAGGCGATGGCGAAACTCATCGATACCTACCAGCCAGATCTCATCATACTGGCCGGCTTTATGCGTATCCTCACCCCCGACTTTGTCCGCCATTACAGCGGCCGCATGTTGAACATTCACCCGTCTCTGTTGCCCAAGTACCAGGGCCTGCACACGCACCAGCGTGCGCTGGACGCCGGCGACAGTGAACACGGTGCCACTGTGCACTTTGTGACCGAAGAGCTGGATGGGGGGCCTCCCGTACTCCAGGCGGCCGTTCCCATTGAAGCCGGCGACACCGCGGAAACCCTTGCACAGCGGGTGCAGGTGCAGGAACATGAAATATACCCGCTGGTTGCCACCTGGTTTGCCCAGGGGCGACTCAAGATGGCCGGCGATCGTGCCGAGCTGGATGGCGAGCTGCTGCCACGCAGTGGCAAGCGTCTCGACTGACAGGCCGACTACACTCTCGGCCTGAATCACGGAATCAGAATTTCAGGCCGGAGGTGGAACCTTGTCTCGATACACACTGTTCAACAACATATTTGGCAGCGCCCTGTTTTCCCTTGTTGTGGCGCTCGCCTCCCCTCTCAGCTTCGCTGAAACGGCTGCCGCCACCAAACCCCAGGTACTGCTCCCCTTCTCCGCCATCTACGAAGCCAAGTTCAGTGGCTTTGGTGTAACCGCCGAGCGCAAACTCAGCGGCTCTCCCAGCAGCTGGCGCCTGGATTTTTCCGTACACTCCATGTTCGCGAAAATAGAAGAGTACTCCCGCTTTGCCCAGCAGGGTGAACGCCTGATTCCACAACATTACGATTACCAGAAGTCCGGCCTGGGAAGGGACCGGCACACGGCGCTGAGTTTCGAGGACGACGCCAGCCGGGTGGTCAATGTGTACGACAAAGCCCGCAGCATCGAAAAGGCCCCCGCAAACATCCAGGATAAAATCAGTTACCAGTTACAACTGGCAATTGACGTCGCGAACGGGAAAACACCGCTCAAGTATCAGGTGGCCGACGGCAAAAGAATTCGCGAATACGAATTTCGTGTAGCCGGAAAGGAAAATATCAAAACGCCAATGGGCTTGATCGAAACCGTCAAGGTAGAGCGTGTGCGCGAGGAAGGTGCGGAGCGTGTCACCAATATCTGGTTTGCGCCCAAATGGAAATACGCATTGGTAAAGCTTATGCAGCAAGAAGATAATGGCAAAAGCTACCAAATCACCCTGACAAAATTATCCATTGACGGCAAAGAAGTCAGCGCAAAAGATTAGACGGAAAAAATTTTTCACATTCCCAAAAAAAACTACGACAACTCGTAGATTTTCCCGCTCGAGACCACTATAAAGTCGTCGCTTTCTCCCCGTGCGTAAAAATCGCACTGCTAGACTCAACCTACTAGGAATTTGTTTGCTTGAAGCAAAAACTTTCTGGAAAAGCTTCTCTGTGATTCGGAAACAGAAAATTCCGTCATTACGCATCAGGGCAGCTTTAACCGGTTGGCATAATTTTCAGCAATAGAGTGGGATCTCATGACTATCAAAACTCTGCGCAAAGCCGCACTGGCCGCAGCGATCTGTTCCGTATATGGCGGTACCTTTTCCAGCGGCGCGTCGGCCGCCGGCTTTGCCCTTCAAGAATCCAGTAGTTCCGGCCTCGGCCGGGCATTTGCTGCTGAAAACGCCATTGGCGACAATGCGGCAATTCTTGCCCGCAACCCCGCGGGCTCGGCGCTGTTCAACGAAATGGCTTTCTCTGTCGGCGTAACATATGTGAACCCGGAAATTGATGCCGCCGGGACCACCGACTACTACCTGCTTACGCCAGATGGCCCGGTTTTCGCGGCTTCGCTCTATGACGAGGCAAAAGATTACGCGAGCAGTGCCTGGGTGCCCAACGCTTACCTGGCGGTGCCGTTCAATGATTGCTGGTCGTTTGGCCTCGCCGTCAACACCGACTACGGTCTTGAAACCGACTTTAATGGCAGCTGGCCCGTCACTCATATCGCGGATAAAACCGAGCTGCTATCGGTCAATATTGCGCCGTCCGTCGCATTCGATTTCAACGATCAGTTCAGCGTCGGTGTATCCGTAAACTTCCTGTATGCGGACGCCACCCTCAAGAGCAAAGTTCCCAGTAACTTTATCCTTGACCCGACGGCAGAGCAGTTACTCGGCACTTCTGTTTCCGATGCAAGAATCCTCGACGCCGACGGCGACGACTGGGACTACGGCTGGAGCATTGGCGCACTGTGGCGCAGTGTCGATGGACGCACCCACTTCGGTGTTTCTTACCAGTCCGAACTGGATCCCGAGATCGAAGCCGACGTGGATTCCGACCTTCTGCGGGCCTTCGACAATGCGGGACAGGTAATTGGTACATTCTCCAACGAACGCGCGAACCTGACGCTCGACCTGCCTGACACCCTTGAACTCGGGCTGTACCACCGTTTCCATGACGAATGGGGCGTCGCCCTCGGCGCCATGTGGACAGACTGGGACGACTTCGAGCGTCTGGAGGCCTTCTTCCCGAATCAGCGAGCCGGAGGTAACCTGATTCCCGATTACAATCCACTCCCGATCAAGGAAGAGAACTTCAGCAGTGGCTGGCGCTACAGCCTCGGCCTGGAGTACTACCCCTGTGACGAGGTGACCTGGCGCGTAGGCTACGCCTACGACGAAGGTGCTGCGCGCGATGGCTTCAATGAAGACGCGATCCTTGAGTCACAGTCAGTAGGTTTCGTCCCCGATGGGCTCCCGGTGACCTGGCGCACCCTTTCCATTCCGGATGCGGACCGTCAGTGGGTAACGTTCGGCGGCACCTTCAAGTTCAACAACCAGCTGAGTATCGATGCCGGCCTGGCCTACCTGTGGGGTGACGATGAACCCATCCAGGAATTCCAGGCGCTACCGCTGACATCGACCGCCGGGCTTGGTACCTACTTTGACGGTGGCACCACCAATCTGGAAGCCTGGCTGGTCGGCGCATCCCTGAACTATAGCTTCTGATCGCGATTTCGTCAGAGCTTTACCGGAGGCCGGGCTTGGTGAATTGCCACCGCCCGGCCTTTTTTATTTCCTGGCGATGCGCGCTTTTGACGCGCACGCACCAAATCGGCTCCATTTCCCGCACCGAAAGCGCACCTTCCCATTTGGTGCGTGCACCAGAATTTTTCCACTCCGGCCTCCCCTGCACCCGATTAGATACCCGTGAAACCGGAAAAACCGTTACGAGCTCCAGTGTAAAAACATAGCCTGGCACGCAATTAAACATAGATCCCATGTCTTTACCGGCAGCTTCAATGCGAAAATCAAGAAGCGGAAACTCTGCCATCAATCTAAAAAATATTTAGATATTTCAAGGGCTTGCACTTTTCCAGGGCTATCACCTGCTCTGGCATCCCTACGCCCACCCCGCTCGGTTCAACGCGCCACGCTCCATTGCGCCGGAAAAAGTTGGCACAGTGCCTGCAATGCCCCCATTAAACGCGGACTGCAAATCCGCACCGGAACAGGCTGCCACAGAGGCGCTGAACTTCCGTCACTAATTTACGTTGACCAATTCCGTTGACTAGCCGGGCAACCTGTCGCCCGGATAACAATCAGACTGGCATCGCCTGGCGATTGCCCTTGAGCAGAGGCGCTCACCGTTCCTGTCCGTATAGGCAGGAAAACGGTGAGCGCTTTTTTTTGGCAAAGATTTTTCGCATTCAACGATCTGAAACTTAGAGAGACCAGGAGCAAAATTACCATGTCATGGAAAAAGCCCTTCAAGAAAATAGCCGCATCGCTGGCCTTGGCTGTCGGATTTTCCTCCGGCGCCGTTTCTGCCAGCGCCGAAGAACTCGGTTATCCGGAAAAGGAAGAGCTGACCTTCGGGTTTATCAAACTAACGGATATGGCTCCAATTGCCGTCGCCTACGAAAAAGGATTTTTTGAAGATGAGGGCCTCTACGTCACTATCGAAGCCCAGGCCAACTGGAAAGTACTACTCGACGGTGTGATTGATGGCCGCCTCGACGGTGCGCATATGCTGGCGGGTCAGCCCATTGCCGCAACCATGGGCTTCGGAACCAAAGCCGATATCATCACGCCGTTTTCCATGGACCTGAACGGTAACGGTATTACTGTTTCCAACACCATCTGGGAACAGATGAAGCCCAACATTCCAAAAATGGACGACGGCCGACCGGTACACCCGATCAAAGCCGATGCGCTCAAGCCGGTGGTAGAAAAATACAAGGCGGACGGCAAGCCATTCAACATGGGCATGGTCTTCCCGGTTTCTACCCACAATTATGAACTGCGCTACTGGCTCGCCGCCGGCGGCATCCACCCCGGCTACTACGCGCCGCACAAAGGCGATACTTCTGGCCAGATCGATGCCGATGCGCTGCTGTCGGTCACCCCTCCCCCGCAGATGCCAGCCACGCTCGAAGCAGGCACCATCTATGGCTACTGCGTCGGCGAACCCTGGAACCAGCAAGCGGTGTTCAAGGATATTGGTGTACCGGTCGTAACTGACTACGAAATCTGGAAAGACAACCCTGAAAAAGTATTCGGGATCACCAAAGAATTCGCCGAAAAATACCCCAACACCACCGTGCGTATTACCCGCGCCCTGATCCGCGCCGCCATGTGGCTGGACGAGAACAACAACGCCAACCGCCCGGAAGCCGTAAAGATCCTGTCCCAGTCGAACTACGTGGGTGCCGACTACGACGTGATCGCCAACAGCATGACCGGAACCTTCGAGTACGAAAAAGGCGACAAGCGCGAAGTGCCGGACTTCAATGTCTTCTTCCGCTACAACGCCACTTATCCTTACTACTCCGATGCGATCTGGTACCTGACCCAGATGCGCCGCTGGGGCCAGATCTCCGAAGACAAACCGGACGAGTGGTACAAGGAACTGGCATCCAAGGTCTATCGCCCGGATATCTATGAAGCTGCCGCCAAGTCCCTGATTGCGGAAAAGCTGGCCAAGCCAGAACAGTTCCCGGACTTCGCCACCGAAGATGGCTTCCGCAATCCGCAGACACACTTCATCGACGGCATCGTCTACAACGGCCAGAAGCCGAACGAATACATCGAGAAGTTCTCTATCGGTCTGAAGTCGGGCCAGAAGCTCTGATCAATCAATCGGAGACCGGGCCCGGTAACCGGGCCCGGCACTACCGGATACACAAAAGCCGGAAGTGAAAATAAAAAATCATGCTCATCGAGAATACGCATATCGAGTGCGGAGGTAACGGAAGATGAATACCACTACTGCCAATGCCGGAAAATTTTCTGGCTTCAAGTTGCCACAGCTGGATAGCCCCCTGGTCGGGCAAGCCTTTCGGCTGGTAGCGTTGCCACTGATTGGTATCCTCGCCTTCTTGCTGTTGTGGTCTGTCACCGCGCAGAACATCGACACCTCGCTGGGGAAATTTCCCGGCCCATCGGCCGTCATGGAACAGTTCGATGCACTGTACAGCGAGCACCAGCGTTCACGAGAAAAGGAACAGGCCTTTTACGAGCGCCAGGAAGCACGCAATGCGAAGCGTGTTGCCGAAGACCCCGCGTACGTTCCCAAGGTTCGGGCCTATACCGGCAAGGAAACCTTTATCGACCAGATCTTTACCAGCCTGATCACGGTCATGAGCGGCTTCCTGCTGGCAGTAGCACTTGCGATTCCACTGGGGATTGCCGTTGGTCTCAGTAAGTCACTGAACAGCGCCATCAACCCTATCGTACAGATATTCAAGCCAGTATCGCCGTTGGCGTGGCTACCACTGGTGACCATGGTGGTGTCCGCGGTGTACACAACCCCCGAACCGCTGGTGGCGAAATCTTTCCTTAACTCAATGATCACCGTCACCCTGTGTTGCCTGTGGCCGATGGTGATCAATACCGCGGTTGGTGTTGCCAGTATCGACAACGACCTGGTGAATGTGAGCAAGGTGCTGCGCCTGCCAGCCCTGCGTCACGTGCAGAAAATTGTACTGCCCGCATCGGTTCCAATGATTTTTACTGGCATGCGCCTGTCACTGGGCGTGGCCTGGATGGTACTGATCGCGGCGGAAATGCTGGCGCAAAACCCCGGTCTCGGAAAGTTTGTCTGGGATGAATTCCAGAACGGCAGCTCCGACTCCCTTGCCCGCATCATGACAGCGGTACTGGTGATCGGCTTTATCGGCTTCCTGCTGGACCGCGGCATGCTGGCGCTGCAGAAGCTGGTTTCCTGGGACAACGCGGCTGCGCACTAACCCGGCAAATCCATCAGCACAGAATCGAAACTATTTTTCGGAGATCAGGACAATGAGTGTACTTCTGGATATCAGCCACATTGATATGGAATTCCCCACGCCCAAGGGGCCATTTACTGCACTGCGGGATGTGGATCTGAAGATACAGCAAGGCGAGTTCGTTTCATTGATCGGCCATTCCGGCTGCGGCAAATCCACCGTGCTGAATGTGGTCGCAGGCCTCTACCAGGCCACCCGTGGCGGCGTCATCCTGAACGGAAAGGAAGTGACCGAACCGGGGCCGGAGCGCGCAGTGGTCTTCCAGAATCACTCCCTGCTGCCATGGCTCACTGCTTATGAAAATGTCGAGCTCGCGGTAAAGCAGGTATTTGGCAAGAGTAAATCCAAAGGGGAAATGCGCCAGTGGATCGAGCATAACCTTGAGCTGGTGCATATGGGCCATGCCATGCATAAACGCCCAGGAGAAATTTCCGGCGGGATGAAGCAGCGTGTCGGCATTGCCCGCGCGCTCGCCATGCAGCCCAAGGTACTGCTGATGGACGAGCCGTTCGGTGCACTGGATGCACTCACCCGCGCGCATATGCAGGATTCGCTGATGGAAATTCAGGCCGAACTGAACAATACCGTGATCATGATTACGCACGACGTGGATGAAGCCGTTCTTCTGTCGGACCGCATCGTGATGATGACCAATGGCCCCGCCGCCACCATCGGTGAAATCCTCAGCGTGGACCTGGAGCGTCCGCGTCATCGGCTGGAATTGGCCGATGACCAGCTATACAACAAGTACCGGGCCAAGGTGCTGAAGTTCCTGCACGAACGCCATAGTAAACCGGATGTCCCCACCAGCAAACGCAAAGACAAAAAAGCGGAAGCCGCACGCCCGGCTGCCACACAGCATACGGCATCCGAGACCGAAACCGTAGACAACGCGGCCTGATCAAAAGCCGACTTTGTTTGAATCATCAAGTTGCCTGGCCGGCGCCGGTCCAACAGCGCCGATCGGGGGGGCCTGCGCCAGATTCCATACGCGACGGCCTGAAGGAATTAACTGAATCTCCTATACAAGGAAAACAACATGAAAAACCAAAAGCTTCTGACCACAACTTTCCAGACTGTCCTGCAACGCCGGACGCTGGCTCTCGCCATCGGCGCACTCGGTGCAGCCTCGGCCACCGCCCCCGCGCTCGCGCAGGAAATGACGGAAACCGAAGCGCCCGCGGTCACCAGCGTTGGGGACGCACTGGCACAGGGTGAAGCGACCCTCAGCTTTCGGGCGCGCACCGAGATGGTCGATGTCGACGGCAACGATGTAGATCTCACCAGTGTGAAAACCCGCCTCACCTTTGCGTCCGCCGCTTACGAGGGCTTCAGCACCCTGATCGAGATGGACGATGTCACCCACATTACCGAGTTTGAAGGCGGCGTGGGTGACCCCGAAGGTACCGAGGTCAATCAGGCTTACCTCGCATACACTACCGGCGCGACCACGTTCAAATATGGGCGCCAGCGTATCCTGCTGGACAACCAGCGCTTCGTCGGCGGCGTCGGTTTCCGTCAGAACGAACAGACCTACGACGGCTTCAGTGCCAGTAATACCAGCCTCGAAGACACCACCCTGTTCCTCGCTCGTATCCGCAACGTGAACCGTATCTTTGGCGAAGACAGCCCTGTGGGTGACCACACCAATGACACCTACCTGCTAAACGCGAAATACACGGGACTTTCCGCCGGCGCGCTGATTGGCTACGCCTACCTGATCGACAACGAAGATGCGGCTGCCTTCTCCACCGATACCTATGGTGTGCGCTTTGCCGGCAGCAAGTCCGACCTGAGCTATGCACTGGAATACGCCACCCAATCCGCCGCAGCCAATAACCCGGCGAACTATGACGCCGACTATGTGCTGGCAGAGGGCAGCTATAAGCTTGGCACAATCACTCTCGCCGCCGGCTATGAACTGCTGGGCGCCGACGGTGCGGATGGTCAGTTCATCACGCCACTTGCCACCCTGCACAAATTCCAGGGCTGGAGCGACAAGTTCCTCGGCGGCGGCACCGGCAATATTGCCGGCGGTATCGAAGATGTCTATCTCACAGCCGGCACCAGCCTCGGTGGCGTCAAGCTTGCGTTGAACTACCACCAGCTGAGCTCCGACGACAGCAGCGTATCCGGTATGGATAAGCTGGGTAGTGAAGCGGGCTTCCTGGTGGCGGGCAAGCTGGCCGGCGTCAACCTCAGCATGAAGTACAGCAGCTACAGCGCGGACGACTTCAGCGTAGATACCAACAAGCTGTGGCTGACAGCGGCGGCCCAATTCTGATCCTGCTCACAGGATAAGCAGAAGTAACCCAACCCACTCGTTGAGCCTTCCCCGGCCGCAAGGCCGGGCCTTTTTCCCCTCCCTCATTTTCAGACTCAGGAAGGTAAAGATGAAATACGCTTTTGCCCTGATACTGCTGTTTGGGCTATTTCCATTAAACAGTAGCGTAATCGCTGCGGAAGCAACGCCAACCCATACCGGTTTCAATATGGGCGACGCCATCAATATGGCCGGCCGACAACGCATGCTCTCACAGCGGATTACCCAGGCGTATATCCTGCGTGGCATACAACCGCAGAGCGAAAAACACCAGCAGGTGTTCCAGCGTTCGATGGCCGAATTCGAGCGCAACCTGGGACAGCTGTTGGCCTTTGAACCGGCAGCACCGGTACGTAGTACGCTCAAACGGGTGCAGAACGAATGGCAGGCTTTCGCCGCAATAGCACGGCAACCTGTCAATAAGTTCAACGCGGCGGAGCTTTTCAAGCACAGTAATACCTTGCTACCCGCAGCACATACTTACGTCATGCGCTTGCAGGCACTGGCCAATCACAGCAGCGCAGAACTGGTAAATGTCTCGGGTCGTCAGCGCATGCTGTCACAACGGATCGCCAAAAACTATGTCGCGCAGTTCTGGGGCGTCGCAGGCAGTGAAGGAACAAAACTTCTGTACGAAGATCTGGCGGAGTTCGAACAGATGCTGGCATTCCTGCTGCAAAGCCCGCTGAACACCCCGGAAATCACGCGTAATCTCAGGAAAACCCAGGGGCACCTGAATTATGCGAGCCGTGGTTTTGATGGGGAAATGCATATGTCAGAAGCACGCCAGATTCATGTGGTTACCGGCACCACCGATATCATGCTGCGCAATATGAATGTAGTTACCGGCCAGTATGCAGAATTGCTGAACGCCGTCGAAATCGCATCCCGCTAAGCGAAATACCCGCTGAGTGAAATACAGGGAGCAGGCCGGCCCTGGAGGCCGGCTTGTGGTTTGATGGGTGTATTAAAGTGTGACTACTGCTAGCGATTACTTCGGTGTCGCCATATAACCGATAAGCTCGGCGAAATCTTCATCGGAGCAGCTGTAACAAAGCCCGGCCGGAGGCATTGTCTTATACCCCTCCCGCACATGCACCACCAGAGTGTCCATTCCCCGCGCCATACGAGGCGCCCATGCGGCGACATCACCGGTTTTGGGTGCACCTACGACGCCGCGCTCGTGGCAATTGCCACAAGTCGTGCGATAGGTATCCAGTAACTGTTCGGAAATATGCACCTGGTCAAGCTCGGTGACCGGCTGGGTTTCCACTTCCTCGATCGCGTCATCGTGTGCCGCGGGCTGTGGCTCAGCGGCGGATCGCGGATCGCTTTCCGAACAACCAAGGAGCGTGAAGGTAAATAGGGTCACTGCAAAAAAACCGGAAAACTTTTTATACGGCGGATTGTAAGGTGACAAGAGACTTCCCTGCGTTGATTTATCGTTGCACCAGTTTTACTGGTTATACGCACACAGGGCAAGTCTTGCTTACGGGCAGCGCCAGTGTTCGCCACTCAAGTGTCCCGGCTTCAAACAGCTGCAGCCGGTTCAGGCTGGACAGTGTCAGCCCGGCCAATAATTTGATCGCCTCCAGAGCCTGGGCACTCCCCATAATCCCGAGTGCCGGGCCAATGACGCCGACCGTGGAACAGTTCTCGGCTTCCGGCAGGTCATTATCGCGATCCTGGGGAGGAAACAGACAGGCGTAACAGGGGCTGCCTGCGCTGCGGAAATCAAAGCTCACCAGTTGTCCGGAAAAGCCGCGCACCGATGCCATGATGACCGGGACCTTCGCGTCCCGACACACACGATTGATGACATGGCGGATATCCAGGTTATCGGTGCAGTCGAGGACCAGGTCAAAGTTCCCTTCTTTCAGGAACCCCGCCAGCCATGCCGCATCCGCCATGCGGCAGTGGGCCTGCACCCGAATTTCCGGGTTGGCCGCGGTCAGTTGCTGGGCGGCGACCTGCGCCTTGTCCTTACCGCGGTGGTTGGTCTTGAACAGAACCTGTCGCTGCAGATTTGAAATTTCGACATGGTCACCATCCACCAGATGCAGCTCACCGACCCCGGCAGCGGCCAGATACAGCGCTGCCGGGCTACCCAGGCCGCCCAGCCCCACAATCATGACCTTCGCCGCCCCAAGCCTCTCCTGACCGGTTTCTCCGATCTGTGGCAGCATGATCTGACGGCTGTAGCGCTGCAGCTGCTTGCGACTCAACATGGCGGCACTCCGATTATTGCGCGTCCAACAGGGTCGTTAATTGTGCCACAGACTGGCGGTAATCCGGTGCCTCGGTGATCGCGGTCACCACCGCGATACTGCCTACCCCGCTCGCCACTACCGCCGGCGCGCGTTCACTATTGATACCGCCGATGGCCACCAGTGCATAATCCGGCAGCAACGCCACCATCCTCGCGAGTTTCTCCGGCCCCTGCAGCTGGCCGCTCATATCCTTGGTGCTGGTGGCATAGATGGCACCGATGGCGAGATAGCTCGGCCTGAACTGGTGCGCGTATAACAGCTCGAAAAAGCCATGAGTACTGATGCCGAGCTTCAGCCCTGCGGCCTGGATGGCTTTCAGGTCCGCGCTTTGCAGGTCCTCTTGCCCCAGGTGTACGCCGTAAGCACCACACTCGATCGCCAGCGCCCAGTGATCGTTGATAAACAGGCGCAGGTCATAGTCCCGCCCAATGGCAACGGCCCGCTCGATCTGCTGGTGAAGATCCTCACCGGGGTGTTTGATACGCAACTGCAGCGTGCGCACACCGGCCCGCGCGAGCTTCTCGATCCATTCCACCGAATCCACTACCGGGTAGAGCCCAAGGCGATTGCTGTCCGGGTGCGTAAACTCAGCGGCAAAATTCGCCGCTTGCTGCGGCGAATAACAACCATAGCACTTCGCCCGCTCACTCCCCTTGACCAGTATCTGAGGGAAATCCCGCAACTGACCCGGCCAGCCACAGTGGCCGACGGGCCCCGGGCCAGCGCCGATATGATCACTGATCCCCGTGCGCAGCCCATGACGCACATAGGCATTGGCCACCACACACGCGTCTTTTAACGGATAGCCCTTTGCCAATAGCGCTGCGATCGCCGACGACAGGGTACAACCGGTGCCGTGGGTGTTTTCGGTTTCAATTTTTTCCCCTATCAGCCAGTCTTCGGCCAGCGTATCGTCGTGCCCCCTGCACAACAGGTCCGCGGTGATGCTGGGCTCGATTTCAAAGTGACCGCCGGTGACCAGCAGTGCGGATGGCAAATCGCCGCGCACCTTGCGTGCGGCGGCGAGAATCGCTTCCGCGGTATCCGCATCGGTCTGCGCCAGCCACGCCAGCTCCTGGCCATTGGGGGTAATCAGGTCACACAGAGGCAATAGTTCATTCAGCACGGCAGCGCCGGTGCTGTCTTCGGTCAGGTGGGCGCCGCTGGTGGCCACCGCTACCGGGTCGTAGACCACGGGAATCGCGTCACCCTGCGCGCGCACCCCGCGCAGAAACTTTGCAACCAGTTTTACCTGGCCGGCATTTGCCAGCAGGCCGATCTTGATTGCCGCCGGTTTCAGGTCCGCGATCAATGCGTCCAGCTGGGACTGCAACACCGCGTCGGATACCGCATTGATCGCCGGCACCCCAAGGGTGTTCTGTGCGGTGTTGGCGGTGATGACGCTGCAACCGTGAACGTCGAAGTCGTGCAGGGTGAGCAGGTCTGCCTGAATGCCCGCGCCGCCACCGGAATCGCTGCCGGCAATGGTCCAGACAATTGGGCGCGGGGGGGCGATGCTGCTCATGCTTCTTCCCCGACATTGATGGACTGCTGCCAGAACGGCATGTCCAGCGTGGGTGTACTGGGGCTCGCGGTCTGGCGTTGCAGCATGAGTCCGGCATTACGCGCGACGCGGCCCGCTTCGATGGCGAGCCGGAAAGCCTGGGCCATCAGCACCGGGTTCTGTGCCCGGGCGATGGCGGTGTTCAACAGCACCGCATCGAACCCCATTTCCATGGCCTCCCCAGCCTGCGACGGCGCGCCGATACCGGCATCAATAATCAATGGTGTATCCGGCAACCGTTCGCGCAGGGTCTGCAGGTTGTATTTGTTCATCAGGCCGCGACCCGTGCCGATGGGCGAGCCCCAGGGCATCAGTACCTCACAGCCAACGTCCAGCAGTTTGCGGCATACCACCAGGTCGTCGGTGCAGTATGGCAATACCTTGAAGCCACGCTTTACCAGCTCCCGCGCTGCCTCAATCAGCCCGAACGGATCCGGCTGCAGGTTGTAGTCGTCGCCGATTACTTCGAGCTTGAGCCAGTCGGTGCCAAAAATTTCCCGGCTCATTTCCGCCAGTGCAATAACTTCCTTCGGGGTTTTGCAGCCTGCGGTATTCGGTAATAACTGGCAGCCGGACTCCCGGATATAGTCCCACAGCATTCTCCCCTGCTGTTGCTCGGGGTTCTGGCGACGCAGCGACAGGGTGATGATTTCCGCTCCGGAGGCGGCGACGGATTCACGCATGATCGCCGGCGACGGGTAGAGTGCAGTGCCCACCAGAAGACGGCTGCCGAACGCATTGCCATAGAGTTTCAATGTATCGACCATGCTCAGCCTCCTACCACCGGTGCGACGATATCCAGGCTGTCGCCATGGTTGAGCCGCGTATCGGCATAATCTGCCCGGGGCACGAAATCGCCATTGCGGGCAACAGCAAAGGTTTCACCGCGGTAGCCGAGATGTTGCAGTAGTGTGGCGACAGTGTCGCATTCGTTGACGGTGACGTTTTCACCATTGACCAGTAGTTGCATCAGGTCACCTCTCCTATCAGAGAATTCTGTATCTGTTTCGTGATTGCCGCTTCGGCCTGTGTCACCAGCGCGGGCGCCAGCAGGTAGCCGTGGCGGAAAAGTCCGTTCACGCGAATGAGTCCGGGCGTGCTATCCACAATGGGCAGGTTGTCCATGGTGGCCGGGCGGCAGTTGACCCGGGTTTCGATCACCCGCGCCTCGGCGAAGGCCGGATGAATCGAATACAGTGCGCTGGACAGTTCCATGGTGGAGCGCAGGGAAATCGGCGAAAGGTCTTCGCTTTCGATTTCGGTCGCGCCGATAACGGTGTGATTGTCCGCTCTGGGTACGGCGTAGAGTTGATACCGGGGGTGCAGCAGGCGCACGGGACGATTGAGTTGCACTTCCGGGGTTTCCACCACCATGACTTCACCGCGCACACCACGCAGCCCCGGCACCGCACTGCTGGCGCCGAGGCCGCGGGTATCGAGTACGATATCGAATGCTTCACAGCCATTGGCGGTCTCGACTGTTCCCGGGTGGCATTCGGCGGAGGTATTTTCGCGGAGCTGTACGCGGTTCTGTTGCAGTGCCTTGCGCAAGGCGGGGAGCAGTTTTCTGTTGTCGATATCGGCTTCGCTGGCAAGGTACAAGCCCTGGTCGAAGCGGTCGAGTTCCGGTTCAAGTTTATGCAGGGCGATATTGTCCAGCCATTGCAATTGGCTCTGGTTTTCATGACCCAGTTTTGCGATGAGTTCCTGCTGGAATTGCAGGAGTTCGCTGCGGTCTTGTGGGTGGGCGATGAGGATGCTGCCGGACTGGCGGTAGTCGACGGTTGTGCCGGTGGCCAACTCCAGCTGCTGAACCCACTGAGGCCAAAACTGCAGGCTTTGCATACCCAGTTGGTAGATGCGCAGCGGGCAGTGGAACAATTCGGATAGCGGGGAAATCATACCGGCGGCGGTGTGGCAGGCACCCGTCGGCTGTTCGAGACTGCCGGATTCGAACAGGGTTATACGAAGGCCTTTTTCGGATAAACGCCATGCCAGTAAACGGCCCATCAGGCCTGCTCCAGCTATCGCTATATTAAGTTGTGCTTGTGCCAATTGTGATTCCCGTGGCCCGTACTCGGCAAGTTAATGGGCGGCAGCGCTACGGGTAAGCCTTTGCCAGACACGCCGTGAACCCATCCCTGGGGGCTCTTCTAAAACATCCCTGTTTTAGAAGGTCTGGCAAAGGCTTACCCGCATCGCTGCCTTCGCATCAAGGTTAGTGCTTTCTGTCGACTCGGTTTTATCCCTTGTGGTAAAGCTCTGCCCCCATATCCTTGAACTTGATCGCCATCTCTTCCATTCCCTGCTCCGCTTCCTGTTTCGCCGCGTACTCACGCACGTCTTGTGTGATTTTCATCGAGCAGAATTTCGGCCCGCACATGGAGCAGAAGTGGGCGACCTTGCCGGATTCTTTCGGCAGGGTTTCGTCGTGATAAATACGCGCGCGTTCGGGGTCGAGGCCGAGGTTGAACTGGTCTTCCCAGCGGAATTCGAAACGGGCCTTGGATAGAGCATCGTCGCGTTTGTAGGCACGCGGGTGCCCCTTGGCGAGGTCGGCGGCGTGGGCAGCGATTTTGTAGGCCATAAGGCCTTCTTTGACGTCCTCTTTGTTGGGCAGGCCGAGATGCTCTTTGGGTGTGACATAGCACAACATGGCACAGCCCATGCTGCCGATCATGGCGGCACCGATACCGGAGGTGATGTGGTCGTAACCGGGGGCGATGTCAGTGGTCAATGGGCCGAGGGTGTAGAACGGGGCTCCGTGGCAGTGCTCCAGCTGTTCGTCCATGTTTTCCCTGATCTTGTGCATGGGCACATGGCCGGGGCCTTCGATCATGGTCTGGACATCGTGCTTCCAGGCAATTTCGGTGAGTTCGCCAAGGGTGCGCAGTTCGCCGAACTGGGCTTCGTCGTTGGCATCGGCGATACAGCCGGGACGCAGGCCGTCGCCCAGTGAGAAGCTGACATCGTAGGCTTTGAGGATTTCACAGATGTCTTCGAAGTGGGTGTAGAGGAAGTTTTCCTTGTGGTGCGCGAGGCACCATTTGGCCATGATGGAACCGCCGCGGGACACGATGCCGGTGACGCGTTTGGCAGTGAGCGGTACGTAGCGCAGCAGCACGCCGGCGTGGATGGTGAAGTAGTCGACGCCCTGCTCGGCCTGTTCGATCAGGGTATCGCGGAAGACTTCCCAGTTGAGGTCTTCGGCGATGCCATTCACTTTTTCCAGCGCCTGGTAGATGGGTACCGTACCGATGGGTACCGGTGCGTTGCGCAGGATCCACTCGCGGGTTTCGTGAATGTTCTGGCCGGTGGAGAGGTCCATGACGGTGTCGCCACCCCACTTGATGGACCACACGAGCTTTTCCACTTCTTCCTCGATGGAGGAGGTAATCGCGGAGTTGCCGATGTTGGCGTTCACTTTACACAGGAAGTTGCGGCCGATGATCATCGGCTCCAGCTCTGTGTGGTTGATGTTGGCCGGAATAATCGCGCGGCCTTCCGCGACTTCGCGGCGCACGAATTCTGGGGTAATTTGCGGCGGAATGTAGATGCCGTCGCGGGCTTTCTGGTATTGAGATTGAAGGTCGGCATCGCTCAGTTGCCCGGCAAGTTCCGCGCGCCCCATATTTTCGCGGATGGCGATAAATTCCATTTCCGGGGTGATGATGCCTTGGCGGGCGTAGTGCATCTGGGTGACGTTTTTTCCGGCTTTGGCCTTGCGCGGATACGGCAGGTTTTCAAAACGAATATGGTCGAGGCCCTGGTCGGCCATGCGTTTCTGGCTGTAGGTGGCCTGGCGGGTGTCGAGGACTTCGGTGTCGTTGCGGGCTTCGATCCACGACTGGCGCAGTTTGGGCAGGCCGTCGCGGACGTTGGGTGTGTAGTCGGGGTCTGAGTATGGGCCGGCGGTGTCGTAGACCTGCAGGGGCTCGTTGGGCTCAAATACGGGGTTTTGCTCGTCGCCGCCGACAAGGCTCTGGCCGAGGCAGATTTCGCGTACGCCGACTTTGACGCCAGTGTTTTCCCCTTCCAGGTAGACTTTACGGGAGTTGGGGAATTGCTGGGCGGTAAGGTTATCCAGAAATTCTTTGGCACTTTCCTGCTGCTGTGCGCGGCTTTGCTTATCGGCTTTATTCTGCGGCTCGGCGACCTGAGACATGCTGACCCCTTGCGTTGTGATCCTTGATTTTTCGGATGACTTGCGGGGTACAACTACGGGAATGAGCGGCTATGGAAGGCAGGTTCTGAGCGGGCAGCACCGCGACACGGGCGTGCATACTGCTCAAAATTAAAGCGAATTCAGATCTTGTTTCCTACGCGGGGGTTACCCCGATCAGGTTCAACGGATCTCGCTACTGCGATCTCAGCCCGAAGGCACTCCGACAAGTGGCGGCGAGTATAGGGGAAGGAATTTAATTTGAACAGGAGCGGAGGCGCAGGTTGGGAATTGTGGCGCTTTGCTGGTCTTATGGTCTGAGCTTTAAAGCTGGTTAAGTGGCGGTGCCGCCACCGGGTATTGGTTCGCAAGACACGCCGTGAACCCATCCATGGGGGCTCTTCCGCGAGGTCCCTCTCGCGGAAGGTCTTGCGAACCAATACCCGGCGTCGACTCCTTCGATTCAATACACTCGACTTCGAAACAGTAAATTTAGATCACCAGCGTTTTCTGGTAACTCATTTCACGAATCGCGTAGCTGACCCCTTCTCTGCCCACGCCACTCTCCTTCACACCACCAAACGGAAAATGCTCGGCGCGGAAGCCGGGGCCGTCGTTGACCGCAAGCAGGCCCACGTCCAGCTGGTTGTACAGACGCTTGGCCAGCGCAAGGTTCTGGGTAAATACGCCTGCCTGCAAACCAAACGGGGAGCTGTTGATCAGGGACACCAGTTCGCCCTCGTCATCGAACTTGCGCAACGGTACCACCGGGCCGAAGGTTTCTTCGGCAACCAGCTCGGCATCGTCGGCCACATTGTCGAGGATAGTAGGCCACAGAATATTGCCCTGGCGCTGGTGGCCGAACAGGACGCGGGCGCCCGCCTTTACCGCGGATTCGATGCGCGCTTCCACTTCGTCGGCGGCGGCGGTGTGGATCAACGGGCCGACGAAGGTGTCGTCTTCCGCCGGGTCACCGACTTTCAATTTTGCGGTGGCGGCTACCAGTTTTTCCGCAAAAGCGTCGAAGACGTCGCTGTGGACGAACAGGCGTTTGGCCGCGGTGCAGCGCTGGCCGGCGGTGGCGAAGCGCTGGTTGATGGTGGCGGTGACGGCGGCGTCGAGATCGGCATCGGGCATGACGATAAGCGGGTCGTTGCCGCCCAGCTCAAACAGCATTTTCTTGTAGCCGGCGTTCGCGGCGATGGCGTTGGCCGCAGCGGTGCCGCCGGTGAAGTTGACCGCCTGGATCTGCGGATGGCTGACGGCGTAGCTGGTGGCTTCGATATCCGGAACCAGCATTTGCAGTACGGACTTGTCCATACCGGCGGCGTAGCAGAGTTCTACCAGCAGCTCGGCGGAGCGCTTGTTCTGTGGGCCGGGCTTGAACAGGATGGTGTTGCCAGCGGCGAAGGCGGGGCCGATTTTGTGTACCGCGATATTGATCGGGAAGTTGAACGGGGTGATACACAGAACGGTGCCCAGGGGTTTCCACAGTACAACACCAATTTTTTCACGCATCGGCGGGAAGGCGTCGGAGTCCAGCGCTTCGCCATTGATGTTACGCGCTTCCATGGCGCTGGCCAGTGCGGTGTTATAAGCGCGGTCGATTTCCACCCGGCTGTCGCTGATGGTTTTGCCGGTTTCTTCGGTGATCAGGCGGGCCAGATCCTCTTTGCGCTCCAGCATCAGCTGGGCGAGCTTGAGCAGGATATTGGAGCGTTCGAACGCCGGCGTGGCCTGCTGGACGCCGCGGCCCTGCACCAGCAGGTCTATGGCCTCGGCCACTTGCTCGCGGGTGTGGAAGTCATAGGCTTCGATCTGTTCGCCGTTGTACGGATTGATGATCTGATAATCGGCCATTGGGAGTACCTGCTTCTTTGTGCCAGCAACTGGCTTATGCTGCGAACAACTGGTAAACGATGCGGGCTCCGGCCACCAGCAGTGCGGCACGCATCAGGTTGAAAAACAGTTCGCTGTCGATGCGATTCAGCAATGCGATTCCGATGCGGGTGCCGATGACGGCCGCTACAGTGAGCAGCAGAATCAGCCCCAGGTGATCGGAAAAGGCAAAGCCAAGGTAGATGAATGCAGGCACTTTCAGCGCATGGCACCAGGCCTGCATCACGGATTTGTTCGCCACGATTTCCTTCGGGCTCATATCCTTGCGTACGAAAAATGCGGCCAGCAGTGGATCGACCGCGCCGGCAATGATACCGAGGGTTCCAGTGGCGATGCCCACCCAGAAAAAATTGCGCGGCTTCAGGCGGATTTCCGGCAGCCTTTTCGGCTTGAATACGGTGTAGAAAATCAGCCCGGCAAGAAGTATCAGCGGCAACTGCTGCCACTCGAGGTTGGCGAGGCCCAGTGTCATGGCGGCCGAACCGAGGGTGCAGCCGATGAAAAACGGGATGCACTGGTCCCAGCGGATATGCTCGCGCACATAGGCGATACGGGCGAGGTTGTTGAGCAGCTGTACCGCGCCGTGGATGGGCACCAGCATGCGCAGGGGAATCACCACGTTGAGGGCGGCAAACATCAGGATGCCCCCGGCACCTCCGGTTACCGCAGAGATAAACGCACTCACCACACACACCAGCAGCAACAGCGCCAGTGTCAGGCTCGAGGTCTGGCTGGATACCAGAGTGAAAACTTCTCCCAGTTCCGCCAAGGCAGACCTCGTCAATCGGTGATGGTTGTTCGGTGGTGGTGCCGCAGCACGCAAATTTTCGGCTGCAAAGGCGACCCGGTCTGGTCGGATTTTCAGCCATGGGAAGTCTACCCCCAGGACAGGCCCAAACCCAGTAGTCACGGGCCCCGAACTGGTTATTTGAGGACACCGGTAGCCGGTGCGAGCCTGCAGGCCATCCGCAATGCGCACCGGCCTATACTTGCATAACCACACCCGCAATCCCGACCAGACCGCAGAGCCGAACAAACAAGCGCCGTCGGCAATTTCAGCCCCGAAATGAGTGGCACAAGGGCCATGACCAATAGGATCAGGTAGCGATATATGGCACACCCACTGCCGTTGCATGCCTACAGAATGGGGATAGACACCCACGAGGAAGCCCTCGTTTACATGCGCAAAGACTGTGCGATCTGCCGCGCCGAGGGCTATACCGCGAACACCCGCCTGCAGATCAAGGCCGGCGAGCGCACACTGATTGCCACATTGAATACCGTCGCCGAGGAAATATTGCCGCTCGGAAAGATCGGATTTTCCGAGAGCGCGTGGGAATTTCTCAACCTGCAGACAGACCAGGAAATCCTGGTACTTCACGTCCCACAGGTGTACTCACTCAGCGCACTGCGCAAGAAAATATACGGCCACAGCCTCAATGCTACCGAGATGAGCAGCATTATTCGCGATATCGGTAATCGACTCTATTCGGACATCGAAATTGCGGGCTTCCTCACCGCCTGCGCCGGCGGCCGGCTGAATTGCTCGGAAACCATTGCGCTCACAACCACGATGGTCAGTAACGGCAATCGCCTGTACTGGCCCGAGGTCGAGCGGGTGTTCGACAAACACTGCATCGGCGGACTGCCGGGGAACCGCACCACCCCCATCGTGGTATCGATTGCCAGTGCCGCCGGACTGGTCATTCCTAAAACATCTTCCCGCGCCATTACTTCGCCAGCCGGCACCGCCGACACCATGGAGGTGCTCACCGATGTCGACCTTCCACTGGAAAAGTTGCGCAAAGTGATTACCCGCACCGGTGCTTGTCTGGCGGCCGGTGGCGAAGTGGGCTTAAGCCCCACGGACGATCTGCTGATCCGAATTGAGCGCGCCCTCAACCTCGACAGCGAGGGACAACTGGTCGCCTCGGTACTTTCAAAGAAAATGGCGGCGGGCTCCACCCACGTGCTCATCGACATCCCGGTCGGCCCCACCGCAAAAGTACGTGACCAGGAACAGGCAGAGAAACTCGCGCTGCTGTTTCGCAATGTTGCCTCGGGGCTTGGCCTGAACGTGCGCTGTGTCGTCACCGATGGCACACAGGCTATTGGCAATGGTATCGGTCCGGCAGAGGAAGCCCGCGATGTACTCAGCGTGTTGCGAAACGAAGCGCATGCCCCCGCAGACCTCACCGAGCGCGCCGTATTCCTCGCCGGTGAACTCTTGTGCATGGCCACAGGTGCAGATAGAGATCAGGCGCAGCAACAGGCCAGGGAGATCCTCCAGTCAGGACAGGCCTGGCAGCAGTTTCGCAAAATCTGTGACGCTCAGGGAGGCTTGCGTGACATACCCGTTGCAAGCCATCACATCGAATTGCGCAGCACGTACGCTGGTCGCCTGCGCAGCATGGACAACCGGCGCCTGGCGCGTCTGGCCAAGGTAGCCGGCGCGCCCTCGTCGCCGGAAGCGGGACTGCGTTTACGGGTGAAGGTTGGCGACATGATCAGCGAGCACCAGCCTGTCGCGACCCTTTACGCCGAGACGTCCGGCGAGCTGGCCTACGCCAGGGAGTATTACCACCAGAATCGGGACCTGTTCAATATTGCGCCGATGGATTTGCCACTATCAAACGTGGAGCAACTGACTTGAGCGCACCGCTGCTTTTTTCCCTCGCGGCGACACTGCCCCTGTCTGCCCCCCTCGGCAAGGGAATCCATGCCGTGCACGGCGAGCTGGAAATGCGCCACTTCCCCGATGGGGAATCCTACCTGCGGGTAAGGTCGCCAGTGCATGAACGGCACTGTGTGCTGCTGGCGAACCTGAGCCAGCCGGATGAAAAGCTACTGCCACTGCTGTTTCTCGCCCATACCCTACGCGCACTGGGCGCGGCCAGCATAGGCCTGGTGGCACCGTATCTCTGCTACATGCGCCAGGACAAGGCGTTCCAGCCTGGCGAGGCCGTGACCTCTCGTATTTTTGCAGGCCTGATCTCCGATGCGGTGAATTGGCTGCTGACCGTGGACCCGCACCTCCATCGCTATCACAGCCTCGCTGAAATCTACTCCATCCCGGCACACGCTCTTTCGGGTATGCCGGCGATGCAGACGTGGATAGAAGCGCAGCCCGAAGAGTTCCTCCTGGTTGGGCCCGACGCGGAGAGCCAACAGTGGGTATCCGCGCTGGCACACGCAACCGGGCGACCGTATATCGTCGGCAAAAAACAACGTCACGGCGACCGGAGTGTCACGGTTACATTGCCCGAGGATGCGCAAATCAGACGATCTGCGGTACTGATTGTCGATGACGTAATTTCCAGCGGACATACCGTACTGGAAACCACTGCGGCGCTAAAGCGTGCCGGCGCGGGCAGTATCGTCTGTGCCGCTGTGCACGGCGTGTTCGCAGAAGATGCCGACCGCAAGATATTGCAGGCAGGGGCCGATCGACTCGCCACCAGTAACAGTATCCCCGGCCAATACGGGGCCTTCGACCTGTCACCCGTGTTGATTCCGGCAGTAAAAGCCCTGCTCAGGGAACACCGTGGCGGAGCGCCCGAAAAAGGAGACTATCCGGAATGAACATCACCTTCCTCGGCGGCACCGGCACGGTTACCGGCTCCAAGTTTCTTGTCAGCCTGGATGGCGGCAAGACCGAGTTTCTGGTCGACTGCGGGATGTTTCAGGGCTACAAATGGCTGCGCGAGCGAAACTGGGAAACGCCCATGTTCGACTACCGCCGGCTGAGTGGCATCGTCCTCACACACGCACACCTCGATCACTCCGGCTATATTCCCAGGCTGTATCAGCTGGGCTACCGCGGGCCGGTGTACTGCCATCACGCAACCCGCGACCTCTGCTCCATTTTGTTACCCGACTCAGGGCATATACAGGAAGAAGATGCGCGCTTTTACCAGCGCCACAAGATCGGCAAACATGCGCACCCGGAGCCGCTCTACAACGGCGACACCGCGGAGCGCAGCCTGGAACTGTTTCAGTCGGTCGATTTTGACGAGCCGATCCGGATCGGTGGGGCCAGCCTGTACTTACAACCGGCCGGGCATATACTCGGCGCCGGCAGTGCCGTACTGAGCGCCGAAGGCAAGCGTGTGGGCTTTTCCGGTGACGTCGGGCGCCCCGACGACCTCATCATGCATCCACCGCGACCGCTGCCGGCACTGGACCTGCTATTGCTTGAGTCCACTTATGGTGATCGCCGGCACCCTCAGGTGGATCACTGGCAACAGCTGGCGGACATCGTCAATGAGGTCGTCAATCGCGGCGGTATCCTGTTGATCCCCAGTTTCGCAGTGGGCCGCGCGCAGACGCTGCAATACTTGCTGCTGAACCTGATGCGCGACCAGCGCATTCCCCAGTTGCCGGTGTTTCTCGACAGCCCCATGGCGATCGACGCCTCGGAAATTTACACCCGCTATCCCGACCAGCACCGCCTGAATACCGATACCTGTAAATTCATGTGTACCGGTATCCAGTACACCCGCGACGTAGAACAGTCGAAAGCACTGGAGAATATTCAGTATCCGCACATCATCATTGCCGGCAGCGGCATGGCCACCGGCGGCCGCGTGCTCCACCACATGAAACGCCTGCTCCCCGACCACCGCGCGACCGTATTGTTCACCGGCTATCAGGCCGGCGGCACCCGCGGCGCACGCTTACTGGCCGGCGCCCAGAGTGTAAAAATTCACGGGGAGTACGTGCCCTGCAAGGCACATATTGAAGTTCTGGAGGGGCTGTCTGCGCACGCCGATTACCGCGAACTGGGCGACTGGCTCAAACAATCGGCACTCGAGGCCGGCACGGAAATCCAGCTGGTGCACGGGGAACCGGACGCGTCAGATTGCTTCCGGCTTTACCTGCAGGACAACACGAATTTCAATGTAAAGGTGGCCCAGTACCGGGACATTCTGCGCCTGTGATCAGACAAGGCGCCCGCGGAGACCGCACACCACGTGTCCCCGAAGACGCCCACCCACATTGATTACGACGCGATTATAAAGAACGCAAAAAGGCAATCAGCTCGCCGCGCTGCCCGGCACCGAGCGCCCGGTATCCGGCCTGACTGTTTTCCGCTTCCCCGCCGTGCCACAGTATCGCTTCCTCGATGGAACGGGCCCGCCCATCGTGCAGTAAACTGGTGTGACCGCTGACCGCTTCCAGCATGCCCAGGCCCCAGAGCGGTGGCGTACGCCACTCCCGGTTCAGGGCCGGGGATGCGGTCAAGCTGTCCGCGAGGTCGTCACCCATGTCATGTAACAGTAAATCGGTATAGGGACGAATGGTGTTGCCGCGCAGCTCGGCAAGGTCATGACGGTGCCCGGTTTCCATAGAAGGCCGGTGGCACGACGCACAACCCAGATTGTTAAAATGCTGCTCTCCGGCAATCACCGCGGGCTGGTTGACCTCATCCGGGCGACGTGAAGGCGCGCCCAGTGCCTGCAGGTAAACCACCAGCTCGTCCAGGCGCAGGTCACTCAGCTCGGCGCCCTGCCCGGCGTTTTGCTGACAGGCGGTTTGCTGCCTGCCACAGGCAGGGTTTGGCAACACCGATGTGGTGACTCCAATATCCGTACTGAGCGCTTCGGCGGCGAAATCGCGCAGGCTGGACGAGGTGGCCTTCCAGCCAAAGCGGCCTATTTGCTGCTCTCCCGCAGACGGAGAGTTCACTATGTTTGCACGCCCCGATATCCCGTCATTGTTACTGTCATCGGGATCCTGCCACGCCAGAATGACACTTTCCGGTACCGCCTCTAACAAGCCGAGCCCAGTGATGTTTTGCGGCATGCGCGGTGAAATAAACGGCGTGGCGCCTCCCGCATCATCCAGCCTATCGACGGTGTAATGCGGCTCGCGTAACAAGAACGGCGTGCCATCGCCAAAGGTGCCATTTTTTGCCGTGTAATTCACAACAACGGTCGCTTCGGCAGGAATAGCAGCATTTAGCGATGTGCCCTGCAGTACCCTGCCGTAGTAACTATGTGCCTCAGGCTGGCCCAGCGCATCGAAATAGCCGCTGGATACTTTCGTCACCAACGTATCCAACGGCTGATTATCCCGCGGCGCAAGACCACGGCCGTTGTTAATGTGACAACCAAAACAGGAATTTTTCACCAGCAGGCCGTTAGCCATGCTGGCAAGCTCGGGGAAGTCCGGGTTGCCAGCTTCCTCGTGAATGCCCGTGTCAAAACGCGTGTGGAAGACCCGACGCCCCTGCATAAAGGCATTGTGCGTTTCCCATTGCGTATTCAGCCCCTCGCGCATAAAGGTTGTCCAGTCGGCGACGCCACTGCCCACCACGTAATTGTCGTAGACATCGATCCCGTCGAGAATGGGATAGGTCACGACCTCACCGGTGGGGTTGTCTTTCTGTGTCCATTTACCGTTACTCGCCACTTTGTAGGTGACAGTACTGTCAGCATTTACCGAAATCACTTCTGCGGCAGGTACTGCGTCGCCGGCACGCACATAGGGTGCAGATGCACGACCACCACTGCGCAACTGTGCGTCCAGCGCTTCGTCCCTCACCATGAACAGCCCCGGCTGACCGAGCTTTATACGGTAGGTATCCGTGTAATAGACCGCTTGTCCACGCACATTCGGGTCGCCCTCAAAGCGCCCCAGAAACTGCTGCAATTCAAATTCCATCCACTCGCCAACGCGCATGACACCATCATCACCGTTATGGGCATCCCGTTGAATGCGACACACCCAGCGTTCGCCGGTGCCATCGGGCGCGGCTTGCTGAAGCTTTTCATCCATGCCAGCGTTGTTATTGAAATCCGCACGCCAGACATTGCTATAGGACGAACGACATCCGGGCGGTACATAGTTGGCGTATTCGGGGTGATAGAAGACCTCCAACAGGTTTTCCCCCGCCGGAGTGTGGTCGTGGATTTCAATTTCAAAAGTGCGGTGTTCAAAATAGTGTGTGGGGAAGATATAGAAAATATCTTCTGACTCGTGCCGCGAGCGGGCGCGCCCGGAAGCGATGGTCACAATCGTACCATCGGGCTTCACATACCATTCCTGCGCCGTCTCGGGACTGTAGACAACATCGAACAGGGTGTCGTAACTGAGGTTGGAGAAATCGGGGGGTGGCAGGTCTGCAGGCGGATCCACGTCCGGTGGCGGATCAATTTCGCCTGAGCTTGCATAGACCTGGAATTCCCAAATCGAATACCCCCACTGGTTGCCATCGCTGCGTTCGGAACCGAGCATCCTCACATAGCGGTAGCTGCCACTGATATTCAGTGTGTCACTGCGACTGCCGAACTGGCCGTCGGTAACGGTCTGCAGCGTGTGCCAGTTCACCCCGTCCACAGATCCCTGCAGATCATAACGCTTGGCGTTTGCCGCCTCCCAATCCAGAACCACTTGCGACAGTGCATAGTTCGCCCCGAGATCAACCGCTATCCAGGAAGGATCCACACCGTGATCGCTCTCCCAGCGTGTACCACCATTGTCGTCAATCGCCTGGGAGGCATTACCAGAACTGGCGCTCGCCGTACCGAGCAGGGCAAGGTTATCTTCCGGGGCCGGTGGCGGCTCACTGACAACCTCCGTGCCCTGCACTTCCATTTCCCAGATCGAATAACCCCAGTTATTTCCTGCACTGCGCTGCAAAGCGTTCATGCGCACAAAGCGGTAGTTTCCAGACAATGGGAGAACATCCGTCCGGTTGCCAAATACGCCACCGCTATAGCTCGCGATCTGCGTCCAGTTCACGCCATTCGAACTGCCTTCGATGATGTACTCCGCGGCATTCGCGGCTTCCCAGTGAATCGTCACGCTCTCCAGCTGAAAGGTATCCAGCAAATCCACCGTCAGACTGCTCGGATCCACCTGGTGCGCGCTTTCCCAACGGGTATTCTGATTGCCGTCAAAAGCAAATGATGCTGACTGTATTTCACTACTCGCCAACGCCGTTTTATTCAGAGCGAGATTCTCTGCTGCCAGAACTGGCCACGAACAGACACAAAGGAGAGATGCCACAGCCACAAGTCGCCCTGCGAGGGCACCTTGAAGGTGTCGCATTGATTTGGTTTTACTCATCATGCATTTCCTGTTTATCGCTGATTATTTTTATCTTTCGATTGTCATATTCCGGCGATCACCTGCGACCGGATTGCTGCGACGATAAATTAATATGCTTTGGGTACAGTGCGGCATCCCACCTTGAGCAGTGCGGGAATTGGGAGAAATGAAGGAATTTAAGCGACGGATTCGGAATTCCCACACACAATCAGGTGGAAATACAGGCCAGAAAAGCTGTTCACTTCACGGCAAAGAAAAGTGGGAAAATCACTCGGATATGATTGAAACTGAGAAGCCAGAGGCGGATTTGGTACAGCGGGAAAGTGGTATTCGAGTGCGTCGACGACCTGGGTGCCGTCGACGCATCGTTAGGAGAGAGGGAGATCAGCCAGTTACGTTACCGTAGCTCATCAGACGCTGGTAACGCTTCTCCAGCAATTCATCCAGCGGTACCGCGGTCAGCTTGTCCAGCTGTTCGGACAGGCGATCCCGCAGGCGCGCCGCCATCAGGTCCGGATCGCGGTGGGCGCCGCCCAGGGGTTCCGGCAGAGTCTCATCCACGATGCCCAGCTCTTCCAGCACGCTGGAAGTCACACCCATGGCCTCGGCGGCCAGCGGCGCCTTCTCCACGGTCTTCCAGATGATATTGGCGCAGCCTTCCGGCGAGATCACAAAGTAGGTGGAGTACTGCAGCATGTTCAGCTGGTCACCGACGCCGATGGCCAGGGCACCGCCGGAAGAGCCCTCACCGATAACGGTGCAGATGATCGGCGTACGCAGGCGGGACATTACCGCCAGGTTTTTGGCAATCGCCTCGGAGATACCGCGCTCCTCACTGTCGATACCCGGGTACGCCCCCGGGGTGTCGATCAGGGTCAGTACCGGCATCTTGAAGCGCTCGGCCATCTCCATGATGCGCTGGGCCTTGCGGTAACCCTCGGGCTTCGGCATACCGAAGTTACGCTTTACCTTTTCGTTGACCGTGCGCCCTTTCTCTTCCCCGATCACCGCCACCGGACGGCCTTCCAGACGGCCGATACCGGCAATGATCGCCTTGTCGTCACCAAAGTGGCGGTCGCCGTGAAGCTCGTCCCAGTCGGTGAAGATACGCTCAATGTAGTCCCTGGCGTAGGGGCGCTGTGGATGACGCGCCACCTGAACGATCTGCCACGGAGAGAGGTCGGAATAGAGGGACTCGGTGAGCTTTTCGCTCTTCTCCCGCAGTCGGGTGATCTCTTCAGCGATGTTGAGGTCGTTGTCGTCCCCTACGTGCTGGAGCTCCTTGATCTTGCTTTCCAGTTCCGCAATCGGCTGTTCAAACTCGAGAAAACTGAAGTTCATTTAATTCGCGCCTTGATAATTCTATGGGCCTGCCAAATGTTGGAAAATGCGACCAAAACACCCCAAACGGTCGCAAACAGGCCTCGTCTACTGAAAATGGCGGCTAGCTTACCGGGATAGGACCAAGCAGTCGAGTGCACACCGCACTTACCGATAACCCCAATGTCCAAATTGCCCCTATTGGTGGCGAGGCCGCTAGCGCGGATACAAACAGCTGCTGGCGAGAACCAGTTCCGGCCATTTCGCACCCATTGGCTCCTGATTACTGCCGTTGATTGTAGTTGAGCTGCACCCGCTCACGCCCCACCAACTCACGCAGGGACTGGATGAGCTGATCATTTGGCTCAACTTTCCACGTATCGGCGAGGCGGAAGGTACCGCGGGCGTCGCTGCGCTCGACTTCCACCAGGATCGGGCAGCTGCCGCCAATATAAGGCCGCAGGCAGGCACTGAGACGCTGCCCCATCTTCGGCAGCGCCTGGGCACTGTCGATTTTCAGGGTCACCCCGATCACGCTGCCACTGCGCAGGTCATCCAGCGTGGACACACTGTTCACGCTCATCTTGAGGCCGCCGCTGTAATCATCGTGAGAGATGGAACCTTCCAGCACCAGCAGCGAATCCTTCACCAGCTTTTCACGGTGCTCACCGAACGCCTCGCTGAACACCGCCGCCTCGATCCGCGCACTGCGGTCGTCGAGCGTGACGATCGCCATGGTATCCCCGCGCTTGGTCTTCATCACCCGCATCCCAACAACCAGGCCCGCCACCTTCTGGTTTTCACGGCCGGGCTTGAGGTCGGCGATACGCGCCTTCACCAGATGCTTGAGTTCTTCCTCATACTCATCGATTGGGTGGCCCGTCAGGTACAGGCCGAGGGTATTCTTTTCACCCTCAAGGCGCTCACGAATACCCCACGGACGGGCATTGCGGAAATCTTCGTAGACGTCACCGTCGGACGAGGAGCGCACCACCTCGCCGAACAGGTCCATCATGCCCGCGCTGTCGTTCTTGCTCTGCTGCTCGGCCGATTTCACCGCCTCGTCCAGCGCGTTGAACAGCACCGCACGGGAGTAATCCAGGCCATCCACGCCGGTGGTATCCGGGCCGATGCTGTCGAGGGCGCCGGAGCGCACCAGCGCTTCGAGCGCACGCTTGTTCACCTTGCGCGGGTCGATCCGCGAGCAGAAGTCGAACAGATCGGTGAACGGGCCGCCCTGCTCGCGCTCGGCAATAATGTTGTCGATCGGGCCTTCGCCCAGGCCCTTGATGGCACCGAGTCCGTAAATGATGCGGTTGTCCACATCCACGGAGAACTGGTAACTGCCGAGGTTTACATCCGGCGGCACCAGGTCCAGCTTCATGGCCCGGCACTCTTCGATAAAGGTCACGACCTTATCGGTTTTGTCCATGTCCGAAGACATGGTGGCGGCCATAAACTGGGCCGGGTAGTGCGCCTTCAGCCATGCGGTCTGGTAGGAGACCAGTGCGTAGGCAGCGGAGTGGGATTTGTTAAAGCCGTAACCGGCGAACTTTTCCACCAGGTCGAAGATCTTGATTGCCAGGTCGGGGTCTACGCCCTGCTCCTTGGCGCCCTCTTCAAAGGTGGCCCGCTGCTTGGCCATTTCCTCGGGCTTTTTCTTACCCATGGCGCGACGCAGCATATCTGCGCCACCGAGGGTATAGCCTGCCAGCTCCTGGGCAATCTGCATTACCTGTTCCTGGTAAACAATTACCCCGTAGGTGGGCTCCAGGATCGGCTTCAGTTTTTCGTGCTGGTACTTGGCATCCGGGTAGGCCACCTGGGCGCGCCCGTGTTTCCGGTTGATGAAGTCGTCCACCATGCCGGACTGCAGCGGGCCTGGACGGAACAGGGCCACCAGGGCGATCATGTCCTCGAGGTTATCCGGCTGCAGGCGCTTGATCAGGTCCTTCATACCGCGGGATTCCAGCTGGAATACCGCCGTGGTTTCGGCGCGCTTGATCATCTTGAAGGTTTCGGCATCGTCCAGCGGCAGCGCCTCGATCACGAGCGGCTCCTTGCCCTCCCGCGCGCGCTGCTCGTCCACCATTGCCTTGGCCCAGTCGATGATGGTCAGGGTCCGCAGACCGAGGAAGTCGAACTTCACCAGGCCCGCGTCTTCCACGTCGTTCTTGTCGAACTGGGTAACCAGGCCGGCACCGGTCTCATCACAATAGAGCGGCGCAAAATCGGTGAGTTTGGTGGGGGCGATCACCACGCCACCCGCGTGCTTGCCCACGTTTCGGGCCACACCTTCCAGCTGCAGGGCCATTTCCCAGATTTCCTGGCCCTCTTCGTCGTTCTCGAGGAACTCCCGCAGCACCTCTTCCTGCTCGAACGCCTTTTCCAGGGTCATGCCTGGATCCGGCGGAATCATTTTCGAGAGTTTGTCCGCGAGGCCATACGACTTGCCCTGCACCCGCGCCACGTCCCGCACCACCGCCTTGGCGGCCATGGTACCGAAGGTGATGATCTGGCTTACCGCGTTGCGGCCGTAGTTATCGGCTACGTAGCTGATCACGCGGTCGCGCTTCTCCATACAGAAGTCGACGTCGAAGTCGGGCATGGATACCCGCTCCGGGTTCAGGAAACGTTCGAACAGCAGGTCGTACTGCAGCGGGTCGAGATCGGTGATCTTTTGCGAATAGGCAATCAACGAGCCGGCACCGGAACCCCGCCCGGGGCCGACCGGAATGTCGTGGTCCTTCGCCCACTGGATAAAGTCCATTACGATCAGGAAGTATCCGGGGAATCCCATCTGGATAACGATATCCAGCTCGAAGCGCAGGCGATCTTCATATTCCTTTTTGCGCGCTTCGTAATCCGGGGCGGACTTGTCGAGAATAAACTCCAGTCGCTCGTAGAGGCCGTCGAAGGAAACCTTTTCGAAAAACTCGTTTTCCGTCATCCCTTCCGGGATCGGGAACTGCGGCAGGAAGTATTTGCCCAGCTGAATGGGCGAGGAACAGCGACGGGCAATCTCCACGGTATTCTGCAGTGCTTCAGGAATATCCCTGAACAGCTCCTGCATCTCTTCCGGGCTGCGCAGAAACTGCTCCGAGGAATAGCGGCGCTCGCGGCGCGGGTCGTCCAGCGCCCGGCCTTCGCGGATACACACACGTACCTCATGCGCCTCGAACTCACTGTCTTCAAGAAAGCGCACATCGTTGGTCGCCACCACCGGCAGGTTCAGTTTCCCCGCCAGTGCGGCCGCGGCATGCAGGTACTCTTCATCACCCGGGCGACCGGTACGCTGCAGCTCCAGGTAATAACGCCCCGGGAAAATTCGCTCCCACTCCTGCGCGAGCGTTTCGGCCTGCGACTGTCGATTGGCAATCAGCGCGCGCCCAACATCACCGTACTTGGCACCGGACAGCATCAGCACCCCTTCCGATGCCTGCTCAATCCACGCCCGCTCAACAAACGCATGCCCGTGATACTGGCCTTCCATCCACGCGCGGGAAATCAGCTCGGTGATATTGCGGTAGCCAGTGGTATTCATGGCGTAAAGGGTCAGCAGTGTCGGCTGCTCCTCACCACCTTCTTTCAACCAGAAGTCGGCGCCCGTGATGGGCTTGATACCCGCACCCATGCAGCCCTTGTAAAACTTTACCTGGCCGTAAAAATTCGTCTGATCGGTAATCGCCACCGCCGGCATTTCCAGCTCGGCAACACGACTGATCAGCGGCTTGATACGCACCAGGCCATCGATCAGGGAATATTCAGTGTGGATTCTTAAATGTACGAAGGGTTGGGTCATATTCTGTTCTATTTAATTTTGGCCCGGAGGTTTTTTGTAGAGCTCTGATCCGGGTACGCACCGAGGGGCGGTAAGCCCTTCCGGGACACGCGGTGAATACATCCCTGTAGCTCTGCACCGACATCCCTGTCGGTGAAGGTCCCGGAAGGGCTTACCGCCCCTCGGTGCTTAGTGCAATTCTGGCAATTTTTTGCTTCGTAAGCCCAAGTTGCTAGCCGGCTTGGTACCCAATAATTTCTGACGGAGTAATACCGCCAAACGCGAAGGCAGAGCACCGGGTGCAGGTTTTCGGGAGCGTCGCAAACAGGATGTTTGCGCCGCAGCGCCCAGGGATGGGTCTACAGCGGTCCCGAAAACCTGCACCCGGTGCTCTGCCGCCACGTAACGAGAATAAAACGCTTGCCGAGGATCACTGCAACTGTAGAAGGTGGGTCAATCGGACCACCAAACCCGCTTCATTTCCACAGCCCGCTCATTGCACCGACTCAATACCTGTTTTTTCTCGGCATTAGACATCCGCCCCCACTGACTGATCTCAGCCCCGGAACGAAAACACCCCTCACAGATATCATCGCGATTCAGCGCACAAACGGAAACACAGGGCGACTTCACCGGAAACTCAAACCCGGGTTCCGGCTCTTGATTTTTTACCCGGCTCCAGTCGCTCTCAGTCATCACTCTCACCGTTCACCGGCACAAGCTCTTCCGCAAACCGCTTGCCGTTGGCCACATAAATCTCACTGCTCGCCTTCAGCAGCTCAAACGTGGATTCGTCGAGGGTCTTTACTACCTTGCCCGGGCTACCCAGCACCAGCGAATAATCCGGGATCTCCGCATTCTCTGTAACCAGCGCATTCGCCCCGATGATGCAGCACTTGCCGATCCTGGCGCCGTTCAACACTACCGCATTCATGCCCACCAGCGAGTAATCTCCGATCTGGCAGCCGTGCAGCGTCACCTTGTGGCCCACGGTGACCCCGGTACCCACCAGCAGCGGAACACCCGGGTCGGCATGCAACACCGAACCATCCTGGATATTTGCCCGCTCACCGATGGTGATCAGGTCATTGTCACCGCGGATCACCGCGTTGAACCACACAGAACTGTGGGGCTTCATCAGCACATGGCCGATGACACAGGCACCCGGCGCCACATAGTGGCCCTCGCCTTCAAGCTGCGGCTGTTTGTCGCCCAATCTGTACAACATCTGGCCTCCGCTCGGGATTCTGGTCAGGGTAATAGTCAGTGAAAATCAGCCGGCCATTATCCAGCCCAAAGGCAGTGAATACCACCCCGAAAGACCGTGACCAGCCGGGCATGTTCAGCCGATCAATGCGCCCTCCAGCGCCAGTAACCGGGCCTTCATCTCCAGCCCGCCTGCATAGCCGGTCAGGGTGCCATCCGCACCAATGACCCGGTGGCACGGCACCACGATGGACAGCGGGTTGGCTCCGTTGGCCCGCGCGACCGCCCGCACCGCCTTGGGGTTGCCGATGGCCTCGGCCAGCTCCCGATAACTGCGGGTTTCTCCGTAGGGAATGGCACACAGCGCACGCCACACGGATTGCTGGAACGGCGTGCCACCCGCGTGCAACGGCAGGTCAAACACCTCCCGCTCGCCCTTGAAATACGCCTGCAGCTGCTCGGCCGCACGATCCGTCAGTTCGGTGGCGCGACGCTCCCAGTGCTCGCGCGGGACCAGCGGGCGCTGGCCGGATTGCAGGTCGACGGCCTCCAGGGCGTTTTCGCTGGCGGCAATCCCCACCTCACCAAAACTGGATGGGTAGATTTCGTAGTAGATCATCGTGATTGCCTCAATTTCAGGGATTGCCACAACAACAGCGCAGCGTAGGCGCGCCACGGGCGCCAGTTTTCAGCCCGGGCCAGCGCCTGCTTCGGCGTGGCCTTTTTATCGCCAGAGCCCAGGGCAATCAGCACACCGAGGTCGGATGCCGGGAATGCATCGGGCAGGGAGAGCCCGCGCATGGCCGTGTACTGTGCGGTCCAGTCACCGATACCCGGCAGCGCCGTCATCTGCCGGCACCAGGTTTCCAGGTCCGGCGCATCGAAATCGATCTCACCGCTGAGGGTGGCGGCGACAAAGGTACGCAAGGTATTTGCACGGGCGCGGGTGACGCCGATGCCAGAGAAATCCGCCTCGGATAATTGTTCGGCCGTAGGGAACAGCCAGTAGTCCACGCCATCCGCACCGGCGAAGGAGGCACCGTACGCGTGGGCCACACGCCCGGCAATGGTGGTGGCCGCTGCCACAGAGATCTGCTGGCCGAGAATCGCCCGCAACGCGTATTCAAATGGATCCCAGGCCCCGGGCAGGCGCGGCGCCTGGCTGTGCGTGAGAACCTCAGCCAGCAGCGGGTCCGCAGCCAGGTGATTGCGAATTTCCTCGCTGTCAGCGTCCAGGTCAAACAGGCGCCGCAGCCTTTCCCGCACCTGATACAGCACGGCACCGCTGCGGCTGGCAAAGACCTCCACTTCCAGTCGATCCTTGTGCGGTTGATGGCGTACCCGCAGCAAGCCTCGCTGCCCTTCCAGCTCAAAGGTGCGCTGGTAGAGACCCTGTTCCGGGTCTTCCCCCATCACCACCTGTTCGATACCCGGCAGGGTTCGGGCCGCAAAGAATTCAAGCAACTGCGGCCAGTCCAGCGGCGGCCGGTAACTGAGGTACATGCGCACAGGCTCCGCGCCACTGTCGGCAGTTTTGCTGGTACGGCCAGCCTGCTCACGCCGCACTTCCGTCGGCGTGCGCCGGTAAATGTCCTTGAACACGCCGTTGAAGCGGCGCAGGCTGTTGAAACCAGACGCGAATGCGACATCCGCGATGGGCAAACCGGTATCGCGCAACAGGCCAAACGCAAAAAGCGCGCGCTCGGTCTGCCATACCTGCAGCGGGCTCAACCCCACATGCTCCGCAAACAGCTTTCGCAGATAGCGGCTGCTGATTCCCAACCGGTCCGCCAACTGCTCGATGGATTGTGCCTCGCGCTCGCGACGCATCAGGTTCATTGCCCGCTGCACGGTAGTGGACACCAGCCCCCACGCAGCGCTCCCCGGGGCGGCATCCGGCCTGCAGCGCAGACAGGGACGATACCCGGCCGCAGTGGCCTCCGCCGCCGTGGCGAAGTATTCGACATTCTTTTCCAGCGGCGGGCGTGCCGGACAGATGGGTCGGCAAAAAATGCCGGTGGTTTTCACCGCCGTGTAGAAGCGGCCGTCAAACCGCTTGTCGCGAGCGAGACGGGCGCTGTGGCAGAGTTCGGGATCCGGTTGCACGGGGTTCACTGGTTACTTGAGTTCACTGGTTACTTGCGTTCACTGATTACTTGAATGAAGGCCATGGTATGGCGGGAAATGGGAATAGACTAGTCAGATTCGGAACTGGCTATATTGCGCAAACCAAGCGGTCTGGCAGAGGGCTACCACGTAACGCCTCGCCAGCAGTACGCCGTGAACAACCCGGGAATGTCAAAAAGCCCGAAAACCCCGGCCCACCTCAAGTGGCACCGTGATTTTCGGGCTTTTCGAATGTTCCGGCGCATTGCCGGAACGCGCAGTGGTGGGCCAGGTTACTTGATACCCAGAACTTCCTTACCCTGTATAAACGTTACATCCACCGGGATGTTGGCCTCGGAGAGGCGATCCAGATCTGCCTGCAACTCACTGCCGACCACCCCCATATTATCCAGCAGGTCTTTTGCCTTGCCGTAGTTACCATCGCCCTGAATAGTCAGGATCAGGTTGGACAGCTTGGTCATGGCCGCCTGCATCTTGTCGAAGTCCACACTGTACTGGCCGGTGGCGTCATCGCGGGTAAACGCACCTTCCTGCTTGAAGAAGTTGAAGCGCATCATGTTCGCCTTGCCGTGGGCACTGGCGGCACCGAAGCGCACACTGCGGAAGATACCAGCGAGGAAGGTGACGTAGTTGTCCATCAGCTCGCCCTCTTCCAGTTCACCCTTCTCGTGCAGCTTGGTGATCATGTAAAGGCCGAGGATATCCGCTTTGCCCTCTTCCAGCGCCGAGGAAGTTTCTTTCAAAACCTGGCGAACATTGCTGCCATCGGTGACGGTTTTCTTAATGCCAAGGCCGTGGGCCACTTCGTGGAACATGGTGTTGGCGAAGAAGGCATCGAACGTGATGTGCTTGCGCTGGTCTTCCGCGATCAGTACACCACTGATGGGCAGCATGATCTGGTCGAACTTCGCGCGCATTGCATTTTTCAGCTGCAGCCGGCGAGTGCCCTTTTTGAGCTGAACTTCTTCGTCGTTCGGCAGGTTGATCGCGATGGTCTTGGAACCGGCGTTGCTGTGGCCCGCGTAATACAGCACATCGTAGGCGTTAAGATCGGAATCGGTTCCCGGGGTTTCCGCCTTGTACTTGTCATCTACAGGCAGTCCACGCTGCAATTCCGGCAGGAAGGCGGCGAACTTGGCCAGCTTTTCGCTCCACTCCATGTCCTTCAGCAGTACATAGGACTCGTAGGCGGTGCGGTAGGCAAACAACTGGTCTTCGTAGTTTTCGATCGGGCCGATCACTACATCGATGCGGTTGTCCTTCATATCCATCCACGCCATGTCGCTGTCGCGGAACTGGTCGTCCATCAGTGCGTCCGCGCGCAGCTTCAGGTAGCCGGCAAAGTCCTTGTCCTCCGCCAGGGCGGATGCCTCGCGCAGCAGCGCGGCCGCTTTTTCCAGCTCGGCCTTGTAGGCCTCGTGGTACGGCACCAGTTTCAGGTTGCCATCGCCATCGCGGCGAACCAGAGAATATTGCCCGTCTTTGCCCGGCTGCTCCCAGGATTCAAATTCATTCTTGGTCATGTCTTCCGGGTAAAACTCGGCACCCAGCGGCTTGTCGCCATAACCTTCGATAAACGGCTTGTTGTCGTTCAGGCGGTCCCACGGGCCGTAGTTGATATCGGCGAAGGTGCGTGCGGCGCTATCGTCGATACCGCTCAGCAATTCCTGCGCGGGGCCATAGGACTGCAGCCAGAACAGCTGGTCCATAATCTGGCTGGCCTCGATCAACAGGCCGATCATCTTGCGCTGGTTTTCAGACAGCGACGACAGATCGGCATTCAGCTCAACCGGTGCGTAAATATCAAAGCGCGACGGATCCACGCCCTTGGCGATACCACCGGCCTGGGGACCGGTAGCCGGTTGCGCCTGGGTTGATTGCTGCGCGGGGTCGGCCGCCTGCTGTGCGGTGCTTTGTGCGGGCGCGGAAGCATCCGGGTTGGCGTTGGATTTTTCGTCAGAAGAACAGCCGGCAATCACGGCAAGCGCCAGTGCAGACGCGGCGAAGAGTGCAGTTTTCATTCAGATTCCTGCCTGTTTATGGTTTGATCTGTTGTATTGGTCTTTTGTTATTGAAGACGGCCTGAGCCTTGCAAACCACATTAAATGCGGCCTCAGGAGATGTCCAGCAATCCGGCGCTGTACACAAGGCGCCGGATATTCGACTGCAAGTATGGGCAATCTCAGGAATTTGCGCGGCGCGATTTCCGCAGGAAGCGACAAAACACGCCGCGAGCGGGATCTAAAACAATGTCAGGAGGAGATGGGCACCGCGTCCAGCGCACGCTCACGCTGCTGCATCCGCCACAGCGCCGCGTAATGCCCATCGGCGGCCACCAGCTCAGCATGACTGCCCTGCTCAACCACACTGCCCTGCTCCATCACCAGAATCCTATCCGCATCCACCACCGTCGACAGGCGGTGGGCGATGACCAGCGTGGTCTGCTCCCGGGAAATCTCCTGTAGCGCGCGCAGGATACCCTGCTCCGCGTGGCTATCCAGGCTGGAGGTGGCTTCATCAAATACCATAATGGGCGGACGCTTGAGTATCGCGCGGGCGATGGCGACACGCTGCTTTTCCCCACCGGACAGCTTCAGGCCGCGCTCCCCTACCGTGGTGTGAACCCCTTCCGGCAACTGCGCGATAAACCCGTCCAGCTGTGCGTGGCGGATGGCCTCCATCACTTCCTCGTCTGTGGCATCGACACGGCCGTAGCGCACGTTCTCGAGGATCGACTGGTTGAACAGCACGGTGTCCTGCGGGACCACACCGATACAGCGGCGCAGGGAATCCTGGCTGACCCCACGAATATCCTGGCCATCCACCAGCACGCTGCCATCATCGGCGTCGTAAAAACGAAACAGCAGCTTGAACAGCGTCGACTTGCCCGCGCCACTGGCGCCGACGATCGCGACCTTTTGCCGGGGCTCAACACTGAAACTCACACCTTTGAGAATCTGCCGGTCCGGGTTGTAGCCGAAGTGCACCTCGCGGAATTCGATGGCGCCGTGCTCGACAACCAAGTTACCCGCATCCCGCCGGTCTTCGATGGCCGGTTTTACATCGAGGATGGAAAACATCTTTTCGATGTTGGCCAGGGCACCTTTCATTTCCCGGTACACGAAGCCGAGGAAGTTCAGCGGGATAAAGATCTGCATCATCACCGCATTGATCAAAACAAAATCACCAATGGTCATGGTGCCCCTGGTGACATTGACCGCGGCCATCACCATGGCGCCACACATGGCCGCTGCAATGATCAGTGCCTGCCCGGCATTGAGTCCGAATAACGACAGGCGATTCTTGCGGCGCGCGCGCTCCCATACGGCCAGCTCACGATCGTAGTGATCCGCCTCGTGCTTTTCGTTGCCGAAGTATTTGACGGTTTCGTAGTTCAGCAGGCTGTCGACCGCACGGCTACTGCTCTGGGATTCCGCCTGGTTGAGTGCCCGCACAAAGTGGGTACGCCATTCGGTGGCCACTACCGAAAAGCCGATATAAACCGCCACCGCGCCCAGCACCAGCAGTGCAAAGCTGGCGTTGTAGTTCCACCACAGCAACCCCACCACCATCAGGATTTCCACCAGGGTGGGCACGATGTTGAAAACCATAAAGCGCATCAGGAAACCGATGCCGGAATTGCCGCGCTCAATATCCCGCGACAGGCCGCCGGTGCGGCGGTTCAGGTGATAGTCCAGGTCCAGGCGATGCAGGTGCCGAAAGACTTCCAGCCCCACCCGGCGCTGGGCGCGCTCGGTCACCCGGCCGAAAATGGTATCCCGCAGTTCGCCGAACAGTACCGAGGAAAACCGCACGAAGCCGTAGGCCAGCAGCAGCCCCAGTGGCAGGGCAATGGCCGCCGCCGTGCCGCCGGCGCGGTCCAGGTCATCGACAATATGTTTGAGCAGAAACGGCAGGCCTACGCTGGCAGCCTTGGCGCCAACGAGGCACAACAGTGCCAGCAGCACCGGGCGCTTGAATTCCAGCAGGTAGGGAAACAGGGTTTTGAGGGCGCCCCAGTGGACATCCTCCAGTGCGACAGCGGACTTCGGTCTTGGCATGGTCAATCTCGGAAAAACAGGCGCGCAGTATACCCGAGCTTACTCTGCGCTACGCGCGCTCAGCTCAATGCCCTGACCGGCACGTCATCGCGCCTTCCGATAGGTGCATCCAGTACCCGCACCAGAAACTCCGTCAATACACCGGCGGTAAAGCCCCAGATTTCAAACCCCTCGTACTCGTAAGCCGGCAGGTAGATACGGCGCTGGTCGATGGTGATACGGTCGGTGCGGATGCGCGGATCATCCAGAAAGTAAGCGAGCGGCACGCGAAAAATGGCGTCGAGCTCACCGGGATTGGGCGTGAGTTCGGCATCCGCGGGAACAATGCCAAGCCACGGAGTGACCTGAACCTGCCAGCGGGTGGTGCGGGTCCACAAAGGACCGAGTACACGCACCTGGTCGGAGGGAAGGCCGATTTCCTCGTGGGTCTCCCGCAGCGCGGTGAACTCCAGCGAAGAATCGGTCTCGTCCCAGCGGCCGCCGGGGAGGGATACCTCGCCAGAGTGACTGGAAAGCTGCTGGGAGCGCAGGGTCAAAATGACCTGGGGGTCGGGCTCATCCGTCAGCGCGAGTAAAACCGCCGCGTGACCATGCAGATCAGGGCCTCGCGGTACGCGCTCCTGCAGCTTTTCTTTCACTGCCGCAAACTTCTGTTCAATCGTCTTCAACATTTTCGTATTACTCTGTCGCCGATCCCGCGCCTGTAAAAAAACGGCCCAGCGATAAACTTACTATACGCTGTTCGGCGGCAAATGGCTCACCAGCAGGTATATCGATCCGTCTCCCCGCCATTCTGACTTGAAGCGCGCCAACTCCGCACAGCCATGGCCAACAGCCAGAATTATCTAATATCCAATGATAGAAGGCGGACTGGCGCTGGCTCCTTCCGCGGGTATACTTGCGCCATGAAATTTTGCAGCCACTGCGGCCACACGGTCGTATTCGAGATCCCCACCGGGGACGACCGCCCCCGCCACCTCTGCCGGGACTGCGGCGCCATCCACTATGTCAACCCGCGGGTTATTGTCGGTACGCTGCCTTATCTGGGCGACCAGGTTCTGTTGTGTAAACGCGCCATCGAACCCCGCTACGGGCTGTGGACTTTACCGGCGGGGTTTATGGAAAACGGGGAAACCAGCGAACAGGGTGCGCTGCGTGAGTCCTGGGAGGAAGCGCGCGCGAACATGCGCGTCGACGAACTCTTCTCCGTATACGACATTCCCCACATCAATCAGGTATACCTGATCTACCGCGGCGAACTGACCGATACAAACTTCGGCCCGGGGCCGGAGTCACTGGAAGTCGAGCTGTTTGACGAAAAGGACATCCCCTGGGAGGAGATGGCTTTTCCGGTGATGACACAGACGCTGAAGCATTACTTCAACGACCGCGAGAAAGGAAATTACAGCCTGCACCGCGGCGTGATCGAGCGCAAGCTCTAACCTTTCGGAAAAAACCTGTCGAGCCCACTAGCCGCAGCGTTCGTCCAGCTTCCACAGGTCGAACGCGGGCTCCTCATAGGGGTGGGCGCTGCGCATGGCGGCCAGCACCGCATCCACTACCTCGTCTGCACAGACGGTTTCTACCCGGTACTCTGCAACCGTTTCCACTTCCCCCTGCTGGCCGATAAATGGCTTGCTGCCGTCCAGTGGCCGGAACTGGCCGGTGCCTGGCACTTGCCAGCAGCAGCTGTCGTAATCACCGATGCGCCCGGCACCGGCCGCAAACAGCGCCTGCTTGACCGGCTCCAGATGCGACTCGGGAATGTATACACAGAGTTTGAACATGATCGGCCCGGGTTTGGCTTCGTTTCTGGTCGAACGGGTAATCAGAACAACAGTGTCATCAGCTTGCGCTGGTAAGTGGTCGCTACCGGGTCACCGGCGCCCAGCGCCTTGACGATGTCCAGGTACGCCTGCTTGGCGGCGCCATCGGCAAAGCCCATATCCTTGCGCAGCAGTCCCAGCAGGATTTCCAGCGCCTCTTCGTGACGATCCGCCTGGCTGAGCTGCACCGCCAGCTTGTAGGCAGATTCACTATCGTCCGGGTTGGCGGCCAACGCCTGCTGCAACGCCTTGATTTCCGGCGAATCCGCCGCCTGCTGTTTCAGTTCCAGCTGCGCCATCAGCTGCTGGTAGTCCGCATCCTGATCCGCCAGCAGAATCTTGCCCAGCACCTCTTCGGCGTCCTTGGAGCGGTTTTTCTCCAGCAAAACCGCGGCGTACTGTTTGGCAATGTCGGCACGCTCACCGGAATCCCCGTAGGCCTGGCGCAGCAGCGGCAGCGCCTCGTCCAGACTGCCCTCGCCCACCAGTTTCTGGGCCTGCTGCAATTGCAGGTCCCAGGGTTTTGGCAGGTATTTTTCCAGCATTTCGCGAATCTGCTTCTCCGGCTGGGCACCGGCAAAGCCGTCCACCGGCTGGCCGTCTTTCAGCACCATGACCGTGGGCAGGCTGCGTACGCCGAGCTGCCCCGCCAGCGCCTGTTCAGTATCGGCGTTGAGCTTGGCGAGCAGGAACTGCCCCGCATATTCGTTGGCGATTTTTTCCAGCACCGGCATCAGCTGCTTACAGGGCTCACACCACTCCGCCCATACATCCACCACCACCGGGCGCTTCATGGACTCATCGATCAATACTTGCTGGGCGTTCTCGGCGGTAACGTCGACAATAAAGCCTTCCACTGTCACTCCTGAATTCTGTGCTTGCTACTGGATTTGTACCGGGTTTGTAGCGGGTTTGTAACGATAGGGCTCAGCGCCACTCAATTGGCCGCATGATACCCGATGGCGTCTCTGGTTAACCGGCGTCCGCCTTGCTGCCACCCATACACTGGGGGCTTGCTGGCGCCTGTCCGGCCCACTCTTCTGCGGTGTACAGGTGCAGCGCCAGCGCGTGTATCGGGCCGGCCATTTCATCGGCCAGCGCCGCGTACACTTTCTGATGCCGCTGCACCTTGCGGATACCGGCAAACGCTTCGCTCACCAGCACCACACGAAAATGCATCTCGGAACCGGCGGGCACATTGTGCATATGGCTCTCGCAATCCACTTCGATATGCGAAGGGCTGAACGCGTCGGTGAGTTTTTGCTGAAGCTGCACTGCAAGGGACATAAATAAACTCCTGAAATCAGGCCTGGTCGACCGCGGTCTGGCGCTTGCGCGCGGCGACAATGGTGTCGTACGCCACGGTGATGCTTTTCATCTGGTCTTCCGCGTGGCGCATAAACTCTTCCGGAAGCCCCTTGGAGGCAATTTTATCCGGGTGAAACTCGGCGGCCTTGCGTCGGTAAGCAAGTTTTACTTCCTTGTCGCTCGCGTCCGGGCTGCACTCCAGAATATCGTAGTGGGCCTGCAGACTGGCGCCGCTGGCACCAGGACTGCGGTGCCCGAATTCATTGAACATCGCGGTAAAGATAGACTCGTGCAGCCCCAGCGCTTCGGGGATTCTGCGCAAGATCTGCTCCTCGGCCGGGTGCAACTCACCGTCGGCAAACGCCACCGCGAACAGCAGCCGGTATACCATTTCCCGCATCGCCTGGTTGCGGATCAGCTGGCGGTACTGCTGCGCATAGTCGTAGATGCTGAACTGGTCATCCTTGGCGTTCTGGAAAATCTTGATCGCCTGCTGGCGATCCTCCGCATTCAGGCGCAGGTTGTTGTTGATAAAGTCATCAACCAGCTGAATTTCCGCCTTGGAAACCTGACCATCCGCTTTCGCCATTTTGGCCAGCATGGAAAACAGCGCGACGATAAATACAGTCTGCGCGCCCTCGCGATTCAGCGTGACTCCGGCCTCACCAAGTTTCTTGAGCCCGGAACCAAAGGAACTGCCCACCCAGGCGCCCAGTGCGGCACCGATCGGACCGCCGAACATCATGCCAATGCCCGCGCCAATACCCGCTCCCAACCAGGACATAACCTCTCCTTTGCGGCACCGAACAACGTGCCGCCTGTTATCAAAACGGCGGCCATATTAGCACGGAGCGCTGCAGCGGGCCCCCTCACCCAGCGCAAAAACAGACCATCTGGTCGCCACTTGACGATAGGCATAAAAAACCCCGCCGGAGCGGGGTTTCAGAAGCGCAGGCAACCGATCAACCGGTCATCGCACGCACCATGGTGATCATCACACCCGCCGCCACCGCCGAGCCGATCACACCGGCCACGTTCGGGCCCATGGCATGCATCAGCAGGAAGTTGTGCGGATTGGCCTCGAGCCCCAGCTTGTTGGAGACCCGCGCCGCCATCGGCACCGCGGAGACGCCCGCGGAGCCGATCAGCGGGTTGATCTTGTTTTTGCTCATAGTATTCAGCAGCTTGGCCATCAACACACCAGCCGCGGTACCAATGGCAAAGGCCGCGATACCCAGCGCCAAAATGCCCAGGGTCTTCGGGTCCAGAAACTTGTCCGCGGCCAGCTTGGAGCCAACCGACAGCCCGAGGAATATGGTGGTGATATTGATCAACGCATTCTGCGCGGTATCCGACAGACGCGTTACCACACCACACTCGCGCATCAGGTTACCGAAACAGAACATACCCAGCAGCGGTGCCGCATCCGGCAGGAACAGGGCCACCAGAATCAGCAGTACCAGCGGGAACACGATTTTCTCGCGCTTGCTCACCGGGCGCAGCTGCACCATCTCGATCTTGCGCTCCTGCTCGGTGGTCAGTGCGCGCATGATCGGCGGCTGGATCAAGGGCACCAGCGCCATATACGAATAGGCGGCGACGGCAATGGCACCAAGCAGGTCCGGCGCCAGCAGGCTGGATACATAAATCGCCGTGGGCCCATCTGCACCACCGATAATACCGATCGCCGCAGCGTCGGCGATGGAGAAGTCCATGATGCCAGCCGCCGACATTCCCACTGCACCCAGCACCGTGGCAAAAATACCGAACTGTGCCGCAGCGCCCAGGAACAGGGTGCGCGGGTTCGCCAGCAGCGGACCGAAATCGGTCATCGCGCCCACCCCCATGAAGATCACCAGCGGGGCTACCCCGGAGGCAATGGCAACACTGTAAAAGTTGTACAGCATGCCGTTGTTAAAGCCCGCATCCGCTGCCACCTGGGCCGCACGTTCATGCGCCGCTGCGGGTGCACTTTCCAACGCCGCCTTCAGGCCTTCGATGGATTCAAAACCGCCGAGGCCGAGCGCCTGCGCAAGTTGCGTCATTACGCCGGCGTCGCCGGAGTAAATGGCCGCTTCCACCGCAGGCACCGCCAGGTTGGCACCCGGGATGTTCGCCAGGATGCCACCGAAGCCGATGGGCACCAGCAACAGCGGCTCGAAGTTTTTGCGTATGGCGAGAAACAGAAGCCCCAGACAGACCACCATCATGGAGAACTGCCCGATCGTGATCTGGTTGGCGCCGGACGAGAGCCAGAGATTTGTTATGTTTTCCACAAGCGCCCCCGTTAAGCGATGGTCAGCAGGGCATCGCCCACCGCCACGGAATCGCCTTCCTTGATGGTGACACCGGTCACGCTACCGGCGCGCGGTGCGCTCACTGCAGTCTCCATCTTCATGGCCTCCAGGATCACGATGTTCTGACCTTCGGTCACCTGGTCACCGGGCTTCACCAGCACCTTGAAGATGTTGCCGGCCAGCGGCGCCTTGACCGGCTCGCCAGAGCCTTCAGCAGGGAGAGAGCCAGCCGGTGCTGGAGCAGCACTACCCGCAGACGCAGCTTCGCCACCCACCCTGACCATTCCGGTAACGTCGCCACCATCGGCAACGGTAACCGTGTAGCTCTCGCCTTCCACGGAAACCGTGTATACGTATTCCCCGTCGTCATTTTTCACTTCGGAGGATTCATTGCCCGTGGGTACCGGCTCAAAGGCATCCGGGTTGTCCCGGTTCTTCAGGAACTTGAGGCCAATTTGCGGGAACAGCGCGTAGGTCAATACGTCGTCGATTTCGCCCTCACCCGCTGTGATTTCGATATCGTCTTCCGCCGCCTTTTGCTGCAGCTCCGCCGCCAACTTGTCCAGCTCGGGCGCCAGCAGGTCTGCGGGGCGACAGGTTACGGGTTCGCCACCATCGAGCACCTTGTCCTGCAATTCTTTGTTCACTTCTGCGGGCGTCGCACCGTACTCACCCTTGAGTACCGCGGCGGTTTCCTTGGAAATGGATTTGTAACGCTCACCGGTCAGTACATTCAGTACCGACTGCGTACCCACGATCTGGGAGGTAGGCGTTACCAGCGGCAGATAACCCAGGTCTTTGCGTACGCGGGGGATTTCTTCCAGCACTTCGTCGAGGCGGTCGCCGGCGCCCTGCTCGCGCAGCTGGCTTTCCATATTGGTGAGCATGCCACCGGGCACCTGTGCGACCAGGATGCGCGAGTCGATACCGCGCAGGGAACCCTCGAACTTCGCGTATTTTTTGCGGACGTCACGGAAATACGCGGCAATTTCTTCCAGCAGGTTGATGTCGAGCCCGGTATCGCGGTCGGTGCCTTCCAGAATCGCCACCACGGCCTCTGTGGGACTGTGACCGTAGGTCATGGACATGGAGGAAATCGCGGTATCGATATTGTCGATGCCCGCTTCCACACACTTCAGTGCCGTGGCAGTGGATAGACCGGTAGTCGCGTGGCACTGCATATGGATGGGAATATCCACCGCTTCTTTCAAGCGCTTGACCAGCTCGTAGCCCTCGTAAGGACGCAGCAACCCGGCCATATCCTTGATGGCAATCGAGTCGGCCCCCATGTCCTCAATCTGACGACCGAGGTCCACCCACAGATCCATGTTATGGACAGGACTCACGGTGTAGGAGATGGTGCCCTGTGCGTGTTTACCCTGCTTTTTCACGGCGGCCAGCGCCGTTTGCAGGTTGCGCATGTCGTTCATGGCGTCGAACACGCGGAACACATCCACACCATTGGTGGCCGCACGCTCAACAAACTTTTCCACCACATCGTCGGCGTAGTGACGGTAACCGAGAATATTCTGGCCGCGGAACAACATCTGTTGCGGCGTGTTGGGCATGGCCTTTTTCAGTTCGCGAATGCGATCCCAGGGGTCCTCTCCCAGGTAACGAATACAGGCATCAAAGGTTGCGCCGCCCCAGGACTCCAGAGACCAGAAACCCACTTTGTCCAACTTCTCGGCTATCGGCAGCATGTCGTCGAGCCGCAGGCGGGTGGCGAATAGCGACTGGTGGGCGTCGCGCAGGACTACATCAGTAATCCCCAATGGCTTTTTAACCTCAGTCATGGGTCGTCTCTCTTGGAATGTTAATTTTGAAAAGTCGGAGAACTGGCTGGGTTACTGGGCGAACTCACTCGAGTCACACGCGCATCCGCAGAGCCGCTCTAAAATGCATGAATTATTTTCGCGGCGCGCAGCTAGCCGCGCCTGTTCCGGTGCTGCTCGATCGCAGCCTTGATAATTTTCTTCAGGCGTTCGTCGCCGGCAGCGCCGGCGGAAACAGCCGGTGCCACAGCGGGCTCAGCCTCTGGAAAGAAACGCGTGATAACGCGGGACATGACAGTGGTGCAGATCACCAGAACCAGCAGAAAAGTAAATACAATCCCCATGCCGAACAGCGTGATATCCAGACCTTGCTGCATCAGTGACTCTTGCACTTGTATTCCCTCGCTATTTGATTTTTATCGATCTGTTCCGATTTTGCGGGCGATATTATCAATACAAGAACCCTTAGAAATCAAACACTTATTAGTTACAGAAGCAACCAAGAACCCGCCAGATACCGATGATTTCCTCCATTTTCGCTACCAATTTCAACCACTCAGCCCAGACGGACCCCACTGCCGAATAATTGCACAGTGCGATCCGGAATTTCGTACAATACCCGGCCCTAACCAAGCCATACTCCGCTAGAAGCCCATGCAACACCCGCAGTACCCGAGACAGAGCAAGCCAGCACAGGCAACGCCGGTGCGCCCGACGATCTATCAGGCGCCAATGGAAGGGGTCATCGATCACCATGTGCGCGCCCTGCTTTCCCGTATTGGCGGCGTGGACATTTGCGTCACTGAGTTTGTCCGGGTCACGCACACCCGACTGCCGCGGCGGGTCTTTACCCGGCTGTGCCCGGAGCTCGACCAGGGCGCAACCACCCCGAATGGCACGCCGGTCAAGCTCCAGTTGCTCGGTGGCAACCCGAAGGCCATGGCCTACAACGCCGCCAAAGCGGTTGAGGTGGGCGCAAAATCCATCGACCTGAACTTCGGCTGCCCGGCAAAGTCCGTCAATAACAGCGACGGTGGTGCCTGCCTGCTGCAGTCCCCGTCACGGGTTGAGGACATCGTGGCCGCGGTGCGCAATGCCGTGCCTGCAGAGATCCCGGTATCCGCCAAGATCCGGTTGGGTTACCAGGACCGCAGCAGCTACCTCGACAACGCCCGCGCCGCCGAGGCCGGCGGAGCCTCGGAGCTCGCTGTCCACGCACGCTCCAAGGTCGATGGCTACCGGCCACCGGCTTACTGGGAATACATCGGTGAAATTCGCGAACAGCTGGGCATAAGAGTGATCGCCAATGGTGACCTGTGGACACTGGACGACTTCAAACGCTGCCGCGAAGTAACCGGTTGTGACGCCTTTATGTTCGGTCGCAGCCTGCTGGCGCGTCCAGACATCGGGCTGCAGATACAGGCCCTGAGTGACGGCCGCGACTACCAGCCGCTCCAGTGGCACCAGGTCGCCGCCCTGCTTTACGACTATTACTCGACCACCCAGGACCTCTACCCCGCCAAGTACCTGGGCAACCGGATCAAGCAGTGGCTCGCCTACCTCAAGCTGAGCTACCCGGAGGCCACCATTTTTTTCGAGCGGATCAAGCGCCACCGGGACCGGGAACTGCTCGAACAGGCCTTTGCCGAGCAGATGCAACCTGCCGACAGCCACCACGCCGACTTTCCGCACACGGACATAAACGCGGCCTGACCGGGGCTACCGGGGCAGTTGGTACCGCAAATCCGTGCACCAACCCGGCATATCCGACCGGTGGACCATGGCGCGAAACGGGGCCTCAAAAAAGCCCAAAAAAGTACTTGCAAAGACCGAAGCAGCACGGCAGAATGCGCGCCCTATCGAGTTGAAGCGGGCATCTGCGGACAGCCACCAAGCTCGGTAACTTGCGGATTTTTAAAGAGTTTTTGAAAAAAACCTTTAAAAAAGACTTGACGAAGCGAAGGCAAGTCACTATAGTTCGCAACCACAACAACGCACTCGTAGCTCAGCTGGATAGAGTACTCGGCTACGAACCGAGCGGTCGAAGGTTCGAATCCTTCCGAGTGCGCCATATACAAAAAGCCCCGATCTTGCAAAAGATCGGGGCTTTTTTGTTTTCGATATTGCAGGCTAACCCCACCGCACACCGTCACCGCGGCTGGCAATATTACAACTGCCTGCGGTACTCCCCCGGCGTCATGCCCATCCAGTCCTTGAATGCGCGGGCAAACGCACTCTGCTCCGAATACCCCAACAGCATTGCCACATCGGCATAGGAAAGGGACTCGTCCTGCAAATATTTTTTGGCCAGGCGTCGCCTCAATCCCGCAACAATACTGCGGTAACTGTACCCCTCGGATGCCAATAGCCGGTAAAAACTGCGCAGTGAGTAGCCCATCTGCGCCGCCACCGTCTTGGCCGAGGTGTCGCCATCTTTCATCGCCATTAACAGGTGCCGCTGCAAACTTTCAAAAAAGTCCTCGACGCTTCCCGGGAGCACCTCGCCTTTAGCTTTTGCCTCCGCATCCAACATGGCTTCCGCCTGTCGGTCGAAAATCTTCCGCATGTAGGGATCACTCGTTGAGATGGTCATCCACATCACCTTGGCGGGAACATCAACCACCAGGCTTTCGGTACCAAACTCTACGGGACAATCAAACAGGGTTTCATATACGTCGGCATTCTGCGGCTCAGCAAATGGCAGTCCCACTTTGACGGGAGCGACGGGCTTTCCAATCAGGCTTTGATACAGGCGGACAAACACTGCGGTACTGAATTCGTAAGAACTGACCGTGTCCACATCGTGCAATTGCCAGCGGTGCCGAATGGCGTCACTGCCCACTTCCACCTGCGTGCTCAACGCTGATGACACCAGGGCCTGGTATCGCCCATAGCGTGTTAACGCCTGCACCAGGTTACTGCACGACGCAAGCAGGTACCCAACGATGCCAAAGTCTTTCGGCTCGATCATCTGCCCGATTTTTATCCCCAGCCCAGGAACCGGGTCCAACCGGTGTATCGCGCCCAGCAGCTGATCAAACTCCCGGTTAGCCATTGCATTCCTGGTCTGGTAAGCCGCCATACGGGCCTGTAAATCGACGGCAGGCAGCTGCCTTGCGGCGACATAGCGCTGCAATACGGCAATAAAACTTGTAGGCATGACCACGGGTGCTGACATGACATCGAGTATTTGGCGCATGGCACAAAATGTCAATGCGCGAAAACTGTCAATACATCCCGGCGCCGAGTGCCTACTATCCCCATCGAACCAGAATAATCACTCACCGGAAGCGTTTGAGGGAACCGCACCATGGCGTACGTCGTTACCGAGGCCTGTATCAACCACAAACACACCAACTGTGTGGATGTCTGCCCCGTAGAAGCCTTTCGCCAGGGCGACGATATGCTCTATATCGATCCCGAGGCCTGTATCGACTGTAATGCGTGCCTGACCGAATGCCCCGAGCGCGCAATTTTCCCCGAGAGCGCCGTGCCCGCAGGGCAGCAGCAATACATCACCATGAATGCGGAAATGGCGAGAGAGCTGCCGGCAATACGTGAGAGCGTTCACCAGCAGGCCGCGGCCAGTGAACACGCCGCCGCGGGTGGCCACTTTGCGGTGGTAGGCGCCGGCCCTTCCGGGTTCTACACCGCGGAAGCCATTCTGAAATCCATGCCCACCGCTACCGTGGATATTTTTGAAAAACTGCCGACACCCTTTGGGTTGGTCCGCTATGGCGTAGCACCAGACCACCCCCGCATAAAGTCCGTAAGCGCCAGCTTTGAACGCATTGCCGAAAGCCCGCAGGTCCGCTTTTTCGGCAACGTGAAAATTGGCCAGGACCTCTCCACCAAGGAGCTGAAGTCGCTCTATCATGCCGTTGTATACGCAACCGGCGGTTCAAAAAGCCGTGCACTGACAATTCCCGGCGCAGATCTGGGCAATATCTTCGGCTCGTCGGAATTTGTCGGTTGGTACAACGGCCATCCGGATCACCAGGCCCTTTCACCCGACCTGTCAGCCCATCGCGCGGCCATCATCGGCGTTGGTAACGTTGCACTGGATATCGCGCGGATTCTGACACTGCCCCATGCCGACCTGGCCAAAACCGATATCGCCGATCAATCCCTGATGGCTCTGCGTGACAGCGGAATCAAGGAGGTGTGCCTGCTGGCCCGTCGCGGTGTGGCACAGGCAGCGTTCACCCCAAAGGAACTGGAGCAGCTTGTCGGCATTGAAAGCCTGGATATTGTCGTCGACCCGTCCGACCTCGATCTGGATGCCGAATCAGAAGCAGACCTGAGCAAACCGGAGTTTAGTGAGGCCCGCCAAAACATTGCACTGCTACGCGACATCGCACAGCGCCCACTGAGTAAAAACCCGGCCACCAGGCGTATTCGCCTAATGTTCCTGAGCAGCCCCGAGTCCATCGAGGAATCCGCAGGTAGCAAGCAACTCCGGTTTGTGCGCACCCGGCTGGAGCGTAATGGGCGACGAATCAATGCAATACCGACAGGGGAACAGCACACTCTTGATGTGGGTTTGATCATCAACGCTACCGGCTATCGCGGGGAGCCTGTAGAAGGCCTGCCATTTGATGAGCGCCGCGGCGTTATTAGCAACAACAGCGCGCGGGTGAACCCCGAAGATGGCAACGAATATGTCGCCGGCTGGATCAAGCGTGGCGCCAGCGGCGTTATCGGCTCGAACAAACACTGCGCAACAGAAACCGTAACGCAACTGACCTCCACGCTTCCTGAAACACTCGATCCTATCGAACAGGATGTTGCAGCCATTCTTTCGGAACGTAACGTCGAGTATATAAATTACTCTGACTGGCGATTGCTGGATAAACACGAACAGAACAATGGCCATAAGGACGGGCGCCCTCGCCGTAAAGAAACCAGTGTGCGCAATATGTTACGGATCATTCGTAATGCGCGCGAAGCCGCCGAAACAGAAGCCGCAGCAGAAGAAAAACTGCCGGTTAAAACACACTACCGCAGCTGTACCTTGTGTGAAGCCATGTGCGGCATTGAAATACAATACCGTGGTAGCAAGATCATAGCGATCTCAGGTGATGATAAGGACCAGCACAGCTGGGGCCATATCTGCCCGAAAGGCTATTCATTGCAGGACCTGCACAACGACCCGGACCGCTTGAAAAAGCCCCTTCGCAAGGTCGATGGCCAGTGGCTTGAAGTCAGCTGGGACGAAGCCCTGGACTATGCGGCAGAAGGGTTGGCGAGGGTACAGAAAAACTACGGTGACGATGCCGTCGCCGGCTACTGGGGTAACCCGACGTCCCACAACCTGGGCCTGCTGATGGCCTCGAACAAGCTGCGCAAAGCACTGAATACTCGAAACATCTTTACTGCAGCGTCCCTTGACCAGATGCCGCACCAACTGTGCTCTCATCTGATGTTTGGGCACGCGCAGGCATTTACCATCCCCGACATCGACCACACCGACTATATGCTGATGCTGGGAGCCAACCCCGCAGCGTCCAATGGCAGCTTGATGTCCGGCGGGGATATTCTAAAGCGACTGGAAGGCATTCATAAGCGCGGCGGGAAACTGGTTCTGATCGACCCACGCAGAAACGAAACAGCGATGTATGCGCAGGAACACCACTTCATTCGCCCCACAACCGACGCATTCTTCCTGATTGGCCTGATCCAGCATGTCATCAGCAACGAACTGTACAAGCCCGGGCGCCTGCAAGGCATGATGGACCACTGGGGCGAATTACTGGACACCTTCAACCTCTTCCCCATGTCGGAAATCTCGCAGATTACGGGCATTCCGGAATCAGAGATCGAGCGCATCGCAGAAGAGTACGCAGCAGCCGATAAAGCCATCTGCTACGGACGTATGGGTATCTCGGCGCAAGCCTTCGGCGCCCTGAATCACTACCTGATCAATGTGCTGAATATTATCACCGGCAATCTGGATAGCCGCGGCGGCATGATGTTTACCAAGCCCGCTGTGGACTCCGGTGTAAAACCCAGTCAGGCGGGCAGCTTCGCCACCTACCACAGCCGCGTACGCGGCCTTCCGGAATTCAACCGGGAACTGCCGGCGACCACAATGGCAGAAGAAATGACCACCCCAGGCGAGGGACAAGTACGGGGCTTCATCTGCATTGCCGGCAATCCCGGGTTGTCCACGCCCAATGGCCGCCTGATGGAACAGGGCCTGAGCGGATTGGACTTCATGGTGTCGCTGGATTTCTACCTGAACGAAACCTCCCGTCACGCCGATATCATCCTGCCGCCCACGGGACCATTGGAACACGAGCAATATGACCTGGTGTTCAACCTGCTCTCGGTGCATAACGTCGCGAAGTTCTCTGAGCCACTATTTCCCCATGAGGAAGGCACACGCTCCGACTGGGACATCATGAATGGCCTCATCCGTCGCATAACACGGATCAAAACCGGAGAAACCAGCAAACAGCCTTTGCCGCTCACAACAGTGCTGGACTATGCACTGCGCTCGGGCCCCTACGCTGAAAGCTTTGACGAGTACAACGGCCAGGAAGTGACACACCACGATGAGGGTTTGACCCTGGAGAAACTCAAGGAATACCCCCATGGCCTGAACCTCGGCCCCCTCCAGCCCTGCCTTCCTGAATTCTTGTTCACCGAAGACAGGAAAATCCACATGATGCCGGCTCCTTTTATTAGCGACCTGGAGCGACTGAAAGAATACGCAGCCTCACTACATGAAAAGCCAGAGCTAAAACTGATCGGCCGCCGCGATCTGCGCACCAATAATTCGTGGATGCATAACAGCAAGCGCCTGGTCAAAGGCAAAGACCGCTGCGGCCTGTATATCCATCCTATGGATGCCGAGGCGCTGAAATTGGAAAATGGCAGCAAAGCGAAAGTCCGGTCGCGCGTTGGCCAGCTCAATGTAGTGGTTGAGATCACCGATAGCATAATGCCGGGCTCGGTATGCTTACCGCATGGGTGGGGACACGACCTGGATGGCGTTCAGCTGAGGGTGGCGAAAACGAATCCCGGCATTAATAAAAACGACCTCACGGACGATCATCTTGTAGATGAGGTATCCGGAAATGCTGCATTGAATGGGGTGCCGGTCGTGGTGGAGGCGCTTTAGCGCCCCTGGATCCCGGTAATAAACAGAGGGCTACAGCGCAGAAACGGAAAACAGAGCCGCCGATCAAGTATTTTTACCACACCTTCTTCTTACCCATGATACACCTCCATGTTAGGCCGAAAACTAACTATACAGGGTGTCTACTTTCAGTGGGAAATTAGGTCACCTAACGCTGCCGGCAGGGGCAGCTTACCTTGTGCACGTTTTGCGCAAAAATGGGAGCGCAGCGACCTGCGCAAAACGTGCACAAGGTAAGCTGTCCCGCGGAGGGCCGCAGGCCTGGAGCAAATTGCCCGGCCTTGTTATGCATTACTTGGCACCCTCTATTTTTTCGCCTTCTAGGGGAAACACAGCAGAGAAATCTTTATTCTCCGACAAGTATATTTCGTGATCGTTTTCAGTTGCGTAAAGGATTACAGAAACGTAAGCAACTTCATCGCCATCCTCAAAATACAGATATATACGGCTTGATGGAGCTTCCAATTTTCTTTCAATTGACTCTAATGTAGTCTCCACCCCGTTTAAAAAGATGCTGTCTCGAACGAGAGCTATCTTAAAATCCATATCAGCAAAACAGAGCTGCGATAAAAAAAATACTCCAGATGCCAGTAAAAAGCGTCTCATATCTGACCTATGCATAACGCCGCCACAACCGGCAGCCGGAGCGCAGCGTAGGCTGTCCGGCGCCGATAGGCGCGAAGTTAATGGCCTTGTTAAATGTGTTAGTAGTTTGCGCCATACTCTTTAAGTAATTTCGCTGCTTCTGGGTTTTTGTTTTCATTTGCTATTTGTAGAGCTGAGGAATCGCAGCAACCTACATTTGCCGAAGCACCATTTTTTAGCAATAACTTTAGAATGCCTGTATCTTCGTGAGAAGCCGCGTGCATTACAGGTGAAGCTGTTGGCATACCTGCAAAACACTTAATGGATATTGCTTCTGTTACGCCGTTTGGATTAGCACCAAGATCTAGTGCAAATTGGACAGCGTAGATATTTTCTTGCGCTGCCGCTGTTTCAAGCAAATATGAAATCTTGGCCTTATCACAATCAGCTGCCCACCCAAGTGCAGGTGTTGTCAACATGAAAAATATTAGATATCTCAATGTCTCATTCATACATTTAACGCCGCAATCAGACGCGGCTTACTTTGTGTGCTTTTTGCACGAAAATGGGAGCGCAGCGACGTACAAAAAGTGCACAAGGTAAGACGTCGGCTGCATTGCTTTGTTAAGCCGCTACACCTCGATAGAGAACTGAAACTCATAGTTACTCACATCTACCAATTTGCAATTTTCTAACCTGGGCACAAACTCAGTTTTTGAAATTACTTTAAGAAGAACTGAATCTGGAACCGTGTCAGAATTTTTGCTTATAAGCTCAACGGACGTTACTTTTCCATCAGCCCCAATTTCTAACTTAGCCAAGCCCTCGACTGCTTTGACATCAAATTTACTCGTATCTTCAAAAAGGAAAACCGGATACTTCTTAATCTGTAGATCTCGCTCTTTACAAGGTAAGCATGCGAGAGCTATGGAAGGCATGAAAAATACGATAAATAAATACTTTCTCATCACTTCCTCATGTGGCTTAACGCCCAGCGTTGGCTGTCGCCCTGCCGCTGCTTGTTAAGCGGACCATAGTTTGAACAAAGTAATGGCTGCGAATAATACGCCACACCACCTAACAAAAACTGATAATTTCGCCAGAATTGCCCATAGCTTTGGGCCACCATAGTGACTTGCCGACCTCCAAGTTCCCACTAGAACCAGCGTTTCATAAATTGCATATATAAATAACAGGGCGGCCATCTCTCTGGTACTGTTTAGAGAAGAAATTATTATACTCGCGGCAAACCCTACAAGAACGCCATATACCCAATATATTTTTGCTAAACCGATTTCTCCATCAAAGATTTTGGCGTATGTATATTTTTCGCCTTTCTCACTTATCCACAATCGATTTACGGGATCACTTTGATAGACATCTTTTTGTGACGTTTCTTCACTATTATATTCATTTAAATCAGCGCTATCAGGACGAATAGGTTCATTCCCTTTTTCTACTGCCGAATCAGATAATTTTTCAACCTTCAATCTTACGTACTGAAATTTTGCGCGATCATGCTCTCCATCACACAAAGCCAATGCTTTGGCCCACAATGCTGGGCACCTATTAGGTCCCTCAAACTCTTCTGTTGCTTCTAAGTATATTGATTCATCGCTCATATTATTATTCTCGCTTAACGCCCGCAACAGGGGCGACCAATGCTATGCACATTTTGTGCGAAACTGGGAGCGCAGCGACCCGCACAAAATGTGCATAGCGTTGGGCGTCCCGCGGAGGCCCGAAGGGCCGGAGCATCTTGCTTGCGTTTGTTAAGTGTTGGGTCTGGCACGCACTAACTTCCCCAGTACTTCACAACCTTTTGCTCTCCACAATTTTTACACTGCCATGTTTCTTTGTACTTTCTGGGGCCAGCATATAGCGACAGAGTGATTTTGGGTTTTACATTGATACCAGCTGGATCTTCAAGCTTGGCAAGAAACATTCCGTCGCCACACTTTTCACAAGGCTTACTTCTCTTTTTGTGAGCGTAAAACGCAACACACAGGAGCACAAATAAGCCGACCAGTAAAAATGCTATTTCTTGCTCTGACATTACTGACACTTAACGTCCCAATAACCGGCAGCTGAAACGCAGAAAAGCGAAGTGTAAGCTGTCCGGCGCCGCAGGCGCGGAGTTGATTGGCTTGTTATGTGTATTCATTCCGGCCATTTCAATCCACCAAAGCTTTCCATACTTTGGCCGCCTTTTACTTTGCCGACAGATAGCGCTAGCTGGTAATCACAACCTAACAAAGTCTCCTTTAAATCCTCACTAACCGGCCTGATTCGTTCAAGCCACTCCGCCAGGAGTTCTGGATTTTTACTGTCACATTTTTCTAGAAAGTACACTCCATCTCTGGAAACAAGAATTCCTGAGAAGACTGCTACATCCTCTTCTCCATTTTCATCTTCAGACCAAAGGACTAGCGCCAATTTTTTATTCAATGCTTCCATAGTGGCTTACACATAACGCCCACAGCAGGGGCGGATTACCTTGTGCGCATTTTGCGCGAAAATGGGAGCGTAGCGACCCGCGCAAAATGTGCACGAGGTAAGACGTCCCGCGGAGGCCCGAAGGGCCGTAGCTTCACTGCCTGTGATTGTTAAGTGTTTTTCTCGATGCTCCTGGATGCGGCCTTAGCTACGACCACGGAGATCTTCTGTGATTGTTTTCCGATTTTTCGATCGCTAAATCTTCGAAACAAAGCGAACCCGGTACAAAGTAAAAAGACAGCAATCCCGAGCCTTTCAGACCATATTATCCTGCGCTCAATGATTGTAGCCACTCCACCCATGAGCCCTTTTTCGCCATTGCTGGCGATAACACCCTCAAGGAAAAGCGGAAATCCAAAGTACAAACCAAGAAAGCCCACAACTCCAAACAAAAACACCTTTAAGGGAGCTCCAGATGCCGCAATAGAAGAAGTGTCTCTTAAAATTGATGCACCGGCGCTCTTTCTTCTACGATACTTCCTTCCCACGGTAACTCCTTAAAGGACACTTAACGCCTGAGTTAAGCCGTGCCGCGAAGCGGCATCGGCTTGAACGAATTGTTAGGGGGGCGTACCGGCGCTCATCCTCTCCGCCCAAGCCTGCATAAGCCGGTCGCGCTCCTCTTGACTCATGTCGTTGATGTCAGGAACTTTTGAGCCAATGATCTTAATTGGACCGGCGCTGGTAAAAACGTAGCCCTCACCTTGTATTGACATTAGATGGAACCCGCTGCCGCAGGACTTGCAGTACAGCTCATAGTCGTGATGTGGAGGTTCCCATTGACGCTTTGTTCGGCACATGCAGGTTAGTGGAATAATCTCACTTGAACCAATGAGGCCATCTTTTATGAAAAAGAAGTAAGTTGAGTTCCTAGTCTTGATTGCGCGAATCAGATTTTCCGATGCCGACTGCAACTCTGAAGCTGCGCTCTGAGCTTGGGTGGAATTGAGTAGCTTATTTGCGCAGCTAACAATTGCCGGAATGTACAGATGTGACAGAAAATCACAAACTGTTTTAAGAATCTCGTACTTTAGCTCGCTAAAATTCTCGGTGCTTGGCAATATCGGCCCATAGCTACTGCCGAGGACAATCTCTGCATGAGGGGCGCTAGTAAAAAAAGTGGATACGTAGCCAATATGGGCAAACTCAGAAGAAAATTTGAACAGATTCTTCAAGTCATCGGCGAGACTGGGTGGGACGTTGTTGTTTGGGATAGAGGTAAGAAGAAAGTCGACTTTCTTTCCGAAGCTGGTATGAGCGCAGCTTGTGATGTGTGAAGAGGCCCATTGGTTGTAGTTGAGTTGCTCAAATTCTTGTAATGCGGAAAGTATTTCCGAATTAAACAGAGCTTGGGTCAGAGATTTTGTGGCGAACTTGTTGAAGCTATTTAGCGAAACAAGGACGTGGTAGTTAAATGATTTTGGATCGAGCAAAAATAACTGATACGCATCGGCAGTAAGGCTATCAATAAGCTGCCTAGAAAGGGTCAGTAGATTGCTGTAGTCATTGAAAGTCTTTTTAGGGATGTTGGAAAAGTCACCCCTATTTCTGCTCTCATAGCTATCTGGCTTTGTCTCAGTCACTACCCGGTCAATGATTGCGCGACCATTGCCAAGTAGGCTCCTGACAATTTTAGGAAAGGCTTCTAGATTTTCGCCAGCCTTGTAAGGTGAGCTTATTTCTACGTCGTGGCCTAATGACTCAGAGAGACTGTCTTGGCCGGCCTTGAGATGGCCCGTAGCTGTGCTCAATGCGTGGTGTACGAACTGGATGTTACTTACGAGCACGTCAAAATCACTTAGTACTGCAGCGCCTTTTCTTTCGGTGAGATTCGACGCAATCTTGTTTAAGACATCGAGATCGTTCATTAGACCCCCTAACGCCGCCAGCAGGGGCAGCTTACCTTGTGCGCTTTTTGCGCAAAAATAGGAGCGTAGCGACCCGCGCAAAATGTGCACAAGGTAAGCTGTCCCGCGGAGGGCCGAAGGCCCGGAGCATCCTGCCTGGCCTTGTTAGCAATTGGATATCTGTACATAGGCTGGCGCTTACATTTCAGCTGCTTTAGAGCCCCGACGGACCTCTGATACAAGCCAAGAAACCGCGAAGATTACGCTACACAAAATACCCAATAAAAGTACGTAGTTTTCCTCGAACACTTGGGGATTCCCAAGCCCCCTGCCCAACTCAAAGCCCAAGATATAGATCCCAGCAAGGGAAAATATAGCTAGCGTAGTGATTTTAAATAATTTGAACATCCTTGCTCTCTAAAGATTGCTAACGCCCACGGCAGGGGCGGCTTACCTTATGCGCGATTTGCGCGAAGTTGAGAGCGAAGCGAACCGCGCAAAACGTGCATAAGGTAAGCCGTCCCGCGGAGGCCCGAAGGGCCGGAGCTTCACTGCCCGTGATTGTTAAGTGTGGCATTTCTCGATGCTCACCTCATAGACACCATCTTCAGGCTGAAACATTTCTACGTGTCGAATCCTACCTTTTTCATGCCAGCCACAGAAATTGAAGTCTTTTTCTGTTTGATGGCAGATGGCCAATGCTGACTGGATATTTCTTGCTTTTACATTAGTGCAATTCAATTTTGTACACGAAGCACTACTTTCAATTTTTACCTCAACTGAACGGTGCGCAGAAGCTTCGGATATACAATTAGCTTGAGCGAGCGTAGTAGCTGAAAAAACAAGCAGAGCTACGATTATTATTGTTCCAATTGATTTCATAGGTACTGACACTTAACGCCGCTGTATTGGGCATTTTTTGTGTAGTGGAGTTTTGGGGTAAAATGGCGAAGCCACCCCAAAACGGAACGTAGCAAAAAATGTCCCTATGACAGCCTTGTTAAGCTTTTTTACCATAATGCTTTGATGCCTGCTACAAGAGCCAAAAAGCAGATGACCCACATTATTATGGGACCCGACGCGCCTTTAAATTTTAGACCAAAGGTTTCAAGCTCTATATTGCCTGCAACATTTTCGAGAGCCATAACTAATGCAAGCGCGGTTAAAGCTGAAAGCGGCACACCTATGGCAGCCGCTAGATGTTCATAAAGGATTTCATTGAATCGAACGTCGGTTAAAGAAGACCCGATAAAAATTAGAACGAAAACAGCCCCAATACTTGAAAGCGCTGCCACAGATCCCCACTGCAAAAATAGTCTAGACTTTTTGACGAGGTTTTCTCCGCTTTCTAAAATTTCTTCTTCCGTTTTTCCCATATTTCCTCCTCCATATTCGATTGAAGCTTAACGCCCACAGCAGGGGCGGCTTACCTTATGCGCTTTTTGCGCGAAAATGGGAGCGAAGCGACCGCGCAAAACGTGCATAAGGTAAGACGTCCCGCGGAGGCCCGAAGGGCCGGAGCTTCACTGCCTGTGATTGTTAAGTGTTCTTGGCACATTCTTTGGACTTGTTTTCTCGCTCCTGGATGGCTCTTTTCCAGAATCCCCTCTCATTGATCCATTTCTGAGTGTACCCGCCATACCCTTTACGGTTCTGGTTTTCAGTAGGTTGTGGCGGAGTGCTATCCGTTACGAAAACATACAGCAGCGGACCTAAAACTGGAATGAACGCAATCAACGAAACCAGAATTTTGATCAAAGGATATTCGTTTGAGCGCCACAACCTACCGATCAAATAGAGCGAAATAAATTCCGAAATAACCACTGCAACTACCAGTATTTCGCTCATAACTTGATCTGACACTTAACGCCCGCAACAGGGGCGACCAATGTTGTGCGCGTTTTGCGCGATGATGGGAGCGCAGCGACCGCGCAAAAGGTGCACAGCGTTGGGCGTCCCGCGCAGGCCCAAAGGGCCGGAGCATTCCTGCTTGCGCTTGTTACATTTCACCGAAGTGGCGTGGTTACGCCAACGATGGCGGTGAAAATATACAGACCTATTAGGAACCAAAATAGTACCGGATCTCTTTGCTTTTCCAAAACAGTACTTGGATAGCCAATTAATGGCATTCTGCCTAGATGGATCACTCTTGCACAGTAAAATGGGAGGTATATGCCTCCCACCATGAACATATATTTAATCCCTTTTTGAGTCTGCTCATAGGAATCCTCCCAACCACCGATTAAAAAACCAATCGGGAATAGCCCCAAACATATCCAGGCAGCAGCTCTATGTATCTTGAGAATACTCATTGAGAAATGTAACGCCGCGAGCAGCGGCAGCTTGCTTTAGGCGCTTTATGCGCAAAAATGGGAGCGAAGCGACCTGCGCATAAAGTGCACAAAGTAAGCTGTCCGGCGAAGGCCCGCTGGGCCGAAACGAAATGCCTCGCCTTGTTATAAACCGAATTACGCTGGAGTCTCACTATCTCGCGGCAGGTCTTTTTTGAACATTAAAAAAACAACATAAACTAGACCAAAAATTGGAATGATAGAGAACACTGCTCCAAGCAACGCAGCTAATACTGGAGTCTCGGTTTTACGTCTACCAAGGTAGTAGCTGACAGCAGCTATCACTACCGCAAATATGGTTATGAATTGCCCGATGACCGTCAAACTTATATTCATTGAAGTACCTCTTTATTCTTGTGACTTTGGTTTATAACGCCCGCAACCGGGGCGACCAATGCTATGCACGTTTTGTGCGAAACTGGGAGCGCAGCGACCCGCACAAAATGTGCATAGCGTTGGGCGTCCCGCGGAGGCCCGAAGGGCCGTAGCATCCTGCTTGCGTTTGTTATGTGGTACTCGCTCATGCCTAGCTAGAACTGCCAAAAAACAGGACTCCCACAGAAAATACCAGGCCGATCCAAGATATCATTTTTATATAGATGGCTTTCTCTCCAGCTGGGCCGAACTCAAAGTAACCGACGAACGTATTCTCCAATCGGCTAGCTCCCCCGAAGAAGATTACCCAAACGAAAAAGACAATACCGCATAAACCGTAAATCACTAGATAGTCTCCGAATCACATAACGCCCGCAACAGGGGCGACCAATGCTTTGCACATTTTGTGCGAAACTGGGAGTGTAGCGACCCGCACAAGATGTGCATAGCGTTGGGCGTCCCGCGGAGGCCCGAAGGGCCGTAGTATCCTGCTTGCGTTTGTTAGGCATTTTCCCGCCTCCACTGTCGGTATACTGCCACCAGTATAACGATAAGCCCCCCGTTAATTACCAATAACGCAAATGTTCGAAGAATTCCGATTGGCGCCACGTGTGATATGTAAGGGATCGCTGATATTCCATATAAGAACGCTATTACCGGAAAAATCATTAATGTAAGGCAAGCCCAACGCTTTTTATAAAATGCACCCACCAAAGATAGAAGTGGAGCTGAAAGGAAGACTGCGCCAGAAAAGGCGAATAGCAGCAGCCAACCATTTTCGAATAAGTGCTCCCTGGCATACCACCCTTGCAGATAAACGCCCGGCCAAATTAGTGCCGCGATTACTTCGACCGAGGCTATACACCTTGCCAGAAACACTGAATTCATTTGAATGCCTAACGCCGCGCACAGGGGCGGCTTACTTTATGCGCGTTTTGCGCGAAAATAGTAGCGCAGCGACCAGCGGAAAACGTGCATAAAGTAAGCCGTCCCTTTGCTGCGCATTGTTATGCGCTGCCGCCTCGGAGTCCGATTGCGGAGTATACATACTCGGGCCTCCCCCGCTGCTTAAGATATGGCTCAACATTTTTATAGGGAACCAAATTAGCAATTTTTCCCCGCTCTATTACAGCGGCATACCAACCGACTTCCGCAACTTTGGTGCTACCACACGAGGTTTTTGGATTCAGGTACTTCATATACCTACCGCTTTGATATCCCCAGCCATGTAGTAATTCAACAATCACAACGTCTGGATAGTCTTTTTCACCAGCCACTTTCAGTATTTTTACTACTGCCAGGTTAGCGCTACCTGCGATTTTTTCATAATTTGGTCCGGTTTCTGGATAGATATACTGGAAACTCCCCTCAGGAGAGGTTGGCGGGATTATTGTAGGTACAGGATACTCACATGCCAACGCACACGGTACGAACAATGTAGCGAAAATTCCAAATGCCACGTTCTTCATTCTTTATGCCGCATAACGCCTGGCTCTGGGGCTGCATGGAGCGCAGCGTAATGCAGTCCCTAGCAGCCACTTGTTACGTGCTGATTTTGCACAGATGTTTGATTGTTTTTTCATGTTCTTTACCCACCAAACCAACATCTTGATGAAAGCGAAATCCAGATTTCTTAACTTTTGCCGCATCAAGTGCCTTTTTAGCTTCTGAACCATCATTTTTTATTAATGCCTTAGAAGCATGCCATTTAAAATATTCCAAAGGAAACGTGAGTCTATCAAAATGCTCATTCAGTACATCAAGTGCATTGGCGTACTCATGTTCTATTTTCTGAGTTGCCACCAGATATGGATAATCTAGGTACACCCCAGTCTGGTGATTTGGAAATTCTCTTTCTCGCTCAAGCATCTCTTTAAAGGTGGAAATGCAGCTCTCGATATCATCTAGCGCGACAAATGCATTTGCTTTTGCTAACAAAGCGCGAACGTCGTCAGATTGGTTTTTTCTTGACTCAAAGTACTCACCAACCAAACGAATTGACACCTCCGGATGCTTGTCAGCTAAAGTGAGGGCTTGGATTACCAAATACTGATCTCGTTGAGTTCTTGCTCGGTTCAATTTCGAGTAGAAATGCTCTTCGATAGATTCGTTCCAATCTTTATTTCTGTACCAATCGTCAGATGACACGATGATCCCTTAGCACGTAACGCCCACAGCAGGGGCGGCTTACCTTGTGCGCTTTATGCGCAAAAATGGGAGCGAAGCGACCTGCGTATAAAGTGCACAAGGTAAGCTGTCCCGCGGAGGCCCGAAGGGCCGGAGCACTACTGCCTGTGATTGTTAGGCATCTATTCGGATGCGATTTCAAATTTTCTCCAGTGCTCAAGAAGCTTTGAAGCTGCTATATAGTTTGAATCGGAATTGGGGCGAACACCCATACGACCTCTAACTATACCGTCTAGGATCTCTGACATTTCCTTAACATTGCAGCCTCGATCAAGCTCATATATGAGCCCACCTATATACATATCATATTCGTCTGCAACATATTTTGAGACGCCCAATGGATCCCATTCATTAAGAATTTTTGAGATCACCTTCAGGCTATTGTGACTTTTTCTGTTCTCAGAATATTTCATACATTTGCCTAACGTTGCCAGCAGAGGCGGCCGTAGCGCTTTTTGCGCGAAGCGCATTGCGCAGGCCGTCCTGCGGAGGCGCGCAGCGCCGGAGCGTACTGCCTGGCCTGGTTATGTTTTTTCACGGGACTGCCACCAGGACCAAACCTTACAAGCAATTTTTACCTCTAAGTAGCTAATGACAAGCTGCAAGCTGACTAGAGGAATGTAGGCCCAATCAGGAGGGCCAAAACTAGCGATAACCCAAGTTGGTAGAGCCATTATGGCCAATCCAGAAGCTATAAATCCGGTTGCCGAGTACTCCAATACGCCCCAATTTTCTTCAAAACCAAAGCCGAGTGCTACAACGAGCGCGCCGGCCCAAAGTAGGCAAACAGCGACGAAGTGAAAAATTGTAAGTATTACTACTTTTCTTTTGCTCACTTAGGGAGCCTCAAAACATAACGCCGCCAGCAGGGGCAGCTTACCTTGTGCACGTTTTGCGCAAAAATGGGAGCGCAGCGACCCGCGCACAACGTGCACAAGGTAAGCTGTCCCGCGAAGGGCCGAAGGCCCGTAGCATACTGCCTGGCATTGTTATATGAATGGGTTCTCTCCGGATTCAACGGCGCTCCGGTCCATTAAAACCTTAAGCGCAGCAGCTAAGAATGACCCAACAATATAGATTCCAATTAAAATTATACTAGGGTCATGGTCATTCAGAACTGACAGTAAAAAGTGAACTACTGTGCAGAAACCAATAAAGCAAACAGCTTGAAGCAAGACAGCTTGCTTTGGATTTTCCATTGTCAAGTCTTTTACACATCGGTTGAGTATCTTCATCTATCCGTACTCATATAACGCCGCGCTCAGGGGCGGCTTACTTTGTGCGGTTTATGCGCAAAGATGGAGTGAAGCGACTGCGCATAAAGTGCGCAAAGTAAGCCGTCCCTCTGCAGCGCTTTGTTAAGCATAATTCCCTTGCTCGTGCGCCTTTTTGGATTGCTCCACAATAAATTTATGAGTCCGTAACATTACATCGTTAAATTCTATATCTTTTTTTAGATCTTCTAGTATTGATGGATCTTTATCTAGTATGGAAGGGTCTTTATCTTGCAGTTTTTGAACTAATGCTTTGTGCCTTTCCATAAGGTTTTTGAATTTTTCGGCAACTTGCTGAGCGGGTTCAGTGGCTGATTTATAATCTTCACACTCTTGAACCTTATTTAATGAACAATAGATTTGCCTCGACCGCAGTAGTTGAGCGATATGAATCACTGCTTCTTGATAAATAGCACGAGGATCATCTTCGCTAGCTTTTATAATTTTTGGAAGTGGAACTTTCTCATCCAGAGTGCCTGGAATGGGAATATGTTTTGGCATTAACAGTTCACGTGGGATGGATAAGTTTATGGAGCGCTGCCTAATACTTTCCTCTTGAAATGAAGCTCCGGATAGCTTATGCGCAAATTCGTTGCGTATGCCGCGAATACCGTGCAGAGTCTTTTTTTCAAATTTCGAAATTGCACCAAAGCGATACGCCAAATTAATTCGCGCACTAAAGCTGCTTATTGGGCCAGTACCGGAAAAAAGAGCTTTGTTATTTTGGCTGGAATCGTCAACCATAAATTGAATCAGAAGCTCTTTTAGTAGTTCATCTAAGTATGATGCGCCCACAATTGCGGCGGCTCGATCAGAGTCCCCTTCGAACTCTTTTTCTAAAATCTCTTGGTCTTGGTTAATACTTTGCATAATTTCTCAAATGCTTAACGCCCGTAGCACGGGGAAATTTGGAGCGCAGCGGAGAATTTATCCCTGTGCCTACGATTGTTATACGTTGCTACGAAGACCATCGGTGCCCCTCCGGCAAACACTCACAACACAAAATACTACCTTCAAAAAATGCACCGTCTTTTATTGCTTCAACATTGTCTTCTCTACACGGATTGGCCACACGATCCATAGTCCAATCATTGCATTTCGAGCATTTTACAATGCCATATTTTGACTTTCGGATAAACTGAGAATCAGTCCAGTGATGGTTCATTCCATACTCTGATGCCAATTCCCTTTGCTTTTGTATGTATTCATCCAATCTCCGTTGATATTCATCAGAGGAAAATTCTTCTTCGGAAAGTTCCCAAGAAGCTGTAGATGTAGTTATTGCGATGTATTCCATGGATTACGTATAACGCCGCCAGCAGGGGCAGCTTACCTTGTGCGCCTTTTACGCGAAACTGGGAGCGCAGCGACCCGCGCAAAATGTGCACAAGGTAAGCTGTCCCGCGGAGGGCCGAAGGCCCGGAGCTTTACTGCCTGGCTTTGTTAACTTTTTCACTGCCAAGTGTCTGGGCCAGACCAATGTAGTACCGTTCCTCAACTGCGCCATTCGGCCAGCTAGATGGCTCGCCGAGCCATTCAGGTAACTCACTTCCACATTTCTTACTGGAGTAGTACAAGTAAAACATAGCTTCAGTGCTTGCTGGGTCTATTTCCAGTAGCACCTTCGACTCTTCAATCGCATCTGAGCAATTATTGCTCACCACGTATTCTTGAAACTTTTCTACGCGATGATTCCACTCTTTGGAGATATCCGGGAGTTCATGCGCGAATGAAAATGCCGGAACAATTAAAGAGAGAATTATTATTCTTTGGATCATGCGACTTTTCTTAGTTAACGCCCGCAACAGGGGCGACCAATGCTATGCACATTTTGTGCGAAACTGGGAGCGCAGCGACCCGCACAAAATGTGCATAGCGTTGGGCGTCCCGCGGAGGCACGAAGGGCCGGAGCATCCTGCTTGCGTTTGTTAACTGTTTTTATACACGCTGATTTTCGCACCTACGAAGCTCCCATATTGGAACGAGAATTGATGCGCAAATTGCGATTAAGCCCAAGAAATAATTAAAGAACGTTGTAAAGATACTTTGCGGATGCGTTAGCTGAATAAATACACGCTCACTGATCTTTCCTTCCAGCCCCCAAAGTAATGCAGGTGTAAAAATAAGCACCAGAAAAATTATGAACCATACCCCGTACGTCTTCATGGCAGACCAAAGAACATACTCAGCTCTAAAATCTGGCTCGATTTTTAGTGCCGCCAAAAACGACGAGTAGATTACAGGCGATATCATGAGGAAAGCCAATACGGCTATTCTCAGTGAACTTACTTGTAACTCAAATTCTTGAACTTCCATTCTACCTACATTGTTTCAGTAACACTGACAGTTAACGCCCACAGCAGGGGCGGCTGAAGCGCAGCGTAAGCCGTCCCGCGGAGGCCCGAAGGGCCGCAGCTTTACTGCCTGTGATTGTTAGGAATACATTACTCCGCATGGCCCGTGACCCGTAACTGATGGTTAGCAGCCATACATTGCTCCCAAAGACTTCCGCTTGATACTCCCCATGCATCCAGACCTCGAACAAGCCCCTTAATCGCAGGACATTTATTTCCAGCTTTGATTTCGGATCTAGTTTCTTGAAAGTACTTGAGAATTGCCACTCTAGATTCTTCAGTCCATGAGTGTGCGCAATCATCACTACTTAGAGGCTTAGATAGCTCGATGATAATTTTATCTAGAGATTCCATCTCAGAGCGAAACATTGCCAGTATTCCTAACGCCCGCAACAGGGGCGACCAATGCTATGCACATTTTGTGCGAAACTGGGAGCGCAGCGACCAGCACAAAATGTGCATAGCGTTGGGCGTCCCGCGGAGGCCCGCAGGACCGTAGCATCCTGCTTGCGTTTGTTATGTTGTAAGCGGAGCTATGGGGCAATAGCACAATCTACCTCTTTGCCTTCAAAACGCCACCCAACAATCACCCGAGAGGATGGCTCATACTCATAAAAGTATCTACAGCTGCCTCGAAACTTGTACTCGTTTTCAATGTTTCCTCCTGGCAGCTCTATAGCTCTCACAAATCGGTCTTTTCTTGCCCAGTTGTGAGGGTCGTCAATGCTTTCTCCAACTCCGCTACTCATATGAGACTGAAAGTTTCCATGTAAGTCGTGTGCACATGCTGTGGCCAATAATATCGGAAGGCTTAAAAGTAAAAATCGCATGGGAATTGCTACTCTTCACGTATTGGCAACATAACGCCGCCAGCAGGGGCAGCTTATCTTGTGCGCGCTTTGCACGAAACTGGGAGCGCAGCGACCCGTGCAAAACGTGCACAAGGTAAGCTGTCCCGCGGAGGGCCGAAGGCCCGTAGCTGTACTGCCTGGCTTTGTTAAGCAATCTACTTCGCTCTCCGAAAAGGAGACTCTATATAGCACCCACAAGACTTACATTTATAAGATGCAGTGAACTGGCCTCGGCTAATGCAGTAAGACATTAACTCCCCACATCCCGAATTTGAACACTTCGCGGGAACAAATTTATCAAACATCCAGCAATATACGAGGGCAATTATTGTTGCAAGCCCAAGAAATACATACTCATTGATATGTATGTCTAGCGGTTCCAGTAAATCCAGCCCAATAAATACCAGCAATACGACCACGGCAAAGGTCGAAAACCACCCTACTAACGCATGAATCGGCTGCGACATTCTCATTATGCTTAACGCCCAGCGCAGGCGCAGCCAGCGCGGAGCACATTTTGTGTTAATGTTTGAGCGCCAGCGAGTAACACAAAATGCGCATAGCGTTGGCTGTCGCTCTGCCGCTGCTTGTTAGGCATTTACCTGCACCTCGTTTTCCTTAGCTGCAGGTAGCTTGCAAAACCTAGAGAAACTAGCCCAAACCACAATCCTATCCTGCTATTAGAATCTCTAGCTGACAGTGACTCTTCCTCTGTTAGCACTTTGATCCCGTCAATTTCTAGCGACCACACATTACCATCTTTGGCTAATAGAAAAACCTTGCTTGATGAATCCAACTTGCTTTTTATGCCTTGCGGATGGGGAAGAATACTAGGGTACAAAAAAATCCTGGAGCTCCCGGATAGAGAGAACTGAACCGAGTAACTATTTCTAGTTGCAAAAGCTTTTGTGGAAGTAACGCTTCCTTCGTACGGGGTAAGGCCTTCTGGAACGTCTCCATCAAATGTATACCAGGCCATAAGACCAAAGGCCCCAATCACCGAGAATGTAAGAGTAAAGATGTATCGCATTATTGGTGACTGCATTTGTGTGCCTAACGCCTTGCTCAGCGGCGGCTTACTTTATGCACTTTTTGCGCAACAGTGGACGCGTAGCGGCCGCGCAAAAAGTGCATAAAGTACGACGTCGGCTGCAGCAAATTGTTAGGCTTATTTTTCACGATGCGCCTTCTGCTCAACCATTCTTTGCAAAGTTCGACTAAAAATCTTCGACGTAAGTTGATGATCTATTTCACATGTTGTAAAACTAGCGCTCATTAATTCAGCAGGATAGTCTATTTCAGAAGCAACTTCTTTGCCTGCTTCTATAAATTCAGCAAGTAAAATATATGAACGGCCAGCAACTACAGAATCTGCAGACTCAATATTTTTAAAATATGGCATTTCCTGAATATTTTTTGTCCTACCGGCATACTCAATGCCTGCTTTTGCGAGATCCTTCAATTCAGACTCACTTAAGTTTTCTATTGAGACTTTATTTAGGGGAAACGCTCCTCGCTCTTTAATAGCAACATCTCGCTCTTGGTTTTTCCTCCTCATATAATTTTTCACGTACTCGTAATCTAAAATTTCTACTACTTCTCGACTCTCGCTTAAACCAAGAGGGAAGGCATAAAGACTCTTGGTACAGTCTCGCCAAATGGTTGTTGTCGCGTTCGAAGCAATCGAAACAAGTAGAGTAATCGTAAAAACTATGACTTTCATCCATGGAGCCTAACGCCGCCAGCAGGGGCGGCTTACCTTGTGCGCTTTTTGCGCGAAAATAGGAGCGCAGCGACCCGCGCAAAATGCGCACAAGGTAAGCTGTCCCGCGGAGGGCCGGAGGCCCGGAGCTTTACTGCCTGGCTTTGTTAAGTTTTTACTGTACCTCGCCGCAGCAGGAACCCGAGGCACGTTGTAGCAATGTGAACCACAATGAATGCTGCCACTGCAGCGGTAAAGCCAAGAAAAAACCAAACCGCCAAGCTGATAGAACCAAAAACAACAAAATTTTGCTTCCAACCTAGCTTTACATCAAGTTCGTTAAGGCTAACCCATTCCCACCATAGAACATTCCACCACAAGCTCGATGCCGCCAAATATTCTAAAATTAACCGCTTTGTACCGGTTACTCCACGCAGCTTCAATTCGACTTCAAGTTGATTGATGTATTCGGATTCAAACTGGGTATCCAAGTACCGATCACCGATTATTTCGAAAGTAGTACGCTTCTTGCTCATGGAAACTTAACGCCGTGCGCAGCCGCGGCTTGCTTTGTGTGCTTTTTGCACGAAAATAGGAGCGTAGCGACCGTGCAAAAAGTGCACAAAGTAAGACGTCGGCTGCCGCACCTTGTTAAGGCTATCCCTCATATGTTGTTTCTAGCTCTATCGGTGGGCGAGCGCCACAAGCGACAGGCAGCAGCCTTTCAACACGGTGAAGCTCAAAAATTTCCAAGTTTTGATCCCAAGGTTCTCCAGCCATACCCCAGCCCGAGCCTCCGTCATCGGTAATACGACCTACAACCTCTACATAGATAGGTTCTCGGAGCTTCACCTTGCGAGCTGAATATTCTTTGTAAATACCTGTTTTCCCCGCATCTGTGAAACTAACTCCTATTTTTCCGCCACATTCAAAGAAGCCCGAAAGCTCTTCATCATTCACGATGTAGCCTTTGAAAGTTCTATGGTCTGATACGAAGTCTCTCTCTAGATGTAGAAAGTACGCACTAATTAGCAAGACTACAGCCAGACTTGAAAATGTAATGTAGTACCACAGTTGCTGTGTTTTCATTGCCTTAACGCCGCCAGCAGGGGCAGCTTACCTTGTGCGCGTTTTGCGCGATAATGGGAGCGCAGCGACCCGCGCAAAACGTGCACAAGGTAAGCTGTCCCGCGGAGGGCCGAAGGCCCGCAGCAAACTGCCTGGCTTTGTTAAATGCTGAACTCTAAAGCACCCTCGCACTCTGCATATACCATCTTTAGCGCGGTTGCCAGCTCCTTAAGCTGACTAAAATTTTTCGGAAATTCCAAAAATATAATTTCTGTGCTAACTAACGTAACTCGCAAGCCAGTACTCTCTACAACGCAATGAGATGCTGTATTGTACCCGCCATTAATTTGATCATTGTACTCGAAGTAGATGCCGTCTTTTGAACCGGTTTGTTCTGTCAGCCCTTTTTGCCACATGAAATAGCCACCGCAGTTACCGGCCACGGACACTGTACATACATAATTTTCTACTAATTCTATTCGGTGTTCTTGGCTCATATGCTCTTCGGATAACTTGGGCATTTAACGCCTACAATAACGGGCCGCAGTGTAGGCGCGAAGCGCCGAAACGGAGGTCCGAGCCAGCTTGCTGGCGGGCGTTGATTGTTTTGTTACGTGTTTACCGAAGGCGAACATGCCTAGATACCTTATTCTCCAATAACCTGATAAGAACGGGGTCCATACGATCGTAATTATCGGGAATATCTAAACATACCAGCTTTTTATCTTTGAGAAGGTCTTTAAACTTTTTTGACACCTTATTCCGGTGAGACTTCTCCATTACGAATATTATATTCGCCCACTCAATCAAATCACCGCTAACTGTGGTTTCAGCATCAGAATTTGTTCCACACCCTATAGCATTAATGTTTTCATATTTTGAAAACACCTCCTCGCCAGTTGGACTTCTTAATCTATTTTCACTACATACGAAGAGAAGATTCATTCGATTCCTTGTGACACGTAACGCCCACAGCAGGGGCGGCTTACCTTATGCGCGTTTTGCGCGAAAATGGGAGCGAAGCGACCGCGCAAAACGTGCATAAGGTAAGACGTCCCGCGGAGGCCCGAAGGGCCGGAGCCTTGCTGCCTGTGTTTGTTAAGCATCTTTGCTTCGGTGCCGGACTGCGCTGTATGTTAGCCACCAACCTATCAGGCGCCCTAAGATAAAAACTACGACGATTGGCGGCCAAAGAGCGGACACAATGTCTTGGTAAAATGAGCTTGACCAATCATAAACAGGCCAAATCCATACAGCGACAATAAGTAAAGAGCTTACCCAATTATCTATTTTGACCCAGTGATATACCAACTCTAGAAGCAGATAGAAAATAACCACCAAACCTATCCCCGCCCATAGTTCTGAGTCATAGCTCTTCTTGACTACTGCGGTGAGCATAAGAATGGCAGGAACCACCCTTAAATAAGCTCTATCTTTCTCTGGTGTATCTTTCAGCATCTATTTCTTGTGATTGCTTAACGCAGCCGGCAGGGGCAGCTTACCTTGTGCGCGTTTTGCGCAAAAATGGGAGCGCAGCGACCTGCGCAAAACGTGCACAAGGTAAGCTGTCCCGCGAAGGGCCGAAGGCCCGGAGCAAACTGCCCGGCCTTGTTAAGTGTTTGACACAGCGCAAATTTCGGCCTTTGTTTTTTCTGGTACATTAACCCAGCTTGTTGCACTCGACAGCTTTAAATCTACGCCCAATCCAGAAGCTACAACACTGACAATGTGCCTAAACCAAACCGAATGGCTCCACTTTCTCGGAGTGGGAGCTTTGAATCCCATTATTTCGTTGTCCCAATAAACTTCGGCCGCCTCACGATATACATATTGATACATCGGCTTTCCCCCGCTTGCGAGTACGACAAACATCTCCCCGTTTTCCAGTATCTCAATTTTCGATATTTCTTCGATTTCCATGATGACACTTAACGCCCGCAACAGGGGCGACCAATGCTATGCACCTTTGGTGCGAAACTGGGAGCACAGCGACCCGCACCAAAGGTGCATAGCGTTGGGCGTCCCGCGGAGGCCTGTAAGGCCGTAGCGTATTGCTTGCGCTTGTTATGTGTTTATCCACCGCACTGGGCTGGTAGACCAATGCTCAAGCATTGCCGTAAGTGATACTCAGATTTCTCAAGGTTACCGCGTTTTTTATATATTTCTGAAAGTGCGAAATGACTAGGTGCGTAGCTTCCTTGACTTGACCGTGTTAGTAGATTTAGCGCCTCATCTTCGTTGCCAGAAAACAGAAGAGATACCCCTACAAAGTATTCGACCTGTGAGTCACCCGCTTCGGCCTCCAACACACATGGTGTGTAAACATGTGCATACTCTTGCCCTCTTTCTGTGGCGGAAATCCACTCAAGACAGCTGAGAGTATTACCGTCATCACTTGCACCCAATAGAGCAATTAAAGAAATAACATTAGATATCACTGACTGCTCCAATGATCACATAACGCCGCCGGCAGGGGCAGCTTACCTTGTGCGCGTTTTGCGCAAAAATGGGAGCGTAGCGACCTGCGCAAAACGCGCACAAGGTAAGCTGTCCCGCGGAGGGCCGTAGGCCCGTAGCAAACTGCCCGGCCTTGTTACATTTTGACGAGGGCACGAACTTTCTCCACGAGCTCCATGGGTTCTGGCACCTGTGCTTCTGGTATTACAATTGCGTTCGCCCGGCTTATAAAAAACATTATCAATCCGCGCTCGTATTCTATGGAAGTAAAATTATCCCAGCTGAGAAAAACATCATGTTTACAATTTTTACTTCTAATGCCGCTCTCCGACACCTCTATTACTCGCTTTTCATAGATTGAGTTATCTGCAGTCGGTAGTAGATTTTTTAGAAATTTAACTTCTTTAGAATATATCGAGAAGAATAGAACTGCGCAGACGACAGCGGAGAATGCTGCCGACTGCCAGTGCAACCCCATCTCGGGCCGTGTAACACCCAAAATTACGACCGCAATCATCAGCCAAATGAAAACATTGAACAAAGGGGAATCAATCCAAGACTTGGCATCTTCCAATGCTTTGGCCCGGATGTAGTGACTAAAGACCTTCCAATCTTTTTCTTCTAATTTAGTTTCTATGATCATGATCTTAAAATGTAACGCCCACAGCAGGGGCGGCTTACCTTGTGCGCCTCTTGCGCGAAAATGGGAGCGTAGCGACCCGCGCAATAGGTGCACAAGGTAAGACGTCCCGCGGAGGTCCGAAGGGCCGGAGCTTTACTGCCTGTGATTGTTAGCAATTTGGTGGCACTCAATCTACGGGTCCTCTCGCTCCATATGGCGATTTAGGAAGCTTAGTGCCGCACCAAGGACAATATGAGATGAGATTCCCTCCGCCAATCACCCTTTCTGGAACCTCAATGTACCAGGCTGAATCGCCCTGGAATGAACCGGTGAATTTAACAATAACTTCATCACCACTCTCAGCTTCCTCGACAGAAGAAAATAGGCCAATACAGCAGTAACTTTTTATTTTTTCAACTCTGCTCATATTACTCAGCGCAAAGAAACTTCGCTTCACTCGTATTGCTAACGCCCGCAGCAGGAGCATTTATGTAGGTGGTATTTGTATGCCAGCGTAGCGATTGGCATACAAAAAGCGCCGGAATAAATGTCGCACTGACTGCGTTTGTTAAGCATTGAACCTTGCAACGATAGATTTACATTCTGACAATGAGACTTCCATTGCCCACTTAATAGTTTGCTGTATCTCTAGCTCGTGCCGTTCCAGAGCATCCTTTGACCAGTACTGCCTTGGCGCACCAATAGGTAAATGGTCAATCTCTGAAGACACACCGGCAAATGCTAGGAAATCTCTGTCATCGTCAGGTAAGCCAACCTCAAATCTTAACGAAGACAATTCAATTGCTCCCTCTAAATAATGAATAGATCCATCTAGCATTCCGCTTGCAACTTCCGCAGCACGCTTACGTTGCTTCTCGATGTATTCCTCGTGGCTCATTTTCATATGATGCTTAACGCCCGCAACAGGGGCGACCAATGCTATGCACATTTTGTGCGAAACTGGGAGCGCAGCGACCCGCACAAAATGTGCATAGCGTTGGGCGTCCCGCGGAGGCCCGAAGGGCCGGAGCATCTTGCTTGCGTTTGTTAAGTGTTGGGTCTGGCACGCACTAACTTCCCCAGTACTTCACAACCTTTTGCTCTCCACAATTTTTACACTGCCATGTTTCTTTGTACTTTCTGGGGCCAGCATATAGCGACAGAGTGATTTTGGGTTTTACATTGATACCAGCTGGATCTTCAAGCTTGGCAAGAAACATTCCGTCGCCACACTTTTCACAAGGCTTACTTCTCTTTTTGTGAGCGTAAAACGCAACACACAGGAGCACAAATAAGCCGACCAGTAAAAATGCTATTTCTTGCTCTGACATTACTGACACTTAACGCCCGCAACAGGGGCGACCAATGCTATGCACATTTTGTGCGAAACTGGGAGCGCAGCGACCAGCACAAAATGTGCATAGCGTTGGGCGTCCCGCGGAGGCCCGCAGGACCGTAGCATCCTGCTTGCGTTTGTTATGTTGTAAGCGGAGCTATGGGGCAATAGCACAATCTACCTCTTTGCCTTCAAAACGCCACCCAACAATCACCCGAGAGGATGGCTCATACTCATAAAAGTATCTACAGCTGCCTCGAAACTTGTACTCGTTTTCAATGTTTCCTCCTGGCAGCTCTATAGCTCTCACAAATCGGTCTTTTCTTGCCCAGTTGTGAGGGTCGTCAATGCTTTCTCCAACTCCGCTACTCATATGAGACTGAAAGTTTCCATGTAAGTCGTGTGCACATGCTGTGGCCAATAATATCGGAAGGCTTAAAAGTAAAAATCGCATGGGAATTGCTACTCTTCACGTATTGGCAACATAACGCCAAGCGCAGGCGCAGCCAGCGCGGAGCGCCTTTTGTGTTAATGTTCGAGCGCCAGCGAGTAACACAAAAGGTGCGTAGCGTTGGCTGTCGCTCTGCCGCTGCTTGTTAGCTTTTGGTTGCCATTGGCCCCCGAGGGTATGATGTAAGATACCTTCCCGACTTTAACTGAACACTGCCAAATGGGATTGGTTCCACCAACTTTTCAACTTTCCCGATACGCCAGTAACACACCCAAGGTTCTCCTACAGCTGTATTTGGCCGGTAACCCTCAACTTCAGCCTTCTTCATGTCTACAGGGTTATCAATAAGCCCAAAAAACTCCGCTCTATGTGTAAAAACAGGATCTGCCTGGTCATGAGACACATAAATTAGTACATTTGCACCGACTTCAAATTCTTTCATTAACTCCCACGCATCCGTTCCCAAAGCAATCCAATCCTTTTCGTTGAGGAGGGATTGTCCAGCGTCAAAGTGAATTTTTGGTATTGGTGCAATGAATGAATCCATTCGTTATTCCTCGATAAAAAGCTAACGCCCGCAACAGGGGCGACCAATGTTGTGCGCGTTTTGCGCGATGATGGGAGCGCAGCGACCGCGCAAAAGGTGCACAGCGTTGGGCGTCCCGCGCAGGCCCAAAGGGCCGGAGCATTCCTGCTTGCGCTTGTTACATTTCACCGAAGTGGCGTGGTTACGCCAACGATGGCGGTGAAAATATACAGACCTATTAGGAACCAAAATAGTACCGGATCTCTTTGCTTTTCCAAAACAGTACTTGGATAGCCAATTAATGGCATTCTGCCTAGATGGATCACTCTTGCACAGTAAAATGGGAGGTATATGCCTCCCACCATGAACATATATTTAATCCCTTTTTGAGTCTGCTCATAGGAATCCTCCCAACCACCGATTAAAAAACCAATCGGGAATAGCCCCAAACATATCCAGGCAGCAGCTCTATGTATCTTGAGAATACTCATTGAGAAATGTAACGCCCGCAACAGGGGCGACCAATGCTATGCACGTTTTGTGCGAAATTGGGAGCGCAGCGACCGCACAAAATGTGCATAGCGTTGGGCGTCCCGCGGAGGCCCGAAAGGGCCGTAGCATTCTGCTTGCGTTTGTTAAGTGATTTATACCACAAGGCTATATATCAACCACGCAACTCCGCCAAATGCTATTGCTAGCAAGCAATACCCTACGAATGTACCAAGCCCTAGATGAACCCGACATAGAAGCTCGCCGGCATCAGTAATTCTATTATTTTTTAACTCTAGGTACTTTCGTTGGAGAGCATAATCAAGCCATGCAAAACCACCCACATATCGTATTGGAGAGAAATTAGAGTGCTTCTTGTATACCTCCGGTGCCTCTGATTTCAATAGCTTCCAGAAGCGGAAATGGACATACCAGTAGTATCCCGAAACCGCTAGAAAGATAACTCCAATTGCTAGATCCATGGTGATCACTTAACGCCCGCAACAGGGGCGACCAATGCTATGCACATTTTGTGCGAAAGTGGGCGCGCAGCGACCTGCACACAATGTGCATAGCGTTGGGCGTCCCGCGGAGGCCCGCAGGGCCGGAGCATCCTGCTTGCATTTGTTATGAGCTGGAATTGGCACAGCGCTTGCCAATGCCCATATATAGCTTTTGCTCAACAAACCAGAATGCTTCACTGGGCTGTTGTGAGAATGCGATTACGTTAGTTCCAGGCTCTAGCAAGGCCATTTGTGGCCCGAGCACCATACCAGGAATGAGCTTAAAGCTGCCTTCTGCGGTGTAATATACATCTTGAAATTCTCTGGCAGTTGACACGATTCTCACTTTGCCATCAATTTTGAACCAAGACGACTCATCAAGATTATGTGCATTTTTAAGCACCCATCTTGTGCAAGGCGGAACTGTACTTTCCTCACCAGCAGCCAGATTTATCTCCCTTTCTTCAAGAACGGAACCAACCGCTCTCATAGCATCAGTAGCCTGTGCTAGCGCGGAGAAAAAGCTAAGTATTAACGCTGCATAAGTTTTCATTTCAAGGGCTCATAACGCCCGCAACAGGGGCGACCAATGCTATGCACATTTTGTGCGAAACTGGGAGCGCAGCGACCCGCACAAAATGTGCATAGCGTTGGGCGTCCCGCGGAGGCCCGAAGGGCCGGAGCATCTTGCTTGCGTTTGTTAAGTGTTGGGTCTGGCACGCACTAACTTCCCCAGTACTTCACAACCTTTTGCTCTCCACAATTTTTACACTGCCATGTTTCTTTGTACTTTCTGGGGCCAGCATATAGCGACAGAGTGATTTTGGGTTTTACATTGATACCAGCTGGATCTTCAAGCTTGGCAAGAAACATTCCGTCGCCACACTTTTCACAAGGCTTACTTCTCTTTTTGTGAGCGTAAAACGCAACACACAGGAGCACAAATAAGCCGACCAGTAAAAATGCTATTTCTTGCTCTGACATTACTGACACTTAACGCCCACAGCAGGGGCGGCCGAAGCGTAGCGTAGCGTAGCGTAGGCCGTCCCGCGGAGGCCCGAAGGGCCGTAGCAAACTGCCTGTGATTGTTAGGGATCATGCCTCTTCTGGTTTGCCAACCCTAGGCTTCTTGGGATCTGGGCCGTACTTATTCTCTCCTTTGTCTCCTGGATAACAAGCAAGGAAGATAAGCGTGATTGTGTTTAAGTATGGGATTAGCATTGCCGCGAAGGCCCAGCCAGGAAATCCAACATCATGGAATCTCTTAACGCAAACCATCGCCCATGGATAGATAAACACCAGAACCATAAAAACGAGCATTCTGGAAATTTCTTTGTCACTCAATCCTACTGCGGCGCCCACAAAACTTGAGATTGCCATGATTCCAAAGAATGGAATCGCGCCAAAATATAAAAATACCTTTCTTGTGATACGCCCTTGTGGACCTTTATAAATCATACTCGCCATATCAATCTCCTTTTGCTCTACCTTTGGAAATAGCCCTAACGCCGCCAGCAGGGGCGGCCTACTTTGTGCGCCTTGTTGCGCGATAATGGGAGCGAAGCGACCCGCGTAACAAAGTGCACAAAGTAGGACGTCCAGCCCAACCCCGAAGGGGTTTGGCGAGCCTGCCTGGCATTGTTAACTGTTTTCGAGGCACTGGTAAATTCCTGAAACTGACGCCGGGAACTTTGGAGCCTCGTACTTTCCGGTTGCCGGATTCAGTGAAAGTGCATCTCCATACATCTCGTGCCGCTCCGCATACCGAATAATCTTAAACTCTTTAAAGTTACATTTTTCTTGTACTTGTTGCAGCCAAAGCGCCCTCACGTTTGAAAAACTTTCACCATCCGGAACCGGGATAGAGAGATTTTCCTTAACCCCTGGAACCTCCTTCTCCCTGGGAATTGCCGCATTGACGTTAACGAAAATCAGCATCATTAAAAGAGCAACTATATATTTATTCATTCTGGCTACTTTACAGTTAACGCCCACGGCAGGGGCGGCTTAGCTTATGTGCGATTTGCGCGAAAATGGGAGCGAAGCGACCGCGCAAAACGTGCATAAGGTAAGACGTCCCGCGGAGGCCCGAAGGGCCGGAGCTTCACTGCCCGTGATTGTTATGTTCTGGACTTACTCCAGGCGCCGTTTAAAGAAATGTACTTCGCCTTCGGTGACATGGACAAGCTCCCAGCCTTCCGCACCCAGATCATTTAGCCTTTGATGATACAAGGTAATTAGCTCATCAGCATCGATGTTTGCAAGGTCTAACTGATGAAGCGGGCTCTTTCGATTAAGAGGATCTATAACGATTCTTTTATACTCCCACTTCTCAGAAGTATGGGGCTCTAACAGACATCCAGATAGCATTGCACCGAATAGTACTACCCCAAAATACTTAACTGCGTTTTTGATATTTTTCTCCTCATGGGTAACTCGGGAACATAACGCCCACAGCAGGGGCGGCTTACTTTGTGCACATTTTGCGCAAAAATGGGAGCGTAGCGACCTGCGCAAAATGTGCACAAAGTAAGACGTCCCGCGAAGGCCCGAAGGGCCGTAGCATACTGCCTGTGATTGTTATGAGTTGCAGCCCTGGTCACTCGCCAACTTATACGTTAACTGGCTCTCCTGAACGGTGCCAACCTCACCTTCAACGTGCCACCGAGAAACATTTTTAATGGTTGCTTCCTCAAAAATTCCTTTTGGGTTGGCATCCAATATTTGGATCTTCTCGGGCTTATTTTCTATTGAAATGGTGTATCTAAATTTTACGATACCTTCAATACAATTCTGAATCGCGTATTCTGGATACTCAACTGGAACCTTAAGACTTGTTGCCAAGACCTGATGAGCGAACAGTAAAGATCCTAGTGCGAATAGCAGTTTCTTCATTTTACTCATAACGCCCAGCGCAGGCGCAGCCAGCGCGGAGCGCATTTTGTGTTAATGTTTGAGCGCCAGCGAGAAACACAAAAGGTGCGTAGCGTTGGCTGTCGCTCTGCCGCTGATTGTTAGTGATTTCGGAGGTTAGACTTACTACCATAGTAAATTCCGTCCTTGAAGAAAATGAGAGTGTCATTTACCCCCAAAGCCACTCTATCAGATCCGAACTCAGCATCCTTATCTTTTAGATCAACTATGTGTACGTTGCCACTGCCGAACTTTTCCGTTGAAACTTTATGTAGTGCCTCCAGGGAGAAGTCGCCCTGTGAAGCTTTCAGAATCGTTTCAATCTCGCCAGTAGTTATAAATTGATTTATCCATGCCTCTCTAAAGCTACTCATGCTCGAATACAGGTATACATTGCCTGATAGAGAAAGAGCCAAAATTGTGAAAAGTATGATAGATAACTTTGTACTCATAGAATCACTAACGCCGCCGGCAGGGGCAGCTTACCTTGTGCGCATTTTGCGCGAAAATGGGAGCGTAGCGACCCGCGCAAAAGGTGCACAAGGTAAGCTGTCCCGCGGAGGGCCGCAGGCCCGGAGCAAACTGCCCGGCCTTGTTAAGTTTTTCAGAGCTGGGGCTTCCGCAGTAAATCCCTTAACGCTTTGTAAGTTTGCTCTAAATCAGAGTAAATTCCTTGCTCAGCGAGCAAAACATCGTCATCGACAACATTGAATTGTAAAACAGTTTCTTCTGGAAATTTGCTTTCTCTAACAACGCTTAGCGCATTTGTTGATATTGATGTTGGCGACGCACCATTATCTAGGCGCCGGAGGAGTTCTGAAAGTAGCATGGATCCGGAACGTTGAGAATCACGCTCACCTTCAACTTCACGCAGGGCTGACATAATTCCGTTAGGCCCCCTAGGCTTACTCAACGCGACTTCTATGATTTCTCCTGAGGGATTATCTTCTTTTTCAATTATTTTGTAGGCCCAAGATATAGCTAATTCTGGATCAAGAATCCCTAGCTTGATTCCATAAAAATAATAATCTGCTTCAATCGCATAGTTATTCATGTGACGAAACTTAACGCCCACGGCAGGGGCGGCTTACCTTATGCGCGATTTGCGCGAAAATGGGAGCGAAGCGACCGCGCAAAACGTGCATAAGGTAAGCTGTCCCGCGGAGGCCCGAAGGGCCGGAGCTTCACTGCCCGTGATTGTTATGTTTGATCTCTCCGCGCACCCTCTAAATGTACAGTTCTTTGACGATAACTCTCTTCGAATGCTACCAGCGACGCTAGCAACCCGGCCAAAATGATCCCAAAAGCTGCGTAGACGGCAAAAGAAAGTATATATGGCACGGAGAAACCTATATACATTCCAGGAATAATGCAGATCGGGACTAAAGCAAGTACAGCAATGGAAATGAAATGCAAAATTTTGACGACTACAAGTAGCGGTTTCAGGTTTTCGCTTCTGAGATTTTTATAGCTGAACATTTTGCTTTCCTTGGCTTTCTGCTACCGAAACATAACGCCGCCGGCAGGGGCAGCTTACCTTGTGCGCGTTTTGTGCAAAAATGGGAGCGTAGCGACCTGCGCAAAATGTGCACAAGGTAAGCTGTCCCGCGGAGGGCCGCAGGCCCGAAGCATATTGCCCGGCTTTGTTATGTGCTGCCTCACAGCGCGGTAACCTGCCCTTGGTAAAACGCCATTTTACTAGGACATGCCCCTTCTTCGGAGTAACGTAGGATTATGCTTATGTTTTTATAGTTGCTCTCTCGAGCAACGAAGCTTGTAAAAGATACGTCGCCAGCCTCATGAACAGCCAAATTAAAGCTGTATTCGGTAGACAGGCCGTCAGTAATGTTGGCGAGAGCCTCTGCTATAACCAAGCCACTTATCTTAGTTTGAATTTCCCCGTCAAATACTAGCCAGATTCCATCTTCTTCTGTCTGCTCTCTAGATACATGCCAGTTCTTTACCGCGTCAGACAGTTGATTTCTGTCTATTTTTGGCCCGTTATCACAGCTAATAGAAAGCGCATTCACACCAAATGACATCAAAATGAGGACGAAAAAAATGACCCTATTCATTCTCGGATTTCCTGCACATAACGCCGCCAGCAGGGGCAGATTGCCTTGTGCGCGTTTTGCGCGAAAATGGGAGCGTAGCGACCTGCGCGAAATGTGCACAAGGTAAGCTGTCCCGCGGAGGGCCGAAGGCCCGAAGCACGCTGCCTGGCTTTGTTAAATCTCGGCTTCATAGAAATATACGTTTAGCTCACTATCATCTGGGTCTTCGAGGAAGTTCTCCATAACCACTTGAAAATTCCTGTTCGGGAAATCGCTCTTTAATTTCGCCTCCCAAGCTTGTCTCACTGCACACGCCAAATACAATAGAAATTCATCTGTCACTTCCTCTTTTGCGTTTAAGAAGAGGCCTGCTATGTCAATTATATTAAGGCATTTTTGAATGTCAGACTTTTTGGGACGATTTAAAGCAAGATATTCAAACCTTGATTTATCCCAAAGGCTATCAACAAATACAGTATCATCCTCGACGATAAATCTTGGCCAGACAAGTTCCAAGTAACCGAGAAAATGATCATACCTACCTATGCAAGTAATCCAGTTTCCCAGAGAAATGCCATCCCCACTATTCCACTTGGATAGCTCTGGAACGAATTCTTCAAATTTATTCATAGAGATTTAACGCCCAGCGCAGGCGCAGCCAGCGCGGAGCGCTTTTTGTGTTAATGTTTGAGCGCCAGCGAGTAACACAAAAAGTGCGTAGCGTTGGCTGTCGCTCTGCCGCTGTTTGTTATGCCGCGGGCTCCCCTACGAAGTTAAGCTCTACCCCGTTACCAGCGGGATCTGAAAGAAAAAGTTGCACTTGATCCATTTCAGGGACTATCGATTGCTTGTATTCAATACCTTTTTCATCTAACCATTTTTTGGCCGAAGGAAGCCCAGATACTCGGAATGCGAAGTGATCTAAATAGGTATTTGAGCCAGATCTATCAACTTCAGACACAGTTAAGTGAATGATTGCTTTTTCTGAAGCATAAAGCCAATACCCCGCGCGCCTGAAGCTGGGTCGCTTACCTACTTTAAGGCCCAAAATCTCTTCGTAAAATTCCCGGACCTCCTCAATGAGATTCTCTGGCCCGGAAATATTTAGATGATCAATATTTTCTACTTTCATGGCTTCATGGCATAACGCCCGCAACAGGGGCGACCAATGCTGTGCACGTTTTGTGCGAAATTAGGAGCGCAGCGACGCGCACAAAATGTGCATAGCGTTGGGCGTCCCGCGGAGGCCCGAAGGGCCGGAGCATCCTGCTTGCGTTTGTTAAGCTTTGCCTCGGATTATGAATATCTCCGAGCCTGATTCAAATTCGAGAAATGCGCCTTTTAAAGTATTTTTTACACGCTTAACTTTCACAGCTGATTTCTGTTCTTTGGCTTTGGTATTGTTTAACCAGAAATAGTATTTACCATTTTCATTTGCATGAAAAGTTACTATATTGCTCCCTTTTACGCTTTCTACACCAACTGATGAAACTTCAACAGCCGTATTACAATCTGGACCGCATTTATGGAACCGGAGCCTTTCTTCCTTGCCAAGCCTTAAAATTTCGATTGAAATTTCGTCATTTTCCGTAAGGTGAGTTGCTGGAGCAAAAGTGAAACCATAGCGTGGCTCAACTTCAATCACTAAGTCCTCTGCGCAACCGAAGAACAATATTATTGATGTACAAATTAATGCTTGTAGTATTTTTTTCATCGTAGCTTAACGCCCGCAGCAGGGGAGACCAATGCTATGCACATTTTGTGCGAAACTGGGAGCGCAGCGACCCGCACAAAATGTGCATAGCGTTGGGCGTCCCGCGGAGGCCCGGAGGGCCGGAGCAACCTGCCTGCGTTTGTTAATGGTTGCCGAGGCACAAACTACGGGTAATTGGTTGAAACCCATCCCATACCTGTGACTCCGCCATCTAAGTCGCCTAATTTTTTCTTACCAGAAATTTCACTTAGATATACACAACCACAGTAATTACACCTGTAGGCTTTGCCTGGAGATTTTGATATTTCCAACTGAGCTGACTCTGAAATTTCGTAATTTGAGCCGCCGTCACCTCATTTTGGCGATCGGATTTTCCTCCATTACAGTTATCCGGGCACCTATTAATCATAGAATTTCCTTGTGAAGGTTTACGTGCAGACGACCATTAACGCCGCCGGCAGGGGCAGCTTACCTTGTGCGCGTTTTGCGCAAAAATGGGAGCGCAGCGACCTGCGCAAAACGTGCACAAGGTAAGCTGTCCCGCGGAGGGCCGCAGGCCCGGAGCAAATTGCCCGGCCTTGTTATGAGCGCTTACGGAGCACACCTCTTACTCCACCCAATTTGATGGGGCCAAATCTCCTAAAAAGCTGATCCACTACAAGCGGCAACGCTAAGAATACAGCCGCAAGCCCTATCCAGCTAAAGTTAAACAACAGGTAAAGAAATGCAGCTGTGCCAAGCGTTGAAGCGACCACTGCCTCCAGCATGTTTGCCCACCATGGCTGATGGAATATTGATACACACTCCGCGCAAATATAATTGTTGCTCAACACCGGCACTTTCAGTGATTCCTTAGAGCAATTGGGGCATTTTCTTCTAAGCATGCTCGATTAGCTCATAACGCCGCCGGCAGGGGCAGCTTACCTTGTGCGCGTTTTGCGCAAAAATGGGAGCGCAGCGATCTGCGCAAAACGTGCACAAGGTAAGCTGTCCCGCGGAGGGCCGAAGGCCCGGAGCAAACTGCCCGGCCTTGTTAGGCATTTCACCGCAACTCCATGCCATATTCTTTGGCCATTGGCGCTGGAACAAATGACGCAAAATCCGAGATTTGGATAACTTTAGGAGAACCCGAATCGTTTCCAAATACATAATAATGACTGATATTTTCATCAATCCAGTCTGAGCATGTACTAGTAATTTTATTTTCCACCATGAAATAGTCTTCAGAAGGGCCTTTAAATGATTTTTGCACCTCGAATGTAATTATTTGATGATTTTCTCCCACCTCTTCAAAAGAAACAATTTTTCCGAAAAATACGATTTCATACTTTTCTAAGAATCGTTTTGGCTCCACAGCTATCGTTGAGCTTGGATCGGCGATACAAGCTATAACTGGAGTACCAAAAAATAGAAAATACAGAAACAGGAGATATCTCATGAGTCTCACGTATGCCTAACGCCGCCAGCAGGGGCAGCTTACCTTGTGCACGTTTTGCGCAAAAATGGGAGCGCAGCGACCCGCGCAAAACGTGCACAAGGTAAGCTGTCCCGCGAAGGGCCGAAGGCCCGTAGCATACTGCCTGGCATTGTTATATGAATGGGTTTTCTCCGGATTCAACGGCGCTCCGGTCCATTAAAACCTTAAGCGCAGCAGCTAAGAATGACCCAACAATATAGATTCCAATTAAAATTATACTAGGGTCATGGTCATTCAGAACTGACAGTAAAAAGTGAACTACTGTGCAGAAACCAATAAAGCAAACAGCTTGAAGCAAGACAGCTTGCTTTGGATTTTCCATTGTCAAGTCTTTTACACATCGGTTGAGTATCTTCATCTATCCGTACTCATATAACGCCCAGCGCAGGCGCAGCCAGCGCGGAGCACTTTTTGTGTTAATGTTTGAGCGACAGCGAGTAACACAAAAGGTGCGTAGCGTTGGCTGTCGCTCTGCCGCTGATTGTTAGGCGATTTCATAGCGGTGTAACTCTTGGAATTCAAACTCGGCATCCGAAATATTAGCCATGCTTATCAATTCCACACCATCTAAGGGCTCACCTTGGTCCCCCTCCCAACATACAACCAACCAAGTTGATTCAAGATCTAACTCTTTAATCAACAAGAGAAGTGATTCGCGATCTTTTTTCTTAAGTACAATCTCTTCCGGCTCATCACAGTAAGAAATAGCTCGCCAACCGCATCCGCATCCCTCATACCCACCGACATAATAAGCGTGATTTTGACCGTGAGGCCAGCGAAGTACAGCTTTGTCTTTTTGTAACTCAACTCTCTGCAGCCACATTTTTGGGTAGGCTTCGCTCCACTTGGACTCTGGAAGTAAGCTATTTGTAAAAAGGTACATTGCTAAGCACATTTTTCCGCCTAACAGTTTTATTCACACGCCATAGGCTTCTATTGTTCGGGGCTTGTGTACACTGGCGCCAAAAACCTTGCCATCTAGAAATCCTATAGATATCAAACGCTTACGTAATTCGAAAAAATACGTTCTCGAGTAAAAAAAGCCTATGGCTTTTGTTTTCGATATTTTTTTAGCTCTGAGTTATTTTTCCAAGCCTTTTAGAATCAATAACTTAGACTACTTTATTCCGTGCACACAAGCCATAGGCTTCTGAATCCGGTATTGACTCATTAAATACAGACCACTACTGTATATAAAAACAGTTAAGCTGGTTGCAAAATGGACAATATCAGGCAAAGGATTCCCACACGACCCGTTCGTTTTTTAGACAAGCTCCGGTTACACATGCGAGATGCGGGGCTGGCTTATACGACTGAGCGAACTTACATCCATTGGATTAAGCGTTTTATTCTTTTCCATCAGAAGCGACATCCTCAGGAGATGGGGGCACCAGAGGTCGAGCACTTTTTAACGCACCTCTCTGAGGTTCGTGATTGCTCGGTGGGGACACAGCGCATTGTGCTTAATGCTCTGGTTTATCTGTTTACGCGCTTCCTAAATAAGGACTTAAGCGGACTGTCTTTTACCCAGGCGAGGCGGCCACGACGATTACCAGTTGTATATAGCCGTGCAGAAATTGCATCTATTCTTTGCCACTTGTCCGGTGCCGCACGGTTACGCGTGCAGTTACTTTACGGTGGAGGGCTTCGTTCGGCGGAACTGTTGTCTTTGCGAGTCAAGGACCTGGACTTCGACAGCAATAATATTTTTGTTCGAGCAGGTAAAGGAAACAAAGATCGCACAACGATTTTGCCACAGGGCCTCGTTCCGGATATACGGCGGCAAATCGAGCGTGTGCGTATTCTTCATGAGCAGGACGTGGCAGATGGCGTTGGCGAGGTTTACCTCCCTGATGCGCTAGCGCGCAAGTTCCCAAATGCCGCAAAGGAGCTAGCGTGGCAGTACTTGTTCCCCGCTTCCCAGGTTGGCCCTTGCCCGCGCACGGGAGTGGTCCGGCGGCATCATCTACATCCAACCGCTCTGGCAAAGCAGATTCGGCGTGCTGTGAAGGCTGCAGGTATTCACAAGCCCGCACGGGCCCATGCTTTTCGGCATAGCTTTGCCACCCATTTGCTGGAGTCAGGATACGACCTTCGGACCATTCAAGAATTATTGGGGCATTCAGATATTAGCATCACAGAAATCTATACCCATGTGGTAAACCGGGGAAGTAAGGGCGTACTCAGCCCTATGGATACTCTTGATCCTGGCAATAGCATAAGAGAGTCCACACCGGTTTATCGGATCGCGTCTTAGCTGCCTGTATATTTGATAGCTGGTGATAGCTGGCAAGACATAAAAAAACCCCGCCGAAGCGGGGTTTTTTATTGGATTGGCTGGTAGGCCGGCTTACATCATGCCGCCCATGCCACCCATTCCGCCCATGCCACCCATGTCAGGTGCAGCCGGCTTGTCTTCCGGAATGTCTGCAACCATGGCTTCGGTGGTGATCATCAGGCCAGCGATAGAGGCGGCCGCCTGCAGTGCAGAGCGGGTTACTTTGGCGGGGTCGAGGATACCCATTTCCAGCATATCGCCGTATTCACCTGTACCAGCGTTGTAACCGAAGTTGCCTTTACCCTGCTTCACTTTGTCTACAACAACGGAAGCTTCGTCACCGGCATTGGTAACGATCTGACGCAGCGGCATTTCCATCGCACGCAATGCAGCGGCAATACCGTGGTTCTGGTCTTCGTTGTCGCCAGTGACGGAGATCGCCTGGGTAGCACGAACCAGCGCGGTACCACCGCCAGGAACCACGCCTTCTTCTACTGCAGCACGGGTAGCATGCAGGGCGTCTTCTACGCGGGCTTTCTTTTCTTTCATTTCGACTTCGGTGGCAGCGCCAACTTTGATTACCGCAACACCACCAGCCAGCTTGGCTACGCGCTCTTGCAGTTTCTCTTTATCGTAGTCGGAAGAAGATTCTTCGATCTGGGCACGGATCTGCTTAACACGCGCTTCGATGTCGCCGACATCACCAGCGCCATCAACGATCACGGTGTTTTCTTTGGACAGGGTCACGCGCTTGGCGGTGCCCAGGTGTTCCAGGGTGGTAGCTTCCAGTTCCAGGCCAACTTCTTCGGAAATCACGGTGCCGCCGGTCAGGATGGCAATGTCCTGCAGCATGGCTTTACGACGGTCGCCGAAGCCGGGAGCCTTCACCGCAGCTACTTTCACGATTCCGCGCATGCTGTTTACAACCAGAGTGGCCAGCGCTTCGCCTTCCACGTCTTCGGCGACAATCAGCAGCGGCTTGGAAGCCTTGGCTACCTGCTCCAGCAGCGGCAGCAGATCGCGAATGTTGGAGATCTTTTTATCAACCAGCAGGATGAACGGGCTGTCCAGCTCCGCAGTCATGTTTTCCTGGTTGGTGATGAAGTACGGAGACAGGTAGCCGCGGTCGAACTGCATACCTTCTACAACGTCCAGTTCATTTTCCAGGGACTGGCCTTCTTCAACGGTGATCACACCTTCTTTGCCCACCTTCTCCATCGCTTCGGCGATGATGGTGCCAACGTGCTCGTCGCTGTTCGCAGAGATGGTGCCTACCTGGGCGATAGACTTGCTGTCGGCACAGGGGGTCGCCAGACTGGCGATGTGTGCAACGGCAGCAGTAACCGCTTTGTCGATGCCGCGCTTGAGGTCCATCGGGTTGAAGCCAGCCGCTACGGACTTGAGGCCTTCGGTCACGATGGCCTGGGCCAGTACGGTCGCAGTGGTGGTGCCGTCACCTGCGGTGTCGGAAGCCTTGGAGGCAACCTCTTTCACCATCTGGGCACCCATGTTTTCGAACTTGTCTTTCAGTTCGATCTCTTTGGCGACAGATACCCCGTCTTTGGTGACGGTCGGTGCGCCAAAGGACTTGTCCAGTACCACGTTACGGCCTTTGGGGCCCAGGGTGGTTTTTACTGCGTCGGCCAGGATGTTTACGCCGTTCAGCATTTTCTGGCGAGCGTCGTCACCAAATTTAACGTCTTTTGCAGCCATGGTCTTTTATTCCTCAATTCTGCTCGTGGTTGTCCTGTACCGGGGCCTTAGCCCTCCAGTACACCGTAGATGTCGCCTTCGCTCATGATGATCAGCTCTTCGCCGTCCATCTTGAGGGTGTTGCTGTCGGCATAACGGCCGAATACCACGGTGTCACCGACTTTGACAGACAGTGCGCGCACATCGCCGTTATCCAGCAATTTGCCTTCGCCAACGGCAACCACTTCGCCCTGATTCGGCTTTTCTTTCGCAGCGCCCGGCAGCACGATACCGCCAGCGGATTTCGCTTCTTCTTCCTTACGGCGTACTACGACGCGGTCGTGTAAAGGACGAATTTTCATGGATTTGCTCTCCATTGAGTTATTTAGGGTTGCAATAACAAGTGGCTTGGGCCCTTGTGGCCCGGGAGCCTGCCCGCATCCCCGTAAGGAAGCTGGGCAAAAACCAGATGTGAACCCTATCTGAGGGCGCGAATATGGATTTCAACAGCGGGAGGTGAAAAAAGTGAAGGGAGATTGGAGTGAGATTGATGGAAGCCGGTGGCGAGGAATGGGCACCGGCAGACGCGGCTGTTTTTTATACAGCTGCATGGAGCTCAGTCACGGTCTTTGCGGTCTTCACGCTCGTAATCCCCTTCGATCACATCGTGTGCGCCGGGCTGGCGATCCGGCTGGGGCCCCTGCCCCGGATGCTGGCCAGCCCCGGTATACCGACCGTAGCTCGAGGTCTGGATCACCACGACCCGGCTCAGCAGCTTGCCGAGGATCAGCTGCCGCAGCCCCGGAATCAGGCACGCGAAGCCGATGGCGTCGGTGACAAAGCCCGGGGTCAGCAGTAGCGCTCCACCTACCGCAAGAAAGATACCCTCGGCCATTTCCCGCGCGGGCATTTCCCCGGCCTGCATCTTCTGTTGCGCACGCATGACGGTGGAAATCCCCTGCCGGCGCAACAACGCGAGGCCAACAACGGCGGTCAGCAATACCAGGCCTATCGTGGGGAGCGCGCCAATCTGCTGCCCGACACTGATCAGAACCCACATCTCCAGAATCGGCATGACGATGAACAGGATGAGCAATGGGCGCATGGGAGGCTCCGCAGTTGGGATCAGCCAATGTCACCCACCACTCGGGCAAAACTGATCTTTTCCATTATGATTACTGACGATGTTGTACAAAACAATGCTTATAAAGCAGTTGTTGAAAGACCTGAAGCGGCAACCGCCGCAGGCAGGATTCAGGTTCGCAGTGTAGCCACTCTCCAATGTGACGCGCAAATCGGCGTCAGCTACCCGGGAGCCCAATATGGACAGCAACAGCAGTTCGCCGCATACCGCCAGCATTGCCCGTTCGCGGCATTTTCTCGATGACCTTCTCGCCACCGCCGATGTGCGTATCAATGGCAGTCGCCCGTGGGACATGCAGCTACACCGCAATCGTGCGCTCGATGAAATCGTCGCCAGGGGCAGCCTCGGCCTCGGCGAGACCTACATGCGCGGTGACTGGTCAGTGCCGGCGCTGGACCAGTTTTTCTTCCATCTCCTTCGCGCGGACCTGCACACCAGAATCCAGCCACTCCGTAACCTCTGGCGTATCGCCCGATCGTATCTGGTCAACCTGCAGAGCCGCAGCCGGGCATTTCAGGTGGCGGAGCGACATTACGACCTCGGCAACGATTTCTATCAATGCATGCTCGACAGTCGCATGACATACAGTTGTGGTTACTGGCGAGAGGCGAAGGACCTGGAACAGGCTCAGGCTGCCAAGCTGGACCTGATTTGTCGCAAACTGGACCTCAAGCCCGGCATGCGCTTACTGGATATCGGCTGTGGCTGGGGCAGCCTGGTGAGCTATGCCGCAGAGCATTATGGGGTGGAGTGCGTGGGTGTAAGTGTTTCCCGTGAGCAGTGCCGTTATATCGAGGAGCGCTATGCTCAACTGCCGATTACCGTGCACCTTAGGGATTACCGCTCGCTCGACGAGCCCTTCGACCGTATCGCCAGCGTCGGTATGTTCGAACACGTTGGCCGCAAGAATCACCGCACGTTCATGCAGGTAGCCCGGCGATGCCTGAAGGACAATGGGCGTCTGCTACTACATACCATCGGCAAGAACCAACGCCGCTCAACCACCGATGCCTGGATCGAAAAATACATTTTCCCCAACGGTGAGCTGCCCTCGACCGGTCAGATCTGCGACAGCGCGGAACAGCTGTTAATCGAGGAAGATCTGCATAATTTCGGCTGCGACTACGACAAGACACTCATGGCGTGGCACCGGAACTTTGAAAACCACTGGGACAGGTTTGCGGAAAAGTTTGACCGGCAGTTTTATCGCATGTGGCGATACTACCTGCTGTCTTGCGCCGGCGCTTTCCGCGCACGGCATATCCAGCTCTGGCAGTGGATATTCTCGAGGAAGCTGGAGGGCGGTGTGGAGCGCGTAGTATGAGAGCGCACCCGGCGAATTGATAGCGGACGGACAGATTCAGCGACCAGAAACGTAAAAGGCGAGCCCGTGGGCTCGCCTTTTCAATGATCGCCGGACCTGATCGGCCTACATGCGCGCGCCGCCGTCGATTTCCACTACCCGCCCCGTGAGATAGTCGTTGTCGATAATGAAAGCAACGGTGCTGGCAATCTCGTCCGGCTCGCCGATACGGCGCAGCGGGACCTGCTTCACCAGCCCTTCGAGAATTTCCGGGCGCATCTGCGCCACCATGTCGGTACCAATAAAGCCCGGCGCAATGGCCGCGACCCGGATACCATAACGTGCCAATTCCCGCGCCCAGGTAACGGTCATGGTGGCCACACCGGCTTTCGACGCCGAATAGTTGGTCTGCCCCATATTGCCGGCACGGGAGACGCTGGAGATATTGACGATCACGCCACCAGTGCCTTTTTCCGCCATGGCGGCAGCGGCGGCTCGCGTGCACAGGAACACGCCCGTCAGGTTTACGTCGATCACCGATTGCCACTGGGCCAGCGACATACGCTCGGCAACCTTGCCGTCTTTGACTTTGAGCAACATGCCATCGCGCATGATGCCGGCGTTATTGACCAGTACATCCAGCCCGCCAAAGTCGGCGACGATCTGGGCAAAGCCGTTATCAACCGCTTCCTCGTCGGCAACATTGATCACATAGCTGCGTGCTTCCGCACCTAGGCCACTACAGGCCGCGACGCTTTGGTCGAGCAGCTCCTGATTGACATCGATCAGCGCGAGACGCGCACCGCGCCCGGCAAGATACTCGGCCATGCTCCGGCCCAAACCCTGGCCGGCACCCGTGATCGCGATAACGCTGTCTGTAACCTGCATGAATACCTCAAAAATTTAATCTGTCAGGTGAAAACCGGCTGTGTGCTACCAGGAGTAACCAACGCCGATGGTCAGTTTGGTGTCTTCTTTTTCGCTGTCCAGAGACGGCGTGTTGTCGTACTGCCACGCGTATTTGACTTCCATAAGGACGCCTTTTACCAGCGGTGTGCGAACACCAATTTCCGCATTGCTCTGGTAGTCCTCACTGCGATCCAGGGATTGCAGCAGTTCCTGGTTGTAATAAACCTCTGGCCCAAGATTGAACTTATACCGGAAGTCCCACGCCGTCCGGCCCGCAGCGTAGCGCTTGCTGGGATCTTCGCTCAGGCTCGGGTCAATATAATCTTCTTTCAGGCTACTCACACCGCCCTGGATGGAAAAGGCTGATTTATCGGTATCAAAAAACAGGTAACCGAGGCCGAGACCGACGGTGGAGCCGAGATCAAGATTGCGCGCCTCTTCGTGCAACAAAGAGCTGTTGCCGGCGGCAAACCACTTCTCGGCAAAAATCCAGCGCAGGTCGTAGCTCAGCCGGTATTTTTCCAGATCGTCCACTTCGGTACTGTTCTGGTTCTGGTACTGGGTGCCGATCAGATGGTGGAAGTCACCGTGGCGCACGTCGAAGTTGGTGTTGATATCCCAGTCTTCACGCTCGCGGTTGCCCTCTTCAAAAACACCAGAGGCCGCGACATTGCCGCGGAAGATGACCGGGTTACCGACGAAGTTGATGTAAGGCTCTGCACGATCAATCGCCGGAAAGTCCATCACCCAACCGGAGCCTTCGTCACAGTACAGCTCCCACTGCTGGCGGCGGTGACCCGCAAGCGCGCAGGGTTCATCCCGGCCGGCGATCTTCAGGTCCTTATCAGTCTCCAGTGAGAGGATTTTCTCTTTGGCTACGGTAATATCTCCGAAGGTTTCTGACTTCCAGATTACATTGTCCCGTTCAACAACCACCAGTTCCCCGTATATACGGTCACCGTTGGTAAGGCTCAATACACCGGCGCCGGCATAGGACGCGGATACAGCGAGAGCCGCGGCGACCAGGCCGCCAATGAACCTGGGCGCAGCGCGCCAACTCGAGAGAATACGGAAAGAAAAAGTACTGGGTACAGCAGAAAGCACGAAACAACCTTTCGATAGCCTGGATTTATTACTGAAAACCGACCCATAAACCAAAAAGCATGGCGAGACCGGATTTACAATTGAGTCATCTACAGCATGAAAAAATAGAGGGGCATGATGCCACAAGTCGCATCTGCCTTGCACTTGCCCACGTCCCACCGGGACGAGTCGTTACCTACGGCGGACTGGCAGAACTGGCGGGGCTACCTCGGGCGGCGAGACTGGTTGGCCAGACCCTGAGGAAGCTCCCCAAAGACACCAAGCTTCCCTGGCACCGGGTCGTCAATGCGCAGGGGAGGATTTCTATCCCGGAACCGGGATACCAGAGACAGAAACGCAGACTGGAGGACGAGGGGATAACTCTGGTGCGCGGCAAGGTCGACCTGGAACGATTTCGCTGGCAGCCGTGACGCGGTGCTACTAACTGGTCGTCGGTTCACCTTCCGCTGTCGTGCGGCGATCTCGCCACCAGACATACACCGCCAACAGGATCGCCGGTATCCCGAGAACCGCGGCATAGGTGAAAAACATGGAGTACCCCTGTGTATCCACCACGATCCCGGAGAACGCACTGATAAACTTGCCTGGCAGTGTCATCAGAGAGCTGAACAGCGCATATTGGGTAGCCGTGTATTCCTGATTGACCAGGCTCGACAGGTAGGCGATGAACACCGTATTGGAAATTCCGGCGCTGATGTTATCGGCGCTGATCACGATAGCCAGCCAGTTCTTTTCCGGCCCGATCTGGGCCATATATGCAAATAGAAGATTGGTCGCCGCAACCATCACTGCACCGAGGATCAACGGGCGCAAAATACCGTAGTGAACGACGAGCAACCCACCGAGGTAAGCCCCGAGAATTGAAAAGAAGAAACCAAAGACCTTAACGATCTGAAAAATGTCTGTTTTCGAAAAGCCCAGATCCAGGTAAAACGGGTTAGCCATTACGCCCATGGCAAGGTCACTGATGCGATAAATACCGATCAGCAACAACAGGATCAGTGCGAAGCGACCATTGCGTTTGAAGAAATCAATGACTGGGCAGACGACCGCTTTTACAAACCACTCTTTGAGGCCACTGTGCTCACCGGAACCCCAGATGCGCTCTATCCAGGCACGTTCAAACGGCTTGGCCAACTCTGCTGCCTTGGCATGATCCGGTTCGGCAACCAGTAGAGTGGTGATAATACCCACCCCCATCAGCGCCGCCATACTGAGGTACGAGGTCGACCAGTCCGCGATGTCGGCAATGTACAATGCCCCCCCACCGGCTACCAGCAACGCCACCCGGTACCCGAATACATAATTGGCAGCCATGGCGCCTTGGAGCTCTTCACTGGCGGATTCAATCCGAAACGCATCAACCACGACATCCTGAGACGCGGCGCAAAAGGCAACCGCCACGGATATCAGGGCAATTTTCGTCAGGGCAAGCTGTGGATTCAGATTGGCAAGAGAAAGCAGACAAAGGGCAATTCCCAGTTGCGACAAAAGCAGCCAGCTGCGGCGTTTTCCCAGCTTGCCGGTAAAGAACGGAATACGCAGGTGGTCGATAACCGGCGCCCAGGCAAACTTGATTGAATAAGTAAGGCCAACCAGGGCAAAGAAACCGATTGTGGTCCGGCTCACACCATAATCGGTGAGCCACGCGGCCAATGTCGAAAATACCAACAGAAATGGCAAACCGGCGGAAAAACCCAGAAAAAACATCGCCAGCACTTTCGGCCGGGAGTAAACCTTGAGCGCTTCTCCCCAAGTCACCTTTTGCTTTTGCTCTTGCATGGGCAGGCTTTGCTTCCTTTTATTGGCTTGCCTGGAGTCAATCCCGGGAGAACCCGGGGTTAACGACCGTATTTCACTTCCAGCTGTGCTTCCGCCAGTTTATTGGCATTAATTTGATACGCCACCATGGCCGCTGGCGTAGCTTGATCCAGCTTCAACTGGTCCACTTTGAGTGCATATACCCGGAATTGATAGCGGTGATCGCCATGTCCCTCTGGGGGACAGGCACCTCCGTACCCGGGGCTCCCAAAATCGGTGCGGCTCTGTATTGCCTCAGGGATCAGGCCCGACTTGGGGTCACCCGCACCCTCGGGAAGGGACGTCACGTCCGCGGGAATATTGAAGACAACCCAGTGCCACCAACCACTGCCCGTGGGGGCATCCGGATCATGCATCACGACCGCAAAGCTACGGGTACCTTGCGGTGCCCCCTGCCAGTGGAGCTCGGGGGAAATGTTTTCGCCACTGCAGCCGAACCCGTAGAACAACTGCGCCCTGGCCATGCGGCCACCGTCCTCCAGCGTGTTGGACGCCAACTGGAAGGTTTCTGCACGCGCATTTGGGGCAGCCACTGTGGAAATCATCGTCAAAACGATCGACACCCAGAGTGCAGCCAACAGTGTAGCAGGCCGCCTGACCGCACCTGCAACCTCGCTGTACATCCTGTTCCGCGCCATGTCCCTGTTCATCACTCCCATTTCCTGTTCTTTGGTTTCCCGCGGGCTCAAACGCCGCTCGACACTCTATAGGCTACCGGCGACAAGTTTCGCTGCGGCCCCAATATCCATATTCCCTCCGGTCAGCACCACGACAACCCGCTTGTTGCGAAACCGGGCCGGGTGCGCCATCACCGCCGCCAGCCCAACGGCTGCAGACGGCTCAACGAACTGCTTGGTTCGTTGCCACAGGTATTCCAGCGCCTGGCGAATCGCGTCCTCGGTAACCGTCACCACGTCATTCACATGGTCGCGGATCAGCAGGAAGTTTCTCTCCCCCAGTGTTGTCCGCAAGCCATCCGCAATCGTGTTCGGCACCTGCTCGGTAACACGGACTCCACTGCGAAACGAACGCTGTGCATCGTCGGCCCCAGCAGGCTCCGCCCCCAACACTTTCATATCGGGAGCGAGCGCAGAGACCGCCAGCCCAACCCCGGCAAGAAGACCACCGCCGCCTACCGGAGCAACAATGAGGTCCGGCGCAAAGCCCCGCTCCCGGCACTGCGCAACAATTTCCGGGACTACGGTGCCCTGCCCGGCAATAATCCGCGCATCGTCAAATGGCGGAACAACGTGGGCACCGGAAGTCTGCACCAGCGCCTCCAGAGTGGACTCCCGGGCCTGTAGCGTCGGCTCACAGAATACGATTTCTGCACCATAGGCCGCGACTGCGGACTTCTTGACCTGCGGCGCATTCTCCGGCATCACCACCTTGCAGCGCAGCCCTTGCTCGGCGGCGGCCCACGCCAGTGCGGCACCGTGGTTGCCGGAGGAATGTGTCGCCACCAGGTCAGTGCCGGCGGGTAACTGCAGTACCGCATTGGCAGCCCCCCGCGCCTTGAAAGCCCCGACCTTTTGCAGATGTTCACACTTGAAATACAGGTCAGCGCCCAGCAGCTGGTTAAGACCGGACGAGGTCATCAGCGGTGTGCGATGTATACGGCCCGAGATACGCTCGGCAGCCGCAAACACATCGGCGGCCGAGGGCAGGTCCAACCTGCTAAATGAAGTGTCGAAGCTGGCGTCTTTCACACAACCACCGCCTTGGCGCGAGTATCATTGAAAAGAAAGGAGTTGAACCCGGATATACCGTATCCAGATTAGCTGGCAAAGAGACCGTAAAGGGCCATAAGTGTCACCCACATCAGCAGTGCGCGCGACAGCAATGCCTGCATACCCTCAATTTCCGCACCACACAGGCGCTGCCCTTCGCTCACCGCCACACCGGCGCTGCATTCACTGCTGTCGATACCGCCCAGAGCCCCCTCGAGGTAGTACTCCAGCACCTCCTCGGTACCACTATCCTTACACGTCAGGTGATCGCGCCAGGCCCGATAGCATCCGGCAAAATTACCCACTATCGCCAGGGTAAACCCAATCGCCCGCACCGGCAGCCACTCAATCAGCCACAGCCAGCGCGTCGCCAGGGCACGGTCGCCATCGCTGCCCGGCGTCGTGGTGGCTTCCAGAGAGAGCGCTTCAGTGCTGAGCGCCGTTTTTGCCAGGTGGCTGAGCCGGTACAGCATCGCGCCCGGAATGCCCAACAGCAAAAACCAGAAAAGAACGGCAAACAACCGCTCAAAAGCGCGGTAGGCCGCAGCTTTGAAAACCAGCCCGTGCAATGCCTGGCCATCCGAAATACTCTGTGCACGCTCGATATCGGCGGGCTCCAGCAATGGCTCTGCGGCTTTTTTCGCGTCGTCCAGATTTCCCTGATACCAGGCACGCAGGTAGCCTGCCAGGGAATCATTAAAGTTACCCCGCCCAAAGCTGTATAGCAGCACCGGCACGCTCACCAGTAACACGCCCAACCAACCAAGCGCAGCGTCTGCAATCGCCAGTAAAATAGCCGCTCCCATCACCGGCAGCAGTACCACTAGCCCAAAACCGATACCCGGCTTTCCCTGAACCAGCCCGCGGCTATAGATAAAGCCCATCCAGCGGACAAACCAGCCATCCCGGTGCAGCGGGCCGCCCGAACCCCATACCTGCACCAGCGCCAATGCCAACAGCACAATCAAAAGCGCCATAGCGCCCCCCAATTTGTTTTCAATTTATTATTGCGGAGTTGTTAACCAACCCCACCGATCGATAGCCGTAACAGGTGCCTTCAGGCTTCGCGGGACTCCCCCTTTACCCGGTCCAGCTCCTCAAAATACAAATCCCAGTCAAACCCGGGCCCGGGATCCAGCTTTCTGCCGGGCGCAATATCGGAATGTGCAGCGATGCGTGAACGATCGATCGAGGGGTAAGCTTCCATGATAGCGACCGTTACCTCGGCCAGGGATTGATACTGGGCCGGGGTATAGGTGTCTGTGTCCAGCCCTTCAAGTTCAATACCGATGGAGAAATCATTGCAGTTCTCGCGCCCGCAGAATGCCGACTGCCCCGCATGCCAGGCACGCTCGTTGATCGGGACATACTGCGTGACCCGACCATTTCGATCGATCAAAAAATGAGCGGAAACCTGCAGGGTACCGATTTCAGAAAAATAAGGGTGGGCATCGATATCCAGGTGCCCGAGAAAAAACTCGTCGATGTAGGAGCCGCCATACTGCCCCGGCGGCAGGCTGATACTGTGAATCACCAACAGATCCACATCCGCATCGTCGGGACGACTGTTGCAATGCGGACTGGGCACCCGGCGCACGCCGGACAGCCACCCTGATTGAACCTGATATTTCACAAACGCGACCCCAAAGGAATTGAGCAGACCGGTATTTTATGGAAGCGAAGAAGTAACTGCCAATAGCCGCGTCCAATAATGGGTATTCCACCACGCCCGACACCATTTACGCAAAAGGCAGATACGGAAAAGCCGGGATTCCCCCGGCTTTTCATCTGACGCTATGGCTGTTCCGTACGGACTCAGACGCTGATTGCGATTTTGCTCTCACCGCAGTTACCGACCACATACTCCAGAGCCCGCTCAAACAGTGGCCCCTGCTCCAGAGGCATCATCTCCTCGTTGCGCAGTGCCTGGGCCAGTTCCTGGCGTGAGTATACACCCACCTTGGCGCCCTGGCGGTTCACAAACATGAACTGGTCGAGGTCCTTGATGATAGCTGCCAAGCGGCATCGCATCGGGAGTTTTTCCGGGTGGCGCAACAAAAACCAGCTGTCTTTAAGATGGTAGGTCTGTTGCCAGTGGTCGTCGTCCTGCGGCACCGCCTTCGCGCTCGCGGTGTCACCCACTGCAGCCTTGGCAACCACCTCCTGGATTTCGTCCACTTCGGGCAGCGCCTTCACGTTGGCGGGAAGGTCGCGGACCTCATCCACTGGCGCGCCGGGCTCCTCGTCCAGCACTTCCAGCTCCATACCTTCGGCGACCGGGATGGACACAACATTGTCCGCCTCCCGCCGCAGTTCCTGCACCAATCGCTCCCGGGTGCGGCGCTCCCGCTCGGATTCGACGCGCTCACTGAGCTTCTGGCGCTCGCGATACAAGACATCCAATCCGCCCAGAAGACGCTGTTGATCCCCGGCGCTCAAGGCGAGGGATTGCGCTCCCTCCTGCAGGCGCTTTCTGAGATCCGGCAGCAGGTGGCGCATCTTGACACTGCTCTCTGGCATCGGTGCCACAACACTCCAGATCAGGTCCCTGGCGGTGAGCACATTCTGACGCCACAGGCCACTGCCGGTGCCCTCTTTGAGGCATGTGCGGAAGAGTATGCTGCTCCACACCCGAGTCAGCCATTCATGCACGATCTTCGGCAATTTGCGCTCTGCAGTCAGGGCATCGAATACGGCAGCCACCCGGGCCTTGGCCGCTTCGACCCTGGCCGCACCCTGGGCCTCGTCAATCGTGCGCCGCTCCATCACTGCCGCGCGCTTACGCTCGCGTACTGAAAACTCCCGGAAGGACTCCAGCAGGCGGGCGAACACCTGATCATCGTCGTCATATTCTGCCAGCACACCATCCACGATGGCGCTGACTTCCCGGTACAGCGGATCATTCAGGTAGTTTTCGCCCGGCTGCCAGCCGATGGCCGCGTCGGCCATCTCGTTCAGCAATCGCCGCGCGGGATGCCCGCCTTTGCTGAAAAATGCCTTGTCGGCAACGGCCAGCTTGAGCATGGGCAGCTGCAGGCGGATCAGCTGGGCCTTGATGGGCTCCGCCAGGTTGCGATCTTCCAGCATGAAGGAAAACAGCATATCCACCAGGCGGATTACTTCGCTGTCCAGCTCGTGCAGCGAGGCGCTCTGGTTGCTGGCTTTCAGGTGCTCTTGCAGCAGTTCGGTTACATTGATCAGCTGTCCCGCCGGCGCAGATTGCACCGGCAATGACATCTGGAACTGCCCCAGCTGCTGAAACAGAGCCGGCGTCGCCATCGGTGCTGCGCCGGAACCGACGGGCATCAGCCCTGGAGCGAAATTACCGTTGGACGCCATTCCTCCTGTGCCCGCGCCAGCCATAGCAGCGGTGCCGTAGCCGCCCCCAGGGTTTCCCGCGACACCGGGAGCCTGAAAAGCCTGGCCATCTCCATCTGGGGACATCTGCGCCTGCGCGCCTTCGCCTTGCCAGCCGGGGCTAGCCTGTCGCGACGGGCGCCTGCCAGGGCGGTTGCGATGGCGAAGCGGGTCTTCGATGGTGGGCAAAACACCCTGCTCGATCAGCAATCCATTACAGCTGTCATACAGTTCACCCAGCCTGTTCACCAGGTGCAGTTCAAATTTCTTGAACACCGTCATGCGGGCGTGAAGCGCAATGTCTACGTCTTCAAGCGCATCGGCGAAGGCCGCACAAATCGCGGCGGGACCCAGGGGCAGGTTGTCATCGTAGACTTTGCAGGGGAGCAGAGTATCCAGGCGCAGCGACAGCGCGGCGATGGACTCGGCATGGTCACGCTTGACGTTGGAAATCATGGTGCGAATGGCGACCTGCTGCTCCAGGTCCTCATCATTCAACAGTGAAAGGCTCTTCAGGGAAGCTTCACTGACCAGTCCCTCTTCATCCGGATGATCATTGCGCGGTTCGCGGAAGCGCTCTTCCACACCATCACAAAAACCGTCGACGAGATCACCGAGCTCCACCCGCAGGGCGCGGATGGCATGAAATAGCCTATCCTGCTCTTCCTGTTGGTGCGCCTTTTCGGCCATTGTGAACAGGGAATCGTCGACCTGAGCAAATACCTCTTCCGCCCGCGACTGCAGCCACTGGATTGCTTTCTGATTTACAAGATTCACGGTTTTGGATAGTTGCCTTGAGGCTCCGGGGCGAGAAGCCGACTCACGCGTTTTCCCATTCGAAGCACCGCCAGTAATAACAAATAATTCGTTTTTATTCTGATCCATATCGTCCTTGTTCACTGCTCTTTGCCCTCCTGGCATCGATTCAGAGAGTACGCCCTACGGGATTGCCTGCGCCGGCGCCCACGAAATCCAAAACGGGGGCGACCAGAAACAGATTGGCACAGTCAATTGTGTTGCACGGCTTCAGGAACCTTGCCTTGCTACCCGTTACCGCATCGATTCGCTCAAAAAAAGAACAACTAGCGAGTCAATCACCTCGGTTACCGCAAAAAATTAGAACTATTACTCAATATCCTGCAAATAAATGCGACACGCAAGTGCCAAATAGGGCCAATCGCGCTGAAAAAAAGTAGGAATTTAACGAAATGTCAGGTAGGGCGGGACAGGTAGGTGGGCGTCTGCGGGGAACAGTCGGCGGCAAGGTTAATTTACCGCCGAAAGAGGGATTTAGCTGACAAAATCACGTTTTTGCCGGCAAAACTTCAGTGGGCAGGTTCTGCGCGAATGGCAGAACCGCACCCAACGGCGGCGCTAGCTCATTTCGCCACGCGACTTGCGCACCGTGCCGATAACCGACTGCAGCGCACGCTCGAACAACATGCCATCGTCCAGCGGCATCAACTGCGCATTGCGCAGCGCATGCGCGAGCTCGATGCGGGTAAACTCCGCTACTTTGGCACCGTTACGGTTCACGAAAATGAACTGGTCGATATCCTTGATAACTGCAGCGAGACGACAGCGGAACTGCTCCTCGTCACCACGCTTGAGTTCAAACCAGCTGCCCTGGGCAAGGCGGAAGGTCTGCTGCCAGTGCAAGTCATTTTCGGGCAGCGCTTCCACGTCACCGGAGGCCTCCACCGCAAGTTCAGCCTCAGCAACCACCTGCTCCAGCTCTTCCATCTGGGGCAGTTCAACCACCGGCTCCGCACGCTGGACCTGCTCTGCAGCTGTATCCTCAGGAATTGCACGCTCGGCAGCGGGGCGTTCCACCTGCGAAGTGACCGCCTCGGCCTGTTTACTCCGGACTTCTTCGCGCACTTCATCGCGCGCCTTGCGACTGCGCTCCTCGGTAATGCGCTGCGCCAGCGCAAATCGCTCCCGGTACACCTCTTTCAGGCCAGTGAACATGCGTCGCGCGTCAAACGTATTGAGCGAGACAGCCTCGACGCCCGCCTTCAGTCGCTCCTGCAGGGTCGGCAACAGGCCCAGCAATTGCTTACGGCTATCCGGCATGGGCGCATGCACACTCCACACCAGGTCCCGCGCAGTGCGCACGTCGCGACTCCAGCTTTCGCTATCCGTTCCTTCCTTGATACAGGTCAGGAACAGCATATTGGACCAGACTTTCTCCAGCCATTCAGACACAACCGGGGGGAGATCGCGCTCCGCCATCAGAGCGTCCATAACCGCAGCCACCCGGGCTCTTGCCGCCTGGGTTTTCGCTTTACCGTCGGCCTCATCAACAATCCGCCGCTCCAGTTTTTCCGCACGCTTGCGTTCACGCAGAATAAATTCACGGAATGATTCGAGCAGCGTCGAGAATATATTGATGTCCTGGTCGAACTCAGACAGGACTCTGGCGACCACTTCGCTGGTTTTCTTGAACAGCGGATCTGATTCATAGCGGTCTTTGGCCTGCCAACCGGTAGCGGCATCCGCCAGTTCATTCAGCAATTTACGCGCCGGATGCCCGCCCTTGCTGAAAAACGACTTGTCTGCGATAGCCACCTTCAACAGCGGCAACTGCAGGCGGCCAAGTTGGGTTTTGATTGGCTCAGCGAGGTTGCGGTCTTCGAGAATAAAGGAGAACAGCATTTCCACCAGTTTGATGATGTCACTGTCCATCTTTGTCAGCGATGCAGACTGACGCACGTCCACCAGGCGCTGCTGCAGAAGGCTGTTGATATTCAACAGTTGAATCTCACCACCTTCGTAGCTATTCGGAAGGTGGCTCTGCAGCGCTCCAAGGTGGGAAAGCAGGTCATGTGCCGGCATGGGGGCCACACCCGAGCCGAGTGGTACCAGTCCGTGCCCACTCGCAGGAGTGGAACCAGCGGAGGAATAGGTAGCCTGCGTGGAGCCTGAAGGCTGGCCACCCTGCGCGCCGGGGCTTTGCGGAGTCGGCCCCTGGGGAACCGGACGCTGCTGGCGCGCCGCACGACGTTGCTGCTTCAGCGATGGCAGAACTCCATGCTCAACCAAAAGATCGTTGCAATGGTCATAAACATTGCCCAGGTTCGCCATGACATGCTGCTCGAACTTTTTCAGCAAGGTGAGGCGCGCACGAACGTGCATTTCCAGCGGACGGCAGGCTTCCACGAAGGCATCGCAGATGGCATCCGGACCGACGGGGTTGTTCTTGTCGTAAATTTTTACCGAAAGCAGGGTATTCAGGCGCAGGGAGATTTCGGTCAGGGGCTCGGCGAAGTCCCGCTTCGCACTCGCGACCATGGTGTCCACGGCCACCAGCTGCTCCAGATCGTCGTTGTGCACCAGCGACAGGTTGTCCGCCGAATAAGGATCATCCTTTTCGTCAGCGGAAGTTTCGCGCACATGAAAGGCCTGGCCGATATTGTCAGCGAACCGCTCGACAACCTTGCGTCGTTCTACACGCAACAAGCGCAGCGCCTGAAACAGGCCATCCTGCTCGTCCTGGCCATGCGCCTTCTCGGCCATCGCAAACAGTGAGTCATCCACCTTGGCGAATAGCAGTTTGGCCTGCTCTGCGAGCAGTGCCTGCGCCTTATCTCTTACCGCGGTGACGGATGCCGGCAGGCTGGAAGCGCGCTTTGCTTCCCTCCGCTCCTTGTACACACCCTGCAGGGATACCACATTATCGGAGTCTTTCATTGCCATATAGCCTTGTCCGGCAGCCTTGTCATTGCGGATGCAAGTGGGCTGCCGGGTGATGCAACCGCAAATGGCCCTGGGAAACCATTTGCGAACCCTGTTATTTGTTGTTCTGGTACGCGGGGTAAACCTGACTCCCGGGCAATGCGCCACCGGGAAAGCCGTACACGAACCGATCGATATTGGTCGACGGTAGATTCTACGGACTCCCGATCCAATAGCACAACCGTATCGTGAGTGGCGCAGATATATTTGCGACGATCGTCACAGGCAGTTCGTTCATCAATCGGCGCCAGGTAAGGCCAGCGCCGTTTTGCCCGGTGATACGAGCCTCCGAAAGTGCCGCCCCTGCCCGATCAGCTCGGCAAGCTTGCTGACACCGCGCTACATTTTGCTAGTATTCGCACCCCAGAAGCGGCGCTCAGGACCCGGGCGCAACACCACCACCGAGGTTCCCCGATGAAGCCGTCCACAGCCAACATCCCCAACCTGCTACAGGATATAAAGCGCGCCGTGCGCGAGGCACTGGCCGAAGATGTTGGCGACGGCGATATTACTGCGCAGCTGATCCCACCCGAGCGCGAGGCCAGGGCCAGGGTCATCACCCGGGAAGATTGCGTATTCTGCGGCAAGGCCTGGGTGGAAGAAGTGTTTCGTCAGCTGGATCCAGCCATGAAGGTGACGTGGCAGGTTGAAGACGGCGAACACGTGCGTGCAGACAGCACTCTGTTTGAACTGTCCGGCAATGCGAGGACCATCCTTACCGGCGAGCGCTGCGCGCTGAATTTCGTTCAGACGCTATCGGGTACCGCCACCACAGCCGCCAGCTACGCCGCACTGGCCAAAAATTCCGACATCAAGATCCTGGATACCCGTAAAACCATCCCCGGCCTGCGCACTGCACAGAAATACGCGGTGCTCTGTGGTGGCTGCTCCAACCACCGGATCGGCCTCTACGACGCCTTTCTGATCAAGGAAAACCATATCGCCGCGGCCGGAGGTATCGAAAGCGCCATTAGCCAGGCACGGCAGATCAAACCCGGTGCCCTGGTGGAGGTTGAGGTGGAAAGTATCGATGAGCTGACCCAGGCACTGGATGCCGGCGCCGATGTAATCATGCTGGATGAATTTACCGACAAGATGACGGCGGAGGCGCTCAAGCTGGCCCAGGGCCGTGCGAAAATCGAGATATCCGGCAGCGTGAACGAAGAGCGACTGGAGCAGCTTTCCGGACTGGCGGTGGATTACATTTCCAGCGGCAGCCTGACCAAACACCTGCGGGCGATCGACCTCTCCCTTCGGTTACTGCCAGATTCGTAAGCCGGCTACCCGCTGCCGACTACTCCAGCGAATCCTTGACGCAGCCGCGCGGAGACCTTACCTGCACGGTTGAGATCTCAAGTGGAGAATGGTGCGTGCGAGCGTCTTCATGTCCGCGCGCTTCACCACCAACCACCTCGCGCAAGTGAAAACGCGGGCGGCGCTTGACCTCTTCGTAGATCTTGCCGAGGTATTCGCCAATCACTCCAAGACACAACAGCTGCACACTGCCAATAAACAGTACCGGCACCATGATCGATGCCCAGCCGGGCACCACGCTGTTGGACAGCAACTTCACGATCAACACCCAGACAATCAGCCCCAGTGCGATACCGCCAGCGATGAGTCCCAACAGGGTAATGGCCCGCAGCGGAGCAATAGAAAAGGCAGTAACACCCTTCCACGCCAGCGACAACATACGCCGCAGCGGGTACTTGCTCTCCCCCGCCAGTCGCGGACGGCGCGCGTAACATACCGTAGTTGAAGAGAACCCCAGTTCGCGCACCATGCCGCGCAAAAACAGGTTGGTCTCCGGGTATTGCAGCAGGGTATCCACCGCGCGACGCGACATCAGGCGGAAGTCCGCGTGGTTGAATACCAGATCCACCCCCAGGGCCTGCATGAGCCGATAGTACCCCTCGGCGGTCATTCGCTTGAACCAGGTATCCGTATCCCGCTTCTTACGCACCCCGAACACCACCTCGTGCCCCTCACGAAACGCATCAATCATGGCGGCAATATTGTCCGGCCCATCCTGCAGGTCCGCGTCGATACTCACCACCATGTCTTCCGACGTCTGCGAAAGCCCCGCATAGAGCGCATTCTGGTGCCCGCGGTTGCACGAAAGTGCCACCGCCACGATGCGCTTGTTATCGCTCGCCAGCTTTTGCAGCATCGGCCAGGTGGCGTCGCGGCTGCCATCGTCGACGTAGTAAATTTTCGAATCCGCCCCAATGCGGTCTCGGGCTGCGAGCTCGTCCAGGGTTGCCAGCAGTTCCGCGGTGGTATCGGCGATCACATCTTCTTCGTTGTAACAGGGAACAACGATCGCCAATGTGGGTACGGCCTGTTCCGTCAAGGATTCCATTCGGGCTCCCGGTATATCCAGAATTGATGCAGCAGAAAATTACTGACCAGCGTGACCAGTGTGGCAATCACCTGTGCCAACAAGTAGGGCAGCAACGTCAGAGCCAGTGAAAAACACAGGGTATTGATGGCGAGCCCGACGACGGCAACGACAGTAAACCTGGGCAGTGACTGGCGATGCGCCACGCTGCCGCCAAAGGTCAGGTAATAATTCAGCAGGTAATTAACCAGCGCAGACAACGTAAACGACAGGGCCGAGGCAAATATCTCGAAAGTACCGGCCACTTCGACCAACAGGACCAGAAAAACATACTGTATCGCGGTGGCGATACCGCCCACGGCGGCAAAGCGAGCAGCACGGGAAAACAGTTTATTTACTCGCTCAGGCAAGCGCATCGTCTTTTTCCCGCTGCTCCCTGCTGACTTCCACTTGGGTTAAAACCGGTGGCACAGCCTGCCCATTTGGGGTGTGTATGGCGAAAGGAGCATCGGCGGGCTCATCGAAACTATCCCGCATACCTCGCCTGCCGCTGGCAGCAGAGCGCCGTCTCACGGCGGCGGCGACCAGCAGTGCCTGCACCAGCAGCATGCCCTCCGCCGGTTTACGATAGCGCCCTTCGTTGACGGCAATGGGAAGCACTCCCTGCACCACCACCCAGGTGCCAAGCACCACCGCAAACAGACGCGCCCCCTGCAGTCGGCGCCAGTACAGCGCGGTACCAATCAACAACAGCAGGGTGAGTGGCGCCCACAACCAGCGGCTGTGGTGACTGATCTTTTCGAGCAGGCGCTCGCGGTTGTTGTCAGGCCAGGACGATCCGAAGAAAAGATAGATCAGGTTTTCCCTGGTCAGGGAGAGGTACCGCTCCAGTGTCAGCGGATAACGCGCCAGCGCCTTGGCCCAGTCCTCAGCGCCGTTTTCGATATGGATACGTGCATGTACCTGGCCATCGCGTTCAGTGGTCCAGTCACTGAGAGGCGCCAACGGTTTTTCACCGGTAGACGGAGAGCCAAACCAGTAATTCCACTGCGCCCCCTCGCGGCTGTAGTGAACATGAATTTCCCGCTTGCCGGAACGCAGGTACAGCGCTACCAGCTGTCCGATACCGTGGGGGGAGATCATATGCATGGCCGCGTGGCTACGGTAGGCCAGCGGCCCCATCAGCAGCGCCAGCAATGCCAGGCTATAGCCTGCCTTGGCGAGTTTGCGTGGCTGTACCAGCCATAGCCAGGTTGTCACTACTGCCGCCAGTGGAATCGCTATACCACGCGTCAACCCGGCGAATGTCCACAGCGTCACCATCAGCAGGAAGCTCGACAGCGTCTGTTTGCGCCGACATCGCCAGCTGGCATAAAGGGATGCTCCCAGCAACGGTAGCAACAGCGTCTCCTGCATGAAATAGCTGTAGATCGCTATCCATGAAGGCAGTAGCGACAGCGCAGCCCAGACCGCTGTGGCCTGCAGGCGACCCGGCATCAGTTCCCGTGCAAACCGGTACCAGATCCACGGCGTCAGGCAGGCGAGAAGTGCCGTGTAGAGCGCGACGAGAAATGGCTCACCCAGCGTCAGCTTGGCGAGCACACCGATATAGACCTGGTACATCACCGGGTCTGTCATTGTCATTGGGTCGCGCCGCAGGGTTTCCGTGCCCTGCTCCCAGTGGCGCTGCGGATCGCTCCAGATGTGGTCCATCGGGTTGTGGGAAAAAATATGCTCCACCCGAAGCCAGATACCCACGGCGATCAATAGATAAAGTGCGGCGTAGATCCACCAGCGGCGATCAACCCGCTTCGCCCCGGCCGGGATCCGGTCGAGCAGCGTCCCGCGAAATCCTCGCGGCCCGCGCAGGTCTGCAACCGTAAACTGCCACCAGTGCCGCAGCTTCATCGCCATCGAGCCCGAGCTCACTAAACCGTCCCGCATCGCAGTTGCTCCCAGGCCATCACTCAGCGACCTCAGGCGCCGGCCGGACCGGTCGCATTCGGTTGTGCGGTTGAAGCGCCAGACACCAATGGTGCGGGCGGCGCGACATCATCGCCACGATTGAACAGGCGCCCGTGGCCAAAGCGCAGCACCGGGAACCAACGCCCGAGGAAGGCAAAGGTGCCACGTTGCTCGATATACCGTGCGTAACTTACATAGGTCGGGTCCCAGGAAAGGTGCCGCTCTTCCGTACGCGCACGCATGAAATAGATGAAATTCACCATCAGCAGCAACAGCGAGTGCCGCAACGCCTCGGGGCCACTGGCACTGACCATGAACGGCATCGAAATCATCCACCAGGAGATGTTTTTGCTGATATACGCCGGATGCTTGGTGAAACGGTATGGGCCATTGGTGAGAATTCCGCGGTGCGTGAGGTTCGAGAAGCGGATACCGAACGGGATACTCGCCCACACATAGATGGCGATCAGCAGCAGGATGCCGGTACCCCAGATGCCGTACATCGCCGGCGTATCCCAGAACCAGTAGCCCCAGGCGGGCGCGTCGTCGTATTTCAGATAGGTACCGGAGAACAGGCTCCAGAACGGCTGGTAGCCGATCAGCGCCACGCCCCAACCGAGGAAGCTCGGCTCCGCCGTGCGAATGTGGGAGTCAAACAAGCGCAGGGTGCACACATACCCTACCGTGACGAACAGCAGGTCGATGTAAAAAAGAAAATTGAACGTGAAATCAAACACCGCCTTGAAACTGCCAAACAGACGCTCAAGATCAAAGTTCAGTAGGGTATTCAGGTTGTTGCCCAGATAGACGAACATCAGTGGCAGGAAGAAAAGCTTCACCAGCCACCCCAGGTACAACTGGCCTATCGCCTTGCCCGACACCCCCTTACGCTGCCCCAGCACCCAGCTGCCCAACTGCCAGTAGCTGTCTTTGGGCTCTGTCATGGCCCCATCGAGCAGGTAAAAATACGGTACTGCCAGCAGCATCCACCAGGGCAGCACTGCCCGCACTACCGAGAAGTAGTTGTCGTAGAAGGAACCGTGGTACTCCGGAAACAGCCAGTACACAAATGCCACGGTGCCTACCGACAGGTAAAAGCCGAGCAGTTTTACCGCGGTGCGGCGCAGGCTGTGGTTCTTCCGGCGGAAATCGAGCCCAGCGGACGGGTTGCGGTAGGGTTTGAGAAACAGCCATTCGAGCAGGATGATTGGCAGCGCCAGCGCCACCGCAACCACCACAAGCGACTGTGTTTTCACCGCCAGGTGCTGGCCATACTCGCGCAGCCAGATCACTGCCCCCAGGGAAACGGCCAGGGCGAACAGGTTGATCCAGACACTCGTGGGCGCCGCGGGACAGTTGACGCCCGCTGCGGGTTGAGCCGCCGCTCGATTGGCGGATTTGTTTCGGGCCATGCCGGTAGACCGGTTGGCACCGGCCGATCTGTTTTTTATTTTTTTCATACTGAGTCCAACTGGTACAACACGACTTGCCGGCCGCCACTCAATCACAACCAAGGTGGTCAGACCAGAGGTCAGAATTGCGCCAGTTTACCCCTATCCATGCGTGGCTGCCACGATGCGTCGAGGCACAATACCCGGCGACGGGAATCAGTCCTCAGTCCCGGCGCCCGTTTCCTCAACTGCCGGTGAACCTTCGTGACCATGCTCTGCCCCAGACTCGGAACCATGCTGGTGATGGGCGTGTTGGTGATGGCTGTTTTGTTGTTCGCCGGGCGGCCGGTCTCCGTGCTGGGAGTGCTGCATATGGCGAGAGTCATGACCCTGCACATCACCGGAGCCACCCTCAGCTGCGGTGGAATCTCCGCCTTCACTGTGTGACGGCTCAATCGCAGAGTTCGGCACCGGGTGATCGGTGGGACGGGCGTCGTGCATGTGACTAGAGTGGTCGGCAGGGTGTGCTTCATGCGCGCCAGTTCCGCCCCCGGACTTGTGGTTCGCATGCGAGCCGTGCGCCCCGTGCCCGGCCGCGCCCCACAGGGTCCAGACGCCAAAAACACATACCAGCAGCGCCATACCAAGGCGAACCCCGGGCTTCTGCACCAGGGTGCGCAGGCGAGCGGCAGCCGCTCCGGTAGCCAGTACCGCGGGTACGGTTCCGAGACCAAAAGCGAGCATGGCGAGGGCTGCCTGCGGGCCACTGCCCTGCGCGAGGGCGAATGCCAGCGCGCTGTATACCAGGCCACACGGCAGCCACCCCCACAGCGCGCCCAGGGCGATGGCCTGCGGGGTCGAATTTACCGGCAGCAGTTTGCGCGACAAGGGCTGCAGCCCTCTCCACAACACAGCACCACCGCGCTCGAGCCACACCAGGCCACGCCACCAATCGGCCAGGTAGAGGGCCATGGCGATCAGCATCAAGCCCGCAATCACGCGCAGCGGCGCCAGGCCCGCGGCAATATCCGTGGCCAGGTAAGCCCCCAGAAAACCCACCAGCAATCCCATCACGGCATAACTGGCCACGCGGCCAGTGGAATAGCCGATCAGGCGCGGCCACGCAGGCTTCTGGCCGGGTACCGCAAGCCCCAGGGCTCCAGAGATCCCGCCGCACATGCCGATACAATGGCTACTGCCAAAAAAACCGATGGCGAGTGCCGCACCCAAAGTGCCCCAGTCAGCCATTAGCGGGACTCCCCGGCGTCATCCTCACCGGAAGAACACCGCGATTGCTCACCTTCTTTGGGGCGCCGCGGCTCATCCTCATCGAACAGGATTCGGCGTCCCTCGGTCTCGAGGTCATCGTACTGGCCGCTATTCACCGCCCAGAAGAACAGCTTCACCGCGCAGGCGACAAAGAAAATGACGATGGGAACCAGTAGAAAAATACTGTCCACTTATTACCTCAGAAAACCTATTTCGGAATATTCAGTCGCTGGCGGTTTATATCGACGGCTGCCAGCGAGACAGGCGCAGGGCGTTAACCACCACCAGTAGCGAACTCAGCGACATGCCAATGGCCGCCGCCCAGGGCGGCACCAGGCCGAGAAACGCCAGCGGTAGCGCCAGCGCATTGTAGAGAACAGCCCAGGCCAGATTCTGGCGAATAATTGTGCGGCACTTTTGCGCCAATTCAAAGGCCCTGGGGAGGGCGCGCAGGTCGCCCTGCAACAAGATCGCGTCTGCACGGGACTGTGCCAGGTCGGCCGCCGACATCATGGCCACCGACACATCCGCGCCCGACAACACCGGAACATCATTGATTCCGTCGCCCACCATCAGCAGCCGCTGCCCCCCGGACTGCAGGGTGCGCAGGCGGGACAGCTTCTGCTCCGGTGATGCCCCCCCGTGAAACTCGGTGATGCCACTGGCCGCCGCCAGACGCGGAACCTCCGCCGACTGGTCGCCGCTCAGAAGCTCTGCCTCCAACCCCTGTCGCCGCAGGCCAGCAACGGCTTCCACGGCGCTTTGCCGCATCTCGTCACCCAGGCACAACCAGGCGACAGGGCCATCGCTGTCCCCCAGCAATAACCACTGTCCCTCTTCTCCAGAGACCTGCGGTGGCTGGAGGGAGGCCGGCGCTGACTGCCCGGAACCGGTGGACAGCTCGCAGACAAAATCCGGCCGTCCCAGACGGTAAGCGGTTTCCCCGCAGGTGCCGGCCACGCCGCGCCCGGTGACCGAGCGTAAATCCCGTACCGAGCGATTGCCGAACCAGGCGCGGAATGCCCGGGCCAGCGGGTGATTGTTGTGGCTTTCAAGGGCCGCAGCGATATCCCGCACCTCGCCCTCGCCCACGTCCTCACGCAGCCGGTGAATGGCGCGCAGACGGGGCTCGCCCTCTGTCAGGGTACCGGTCTTGTCGAAGATCACCCGCGTCAGCCGCGGCAGGGTTTCCAGTACGTGCCCGCGCGCCACCAACAGGCCCAACTGTTGCAGTCGCAGCGTCGCCGCTGCCAGTGCAGCGGGCGTCGCCAGCGACAACGCACAGGGACAGGTCACCACCAGCACAGACAGCGCCACCCAGAACGCCCTTTCCGGCGCCTGCTGCCACCAGAATACGAAAGCGGCCGCCGCGATACACAGCACTGCGGCAATAAACCGCCCTGCCAACCGGTCCGCCAGCGCCACCTGGGTCGGTTTGTCCAGCTGCGCCTGCTCTACCAGCTTTTCGATCGCCGACAAGCGGGTGCTACTGCCCGCCGCAATCACGCGCACGGTAAGTGAGGAGTCACCGTTGACGCTGCCGGCAAACACCGGGCTCCCCTGCTCCTTTTGTTGCAGCGCGGATTCGCCAGTAAGAATCGATTCATCCACACCACTGGCGCCATCAATCACGGCGCCGTCTGCAGGAATGGTATCCCCAGGACGCAGCAGTATTCGGTCGCCCACCGCCAATGCCGTTACCGGCACGGACTCGAGCGCGTCCGTTCCCTGCTTAAGGCGCGTTGCCGCCAGCGGCAATAGCTGCGCCAGTCCACCACTGGCCAACCCGGCCCGGTGGCGCGCACGCATTTCCACAGAACGCCCAAGCAACAGGAAAAAGGTGAACATGGAAACCGATTCGAAGTAGACCTCTCCGGTCTCAAATACCGTGGCGTAAACACTGGCACCATAGGCGAGGCCAATGGCGAGCGAAACGGGGACATCCATCACCAGTTGCCCACTGCGCAGGGCGCGCCAGGCCGCGGCAAAGAACGGTTGCGCCGCGTAACACACCACCGGTGTCGCCACCACCAGTGATACCCAACGGAAAAACTGTTCGAACTGGCTGTCGATCCCTTTACTGCCGCCGAAATACAGGGCGATGGCAAACATCATCACCTGCATGGTGCCGAGCCCGGCCACACCCAGGCGGCGCATCGCCGCGCGGCGTTCCTGCTGGATTAGCCGCTCACTGTTGGCAGCAGTAGCCGGCGCCGGGCGATAGCCAATGGACGCCAGAGAGGAAAACAGAAGACTGAGGGGAACCTGCTCCGGGTCGAAAACCACCTGCGCCCGGTGGGTACTGGCGTTGACAGAGACCCGCTCCACGCCGGCGAGACGCGCCAGATGCTTTTCAATCAGCCAGACACAGGCGGCACAGGTTATGCCGCTGACCAGAAGGCTCGCGACCCGCAACCGTACCCCCGACTCCGCGCCCGCCTTCGCGTCCTCGAAATCACGCACGAATTCACCCTGTACTTCGGGCAGGTCGTAAGCGCTCCAGCGATTGTTTTGCACGCCCGAATCCGGGCGTTCACTGCTCTGTTCACGGAAGCGATAAAAATTGTCCAGCCCTCCGGCGACGATGGCGCCGGCCACCGCTTCGCACCCGGGGCAGCACATGGGCTGCCGGACGCCGTCGATCAGTACCGAGTACTGGCTGCCCTCGGCGACAGGCAGGCCGCAGTGAAAGCAGTCTGCGGCACTGCTGACTGAACAGGCGGGAGCGCGGGTTGGTGGTGCGGAGGTGAGCGGGTCTGTCATGGCCTCACGGCTCGATAGGCTTCAGGGGCACTCCGTTGCCTAGGTTGAAATCGATCTCGCCTTTGAGACGCCATGGCGCATTGCGAAACTCTTCCGGATCGAGTTCCGGCATCACCTCGAGGTACCAGCGGTGCTGCAACGGCGCGTCCACGTTACCGCGATACCGGCCAATGGAAATCTGCTCCAGCACGACGTGCTCATCCATATCCGCCTCTACCGGGTGACTCAGCGTCAGCAGCAGCTTCTCGGGAAATTCTATGTCGCCACGCAGGTCGAGCGAGATGGTTTTGTCCTGGGGAGAAAACAGCAGCATTCCCGCCAGGTTCAACGCCCTGGCACGCTGATCCTGCTCGGCGCTGTAGTGATACATACGGCTGTCTTTGTAGTAGGTATCACTCACCACATCGTCGCCGTGACGCACGGCAATGGAAACCATCGTCATTGAGACAACCACCACCAGTATCAGTGGCGACATCACCATCCAGAACCAGGGTTCACGATACCAGGGGCCCGGCGCCTTCTTTTCAACTCTGCGTGTCACTGACTGTTCAACCATCTATTTGGGGCCAATAAACACCGTCTTGTGACGGTCTTCAAGTTCTGGTGCGTCCTTTGCCCGGATCACAATCTCGATATCGTGCTTGTAATCCTTGAGCTGCGCTTTGGGCACACTCACCCGAATGGGGACGGAGTATATCTCGCCGGGGCTCAACTGGATGCCCCTCTGCATGCGCAGCGAATAGTCGTAATCCGGATTACCCTCGATAGCGATGCTGAACTGGTGCGGCTTCTGGTCCATGTTGTTGATTTTGACCGTATACACATTCTGCACCAAGCCCTGGGAAAGCCGGTACATTCGCGCACCGCGATCCCGCTGCACTTCGACCTGAACCGGGGAACGGGTAAGTACCTGCTGCGTAAACAGGCCAAACATCAGCAGCAGCACCGCCGCGTAACCGAACAACCGCGGCCGCGCGAACTGGGTTTTACCGGTTTCCAGCTCGTCCTCGGACGTAAAACGAATCAGCCCGCGGGGGTACTCCATCTTGTCCATCACACTGTTGCAGGCGTCCACACACAGCCCGCAGTTGATGCACTCGTACTGCATGCCATCGCGGATATCGATATCCACTGGGCAGACCTGGACACACCAGTAACAGTCAATGCAGTCACCCATGCCCTGGGACTTGTAATCGACATTTTTCTTGCGTGGACCACGCGCCTCGCCCCGCCGCGCATCGTAGTACACCGCAAGGGTGTCCTTGTCGTACATCACCGACTGGAAGCGCGCGTATGGACACATGTACTTGCATACCTGCTCGCGCAGGAAGCCAGCGTTCATGTAGGTCGCAAAGGTGAAAAATGCCACCCAGAAAGCCCCCTGAGGGTGCGCGCTAAAGGTGGCAAGATCCAGCACCAGGTCGCGGATGCCGTAAAAATAGCCAACAAACGCCAGTGCGGTTGCGAGGGAAATAATCAGCCAGATGGCGTGGGTACCACCTTTGCGCACGACTTTCTCAACGCTCCAGGGCGCGGCGTCGAGCTTCATACGCTTGCTGCGGTCGCCCTCGCATACCCGCTCGGCCCAGATAAACATCAGGGTCCAGACGGTTTGCGGGCAGGTGAAACCACACCAGACACGCCCAAGCCAGGTGGTGATCGCAAACAGCGCAAACGCGGCTATGATCAGGAGCCAGGCAAGCAGAAAGCCATCCTGGGGACCGAAGGTTGTCCAGAAGATATGAAACTGGCGCGCGGGCAGGTCGAAGTGCACCGCCTGGTGGCCATCGATATTCAGCCAGGGGATAAAGAAAAATGCCAGCAACAACGGCAGGCCGGTGTACTTCCGGATCCGGGTATAGACACCCCGAATATGGCGGATATAAACCTTGTCTTCAGACTCGTAGAGCATGCGATAGCGAACTTCGCCATCACCTTCCTGCTCTTCACGGGTTGGAATTCTATCGCTCACAAAACCTCACTTACCCGAAAACGTGCTCGGGACGGTAACTGCAGTGACCATGCAATGAGGCTTGTTATTCTTCCCTGCGGTGCCCTTCCCGGCGATCTGGGTGGCGGCACGAGACCGCCACCCATTTCCTGAATCAGCGCAATCAGTCTTGCGCTAATCCCGATTATTGCTGCACGTCTTCCTGACGAGACAGACTGTAGACATAGGCGGCGACAAGACGGATCTTGTCTTCGCGCAGTTTGTCTTTCTGCGACGGCATATTATTGCTACGACCACCGCGGATGGTGTGCTGGATCTCCTCGCGGTTTCCACCGTAGAGCCAGATGTTGTCGGTAAGGTTAGGCGCACCCAGCGCCTGGTTGCCCTTGGCATCCATTCCGTGACACGCCATACAAACGGTACCGAAAACTTTCTGCCCCTCGGCCGCCATCGCCGCATCGTGCTCCAGCCCATTCAGACTCAGAACGTACTCCGCGGTGTTGCGAACACCTTCTTCTCCGATGACCGGCCCTTGCGGTGGCATCAACCCCTGACGGCCGTTGTGCAGCGTTTCCAGGATTTTTTCCGGCGTGCCGCCATACAACCAATCGCTGTCGGTCAGGTTCGGGAAACCGTAGTTGCCGCCGCCATCGGCACCGTGACACACCGCGCAGTTGTTGGCGAAAATCCGCGCGCCCATTTTCAGCGCTTCGCGGCTCTCGGCAATATTCTGGATCGGCATGTCCACGTACTGCCCGAAGGTTTCCTTGAACTCCGCCTGCGCCTTGGCCTGGTCGGCCTTCAATGCACCAACAGACGTCCAACCACCGACGCCCTTGAAGTTACCCATGCCCGGGTAAATCACCAGATAAATGGCGGAAAACACCAGTGTCAGTACGAACAACAGGAACCACCACTTGGGCAGTGGGTTGTCGTACTCCTCAATGCCATCGTAGATATGGCCGGTAGTGCGGTTTTCCGGATCTTCCTGGTCGTCCACCGCAACTTTGCGGTTGGCGAAAAGAACCCAAGTTACCAATGCGAGATTGGCGAGGGTGAGCACAATTACCCAAACACTCCAGAATGTACTCATTTGTCCTGCCCCTGTTCCTGTTTCTCACCGGCCTTTTCGCCGGTACTGGTTTCGCTCTCACGAGCGGCCTTGTCAGAAGTTTCTTGCTCGTCGGCAAATGGCAATTTGGCGTCTTCCTCGAAGCGCTTTTTGCGCTTGGGGGAGAAGGCCCACCAGCAAATTGCCAGAAAGGCTATGGAGCCAAGCACCACGCCAATCTGCCGCAAAATGTCGATATCCAAGCTGCGCCCTGCCCTTAACGTTTCTGCTGAACAAGAGTGCCCAGCTGCTGCAGATAAGCGACCAGCGCATCAATCTCGGTAACACGACCACCGATAAACGGCTTGCTGGCGTTAGCGATATCTTCGTCGGTATAGGGAACACCCACGGCACGCATTGCGCGCATTTTTGCCGCGGTATGCTCACCGTTCACCACATTATCAAACAGCCAGGGGTATGACGGCATGATGGATTCCGGCACCACGTTTCGCGGATTGTAAAGGTGCGACCGGTGCCACTCGTCGGAGTAACGACCGCCCACACGCGCCAGATCCGGGCCAGTACGCTTGGAGCCCCACAGGAACGGGTGCTCGTAAACGTGCTCCTGCGCCATGGAATAGTGACCGTAACGCTCTACTTCCGCACGCAGTGGGCGCACCATCTGTGTATGGCACACATGACAGCCCTCACGGATATAGATATCACGCCCCTCCAGCTCGACGGGGCCCAGCGGCTTGAGGCCGGCGATGGGCTCTTTATTGTTCGTGACAAAAAACTGGGGAACGATTTCCACCAGGGCGCCAAAGCTGATCGCGATAACGACCAGAACGATCATCAAACCGATGTTCTTTTCTACGATGTCATGATTCTTCACGATCGATTCCCCTTAAGCATTCTTCGCAATCGGCAGGTTTTCGTCGTGGCGCACTTCGCCCTCTGTCGGCTCATCGGTGACAGTGCGGAACACGTTATACGCCATCAGGAACATACCGATCAGGAAGAAAGCGCCACCGATCCAGCGGACAACGTAGCCCGGGTGGCTGGCAATCACACTTTCCACAAAGCTGTAAGTCAGAGTGCCGTCAGCGTTAAAGGCGCGCCACATGAGACCCTGGGTAATACCATTCACCCACATGGAGGCGATGTACAGCACCGTGCCGATGGTAGCCAGCCAGAAGTGCGCATTGATCAGCTTCACGCTGAACATTTCCTTGCGGTTCCACAGAACCGGCACCAGGTGGTAGAGGGCGCCGATAGAGATCATCGCAACCCAGCCCAGCGCACCGGAATGCACGTGGCCCACAGTCCAGTCGGTGTTGTGCGACAGCGCGTTCACCGTCTTGATGGACATCATCGGCCCTTCGAAGGTGGACATGCCGTAGAACGACAGGGACACAACCAGAAAGCGCAGGGTCGGGTCGGTACGCAGTTTGTGCCAGGCACCGGACAGGGTCATGATGCCGTTGATCATGCCGCCCCAGGAGGGCGCCAGCAGGATGATGGACATGATCATCGCGAGGCTCTGGGTCCAGTCTGGCAGCGCGGAATAGTGCAGGTGGTGGCCACCGGCCCAGACGTAGATGGAGATCAGTGCCCAGAAGTGCACGATGGACAGCTGGTAGGAATACACCGGACGCCCTGCCTGCTTGGGCACGAAGTAGTACATGATGCCGAGGAAGGCCGCAGTCAGGAAGAAGCCCACCGCGTTGTGGCCATACCACCACTGGATCATCGCATCCGTGGTCCCGGCGTACACCGAGTAGGACTTGAACGCACTGACCGGGATCGCCAGGTTGTTGACGATATGCAGCACCGCAATGGTGATGATGTAGGCGCCGAAGAACCAGTTGGCGACATAAATGTGCGAAGTGCGGCGCTTGACGATGGTGCCAAAGAACACCAGTGCGTAGGCTATCCAGACCAGCGCGATCAGGATATCAATCGGCCACTCCAGCTCCGCGTACTCTTTACTGGAGGTAAGGCCCTGCGGCAGGGTGATCGCCGCGGCAATGATGACGACCTGCCAGCCCCAGAAGGTAAACGGGATCAGCCAGCCACCCCACAGGCGCGTCTGACAGGTGCGCTGGACCACATAATAGGAGGTCGCGAACAGTACACTGCCGCCGAAAGCGAAAATCACCGCATTGGTATGCAGTGGACGCAGACGCCCGAAATGCGTAAACGGCTGCCAGAGATCATTCAGTGCCGGCCAGGCCAACTGTGCGGCGATCAGAACGCCGACGCCCATTCCAACAATGCCCCAGACCACCGACATGATGGTGAACTGGCGCACGATGTTGTAGTCATAGTCCGGCAACTTGCCGGCCTCTGCCACCGTTGTCGTCATTGTGTAACTTCCGTTGCTTTTTAAGATTCGTTTCCGTCAAGCGCGAAGAACCCGCCAATACAATAGCGGCTATACCCTTCACGTTAGACCGGGAGGGCACAGAAACGACGATTTAAACGCTTCTATCGTCGTTACTGGCTGATTTAGATCAAGTCTCGGCCTTTACCCGCGGCAATCCGCAGACGCAAGGCGTTCAGTTTGATGAAACCTTCGGCGTCCTTCTGATTGTAGGCACCGGCATCGTCCTCAAACGTGGCGATTTTTTCATCAAAAAGGCTGTCTTCAGAGCGACGCCCCACTGCGGACACGCTGCCTTTGTAGAGCTTCAGGCGCACTTCCCCGTTTACCACAGATTGGGACTGATCAATCGCCGCCTGCAGCATTTCACGCTCCGGGGACCACCAGTATCCGTTGTAAATGAGCTTTGCGTAACGCGGCATCAGCTCATCTTTCAGGTGGGCCACTTCGCGATCCAGGGTGATGGACTCGATCGCACGGTGCGCTTTCATCAGGATGGTGCCACCAGGCGTTTCGTAACAGCCGCGGGACTTCATGCCTACATAGCGGTTTTCTACGATATCCAGGCGGCCGATACCATTGGCACCACCCAGCTTGTTGAGTTTTTCCAGCAGGGTCGCAGGGCTCAGTCGCTCGCCATCGATGGCAACCGGATCGCCTTTCTCATACTGCAGGGTGATGTAGGTGGGTTTGTCCGGTGCGGCCTCTGGGCTGACACTCCAGCGCCACATGTCTTCTTCGGCCTCGGCCCAGGGCTCTTCAAGAACGCCACCCTCGTAGGAGATGTGCAGCAGGTTGGCATCCATGGAGTAAGGGGACTTTTTCTTCTTGTTGGAAAAGTCCACGGGGATCTTGTGCTGCTCGCAGTACTCCATCAACTTTTCGCGGGAATTCAGGTCCCACTCGCGCCACGGCGCGATAACCTGGATTCCGGGCTTCAGCGCATAGGCGCCCAGCTCAAAGCGCACCTGGTCGTTACCTTTACCGGTAGCGCCGTGGGAGATGGCATCGGCGCCGGTCTCGTTGGCAATTTCGATCAGGCGCTTGGCAATCAGGGGACGGGCGATGGAGGTGCCCAGCAGGTACTCCCCTTCGTAGATGGTATTGGCGCGGAACATCGGGAACACGAAGTCGCGCACGAACTCTTCGCGCAGATCGTCAATATAGATCTCTTTGACACCCAGGGCTTCCGCCTTGGCGCGCGCGGGTTCCACCTCCTCACCCTGACCGATATCGGCGGTAAAGGTAACAACCTCACAACCATAGGTATCCTGGAGCCAGCGGACGATCACCGAAGTATCGAGCCCACCGGAATACGCCAATACCACCTTATCGATCTTACTCATTACTATCCTCTGTATAGTGGGCCCGTATGCTCGGGCAAGCCGTCAATACGGGGACGCCAGCACCGTAGCGGGGCTGCGCACCTGTAAAAAGTCTCGGTCTGGGGGGGTTATTTTGGATTTGTGCCCAGGAATTGCGGATCGCCCGCTTTTTTCGGGGCGCGATTGTAGCGCCTAGAAGCGCGTACGACTAGCACCAGACAATGAGTCGGAAAATTGCCCAAAAAGCAGACAGCAGCCTCTGTCTACTTTACATTCAATCCGGCGAACAATGAGGCACTCACCGCAGTTTTCGCAATTTATTGGCGCTTCGGGTAGCATCGGCGCCGCGATCAATCCGGGAGGAGATATTCGGTGGACTCCAAGCAGCAAATTACCCTGCGCGCACCTGACGACTGGCACATTCATTTACGCGACGGGGCAGCGCTTGCTCGCACCGTCGGCGACGCCGCCAGGCAGTTTCGGCGCGCCATCATCATGCCCAACCTGGTGCCACCGGTGGTGAATGCCGAAGCCGCTCTCGCCTACAAGGCGCGCATTGAGGCGGAAGTGCCAGAGAATGGCGACTTTACCCCCCTGATGGTGATTTACCTGACCGACAACACCACGCCCGAAGTGGTACAGCAGGCCCACGCGGCCGGCGTGGTCGCCGCCAAACTGTATCCGGCAGGCGCCACGACCAACTCCGATTCCGGTGTTACCGATATCACCAATATCTACCCCGCGCTGGAGGCCATGCAATCCTGCGGCATGAAGCTATTGCTGCACGGGGAAGTAACCACCAGCGATATTGATATCTTTGACCGCGAGCGGGTGTTTATCGAGAACATCCTGGGGCCCGTAGTCGGTGACTTCCCGAGCCTGAAGATCGTGCTTGAGCACATCACTACCGCGCATGCGGCGGAATTTGTCGCCAACGCGCGGGACGGTGTCGCCGCAACCATCACTGCCCACCACCTGCTGTACAATCGCAATCACATGCTGGTGGGTGGAATCCGCCCTCACTTCTACTGCCTGCCGATCCTAAAACGCGGTTACCATCAGTCGGCATTGATCGAGGCGGCGACCAGTGGCAGTCCGAAGTTTTTCCTCGGCACGGATTCTGCACCTCACACCCAGGGCAAGAAAGAAACCGCGTGCGGCTGTGCCGGCTGCTACACCGCGTTCAGCGCCATCGAACTCTATGCGGAAGCCTTCGAGCAGGCAGGAAAGTTGGAACGCCTGGAGGGCTTCGCCAGTGAGTTTGGTCCGGACTTCTACGGTTTACCCCGCAACACCGGTACCATCACCCTGGTGAGGGAACCCTGGACACTCCCCTCCGGACTGCAGATGGGGCCTGACTCGCTGATCCCTCTTGCGGCAGGCGAAACATTGAACTGGCGCCTGGCCTGAGTGCCGTGTGCACAAGCAGTGCCTCAGCTAACCGCCGATAATTAATTGACCGATACGCAGACACCAGGATATTCCGTGACCCCAGCAGAAGAGCCCTCCGGCCCCAAAAGTCTCTTGGCACAGCGATTCCGCGGCTTTCTTCCCGTGGTACTGGACCTCGAAACGGCCGGCTTCAACGCCCGTACCGACGCCCTGCTGGAGGTGTCCGCTGTCATCCTGAATATGGATGAAGACGGGACCCTGTTTGCGGAGGAGACCCACAGCTTTCATATCGAGCCCTTCGAGGGTGCGAATATTGAGCAGTCGGCGCTGGATTTTATCGGCGTCGACCTGGAGTCTCCCGATCGCGACGCCTGGCCCGAAGAAATCGCCCTCCCGGAAATGTTCCGCAAGATCCGCAGCGCGATCAAAACCCACAGCTGTACACGCGCAATCATGGTGGCCCACAACGCCCACTTCGACCTCGGCTTTATCAATGCCGCGGTGGAGCGCTGCGGACTCAAGCGCAATCCCTTCCACCCCTTTTCCTGTATGGATACCGCAACGCTCGCGGGCCTGGCCTACGGCCAGACCGTACTCGCCAAGGCCTGCCAGACCGCAGGTATCACGTTCGACAACAGCAGCGCACACTCGGCGGAATACGACGCGGAGAAAACCGCAGAGCTGTTCTGCGGTATCGTCAATCGCTGGCGCGACCTTGGTGGCTGGCCTCTTCAGGTGCCCGCCTCCGAAGAGCAAGACCTGTCTGCTGGCGACGATCCCGCCGCAGGCTGAAGGGCCCCATTGACCTGAAATTTTACCGCCGCCCCCCTAATACTTAGGTCGCATACCCACGATAAAGCCTCCTCGCTAGGCTGCAGCCTTTTCGATAAAAATAACGGTGGAAACCATGATCATGGCTCAAAAGCGCAAGCTCCTGGGCGCGAGCTTGGGTGCGGCGATTTTCATGAGCGCCGGCCTCTCCCAAGCTGGCAGCTGGCAGCAGAATGAGTCTATCGGCGGGTTCAACAAGGTGCATGTATACACACCCGACAGCACCTCCCCCATCGGTAGCGGTCAATCCTTACTGGTGGTTCTGCACGGCTGCACCCAGTCCATCGATGCCTATTTGACCGCCAACCTGGAAGATGCTGCGGAAGAGTTTGGCATGGTGGTCGCAGTGCCGGATGCCATGAACAAGGCAGGCTTCAGCTGCTGGTCCTACTGGCAGGGCGCCAAGTCCCGCTCTTCCGGCGACTACAAAAACCTGATTGACCTGGCCAACGCCATGAGTGGCGACGCCAACCGCAACATCGACCCGGACCAGGTGTACATTGCCGGCCTGTCGTCCGGCGCGGTGTTCGCCAATACCACGGCCTGTATCGCACCCGACGTGTTCGCCGGCATGGGCATCAGTGCCGGCCCGAGTATCGGCACCAGTGCCAGTGGCGCTATTGGCTCCTGTGAAATTGCCGATGTCACCAGTCGCTGCAAAAGTTACGCTGGCGACCAGGCGAGCCATTTCGACACCCAGCTCGCCTCCATCGCCCACGGTTCGAGCGACACCGTCGTGGACGATTGTTACAACACCCAGAATGCCGAAGGGATGGCCGGGGTTTACGGCGTAACTCAGCTTCCCGACACCAATACCCTCAGCGAAGGTAGCCGCACGGCAACGGAAACCCTGTGGCAGGATGGACGCGTTTCCATGCTGTGGCTAAACGGCGTGGGACATACCTGGTCGGGCGGGGAGGAGGCCAGTGGCAGTTTTGTCAGTGCCGAGGGCATCAATTACGCGCGATACCTCGGGGAGTATTTCACCGAGAACAACGCGCGCGTTAAGCGCAATAAAGGCCCTGGCCAGTAACACCGGATCGGCACAGGCCAAGACCCGCCCCGGGACACGTTGCATCCATGGCGCCGCGCGCAGGCACGGTTCGACACAGGCTGAAGCAGGCTCGGCAACTTAGGCGGGACCGACTGGTCAGCTGAAACATATCCCCCTCGGAGACGGTGAGAAACCCCTGTCATCGGCGGCCTTACTTGACCAGACCGCCCTCTTTGCAACACCGTCAATTCGCCCTAAGAGCCTGTATTTGCAGGCTTTTTTGGTTTCTGGCAATACCCCACGCCAGCGCTATAGCGACGCGGGAACCGTCGATTTCCCCCTCCCCTGAAAGAGGAACTCGATGGCGGGTGATTTTTTGCACAAATTGCGGTAATATGTACCGCTCATACATAAAAGTGGACAGAATAGTGGCTAAAAAAGCATCCAGCGCGAAACGCGGGAAGGAAACTGTATCAACCGAGTCACGCGAAGCAATCGAAGCCCAGATTCAGGCTTTCCTCGCCAATGGCGGAGAGATCGAGCAAGTACCTAAAGGCGTCAGCGGCCAGACCAACACTTCCGGCCCCAAGCACATCACCCTCGGGAAAAAGCCTCGCGCGTAAAAGTCGCATCCAGCCCCCCACAGGGACGCCAGCCACTTGGCACCAACCGCTGTGGCACCACGCGGGCAGACGAGCGCTACACGTTCAGGCGAGACCTGAAGGCACAAAAAAGGCGGGTAGAACCCGCCTTTTTTTATGCCTGTCAGAGTCCCTATAATCAGGGCATTTCATCCAGTTCTGCACCCTCTTTCACAGGCGGCATCAGGTCTTCTTTCGTGGTATTCATGGCCATCAGAATATTGGCTGCCACGTACACCGATGAGAAGGTACCGATGATCACACCGACGATCAGCGCCAGCGAGAAGTTGTGGATCAGCTCGCCGCCAAAGAACTGCAATGCCCAGAGCACCAGCAAGGTGGTGAACGAGGTCATGAACGTCCGGCTCAGGGTCTGACTCATGGAAATGTTGATCACTTCGGCGGGATCCGCCTGACGCACCTTGCGGAAATTCTCCCGCACCCGGTCATACACCACGATGGTGTCGTTGATCGAGTAACCGATCACCGCCAGCACCGCCGCCAGTACGGTGAGATCGAAGTCCAGGCGCAAGATTGCGAAAAAGCCGAGCACGATAATCACGTCGTGGATCAGGGCCACCACGGCACCAACCGCAAATTTATACTGGAAGCGCAACGCCACGTACGCCATCACCACGGCCAGCGCAAACAGCATACCGAGGCCGCCGTCATCCCGCAGCTCTTCACCAATCTGCGGACCAACCATTTCGACCCGGCGCAGATCGACCTGGCCGTCGCTGTGCTGACGTAGCACACCGACCACCTTGTCACCAATGGAATTGGTCGCCTCGGCGTCACGCGCATTCTGCTGCGTCTGTTCTTCGGCGACTTCCGGCGGCAGCTTGATCAACACTTCGCTATCGGACCCAAAGCGCACCACAGCAGCGCCCTCGAACCCGGCGTCAGTCAGCTGATTGCGAACATCTTCAATTTTCGGTGCATTCTGGTAACCCACTTCAATCTGGGTACCGCCGGTAAAGTCCAGCCCCAGCTTCAGGCCATTGATGGCCAGTGCCGCAATCGAAGCGACCACCAGTATCAGGGATGCCGCGGCAGCCAGTTTGCGCCAGCGCATGAAGTCGTACACGCGCTTGCCCATGTACTCGGTGATTTTTCCGTTTTCTTCTTTGGTATTGCTCATCACCGTCCCCTTAAATCCACAGTTTCTGAACACGGCGGCCGCCGTAGAACAAGTTGATCAATGCCCGCGTACCCATAATGGCACTGAACATGGAGGTGAGAATGCCGATGGACAGTGTCACCGCAAAGCCCTGGACCGGACCGGAGCCAATCGCGTACAGGATTACTGCCACGATCAGGGTAGTGATATTTGCATCCACGATCGCGCTGTAAGCGTTGTCGAAACCCGCGTTGATCGCCGACTGGGGCGGCAGCCCGTTGCGCAGCTCCTCACGTATTCGCGAGAAAATCAGCACGTTGGCGTCCACCGCCATACCGATGGTCAGCACCATACCGGCAATACCTGGCAGGGTCAGGGTTGCGCCGAGAATGGACATCACCGCTACCAGCAGAATCAGGTTGACCGCCAGTGCGATGTTTGCAGCCAGGCCAAATACCCGGTAGAAAACCAGCATACAGATGACCACTGCGAGCAGGCCGATCTGAACCGAGGTAACCCCGACCTTGATATTGTCCGCGCCGAGGGACGGGCCAATTACGCGCTCTTCCACGAAATACATGGGTGCCGCCAGGGCGCCGGAGCGCAGCAGCAGTGCCAGCTCCTGGGCCTCAGCGGGGCTACCCAGCCCGGTGGTACGGAACTGCCGGCCGAGCGGGCTCTGCACGGTGGCAAGGCTGATGATCTTCTTGTCATCGGTACGCTTCTGGACAATTACCTCGTTCCCTTCGGCATCAACCTGCTTTTCAGGAGTGAAGCGACTCTCTACAAACAGCGTGCCCATGCGGCGCCCGACATTCTTCCAGGTCGCGCGGTGCATCATTTCACCGCCGCGGGAATCCAGGGTGATATTCACCTGGGGGAAACCACTCTCGTCGTAGCCGACCCGGGCATCGGTGACGCGCTCACCGGAGATGATGATCTTGCGCTCGAGCCAGGCACCACCGTAAGCGGCGCGCTCCTGCTCATCCCGGTACTCGAAGTACTCTTTGCTGGTCACCAGCGCATCGGATTTGGCTTCCATGCGGTACTCAAGGTTCGCCGTTTTACCGATAATACGCTTTGCTTCAGCGGTATCCTGGACGCCCGGCAGTTCGACCACAATACGGTTGCGCCCCTGGCGCTGCACGATCGGTTCCGCAACCCCCAGCTCGTTTACCCGGTTTCTCAGCGTAGTGAGGTTCTGGGTGACCGCATAATCTTCCAGCTGCTTGATCTCCTGCTCGGCAAGGGTCGCGCGAATCTCAAGATTGCTGCCACTGCCCGCTTCATTGAGCTGCAGGGTGGGAAACTCTTTGCGCAGGGTGCGCATACCCAGGCTGCGAAGCTCCTCGTCACGGAATTTGGCAACGATCTCACGGTCGTCCTTGAGGTCCACACCGCGATAGCGCGCCTTGGCGGCCCGCAGCTTGGACTTCACGTCGGAGACATAGCCTTCCATGTTTGTTTTCACGATGGAGTTTGTATCCACTTCCATCAGGAAGTGCACACCGCCGGCGAGGTCCAGGCCAAGCTTCATCGGGCTCGCCCCCATGCTCTGCAGCCACTCCGGTGTCGTGGGCGCGAGGTTCAGTGCCACGACATAGTCACTGTGCCCAAGAGCCTCCTGGATAGCCCGCTTGGCCGGCAACTGCTCTTCAATGGCCTTCAGACGAATCAACACCGACTTGTCCTGCACCTCACCGCCAAAATAGGCGATACCGGCGTCGTCCAGTGCCTTTTGCACTTCACTGAGCACATTTTGATCAATTTTCAGGGCGCTGGACTGGCCGGACACCTGTACAGCGGGGTCGGGGGGATACAGATTCGGCGCTGCGTACAACAGCCCCAACCCGGTAATGATCAGGATCAGGAGATATTTCCAGAGGGGGAAGCGATTCATGCTGTTCTCATTGTTGGAATGGCCCGCTCCACGGGCACATTTTTTTCGATAACTGACGATATGCGGACGCGACCGGGTGATTACAAGCCAGCGGGCACAGGGATCCAAATTTGGGGGCTGATTATACGGGGATAGACAGGTGGCACAAATCAGCACTAACCCCGTTTACCCCAGGGGTGGCACCTCCCGCCCCAAACCTTCATAGAAGGACGCCACATACGCGTCCAGCCCACCGGCCTCAATGGCATCACGCAACTGCTGCATCAGCCGCTGGTAGTGGCGGAGGTTGTGGATCGTGTTCAACTGGGAGCCGAGGATTTCACCGCATTTGTCCAGATGGTGGAGGTAACTGCGGGAGAAGTTTTCGCAGGTATAGCAGTCACACCCCTCCTCCAGCGGCCCGGTGTCATGACGGTGCTTGGCGTTGCGGATTTTGACCACGCCAGCGAACGTGAACAGGTGTCCATTACGCGCATTCCGTGTGGGCATCACACAATCAAACATATCCACGCCGCGACGGACCCCTTCCACCAGGTCTTCGGGCTTACCGACTCCCATCAAGTAGCGGGGTTTATCCTCGGGCATCCGATGCGCAAGGTGGTCGAGCACCTTGATCATCTCCTCTTTCGGCTCACCCACAGACAGCCCGCCAATGGCATACCCGTCGAAGCCGATATCCGTGAGCCCCGCCAGAGAGATATCCCTCAGTTCCGGGTACATCCCCCCCTGCACGATGCCAAACAGAGCCGAAGGACTGTCTCCATGGGCTTCTTTGGAGCGCTTGGCCCAGCGCAGCGACAGTTCCATGGACTTGCGCGCCTCGTCCGGAGTTGCCGGATAGGGCGTACACTCGTCAAAAATCATCACCACGTCCGAGCCCAGATCTCGCTGCACCTGCATGGACTCTTCCGGCCCGACGAATACGGGGCTGCCATCGACAGGAGACTTGAAGGAAACACCCTCTTCACTGATCTTGCGCATCTTGCCCAGACTGAACACCTGAAAACCACCGGAGTCCGTGAGAATCGGGCCCTGCCACTGCATAAATTCATGCAGGTCTCCGTGCTCCTTGATGACCTCGGTCCCCGGGCGCAGCATCAGGTGGAACGTATTGCCCAGAATAATATGAGCACCGATCTCCTCCACATCCCGCGGCAGCATCCCTTTCACGGTACCGTAAGTGCCTACCGGCATGAACGCCGGAGTCTCCACTACGCCGCGAGGAAAATGCAGCCGCCCGCGGCGGGCTTTGCCGTCCGTAGTGTCCAATTCAAACTTCATAAAACACGCGCGGCTCAAGGCGATCTCCTCGTACAGTGTCATTACATGCGCTATTAACGCAGATGATAAGTTACTTGCTACCGACCTCGGCAGGATCTACCGCCGGATTCCGTTCGATCAGCATGGCATCGCCATAGCTGAAGAACCGGTATTTGTTTTCCACGGCCGCCGCGTAGGCCCGCATGGTATTGCGATACCCGGCAAAGGCACTCACCAACATAAGTAGCGTGGATTCTGGCAAATGGAAGTTGGTAATCAGACGGTCTACCACTTTGAAGGAATAGCCGGGATAGATGAATATATCCGTTTCGCCCTGTGTCGGTTTCAGCTCACCGGACGCCGCCGCACTTTCCAGAGCCCGGACACTGGTTGTGCCAACGGCAATCACCCGCCCCCCGCGGTCTTTACACGCCGCGACTGCGCGGCACACGGACTCGGGCACATTCAGGATTTCGGTATGCATCTTGTGGGTATGGATGTCATCCACACGGACAGGCTGGAATGTACCGGCACCCACATGCAATGTAACAAACGCCGTATCAACGCCTTTGTCCCGGAGTGACGCAATCATCTCATCATCGAAATGCAGCCCCGCCGTGGGAGCCGCAACTGCTCCTGCGTTGCGGCTATATACCGTCTGATAGCGCTCCTTGTCGCTATCCGTATCAGCGCGATCGATATATGGAGGCAAAGGCATATGCCCGAGGCGATCCAGTACTGCGAGCGCGCCTTCCTGAGGAAATTCCAGCTCAAACAAGGCGTCGTGGCGTGCAACCATCTTCAATACGGTGCCATCTTCCAACAGGATGTCAGTGCCGGGCTTGGGGGACTTGCTCGACCGGATATGCGCCAGTGCGCGATACTCATCCAGCACCCGCTCGATCAATATCTCCAGTTTTCCACCGCTGGGCTTTTGCGCGAAAAGCCGCGCTGGGATCACCCGCGTATCATTGAATACAAGCAGATCACCTGGTTCCACGAGGTCGGGCAGGTCAGCGAACTGGCGGTGGGCCAAATCGCCACTCACGCCGTCCAGGCACAGCAACCTGCTGCCCCGACGCTCTTCGGTAGGCGCTTTGGCAATCAGCGATTCCGGTAAATCGAAATAGAAATCCTGGCGTTGCATCAGTTCAGTCTAGGTGGTTATTCATCGGCCGCGAAGAGTAACGGAAACCACTCTCACAGCCAAATCCGGTTGACCGCAACTGGCCCATCGCTATAATCATCGTCCTCTCCGAACACACTTCAAAATGTGCTCGCGATACTGCCAGAGTGGTGAAATTGGTAGACACAGGGGATTCAAAATCCCCCGCCTTAACGGGTGTGCCGGTTCGAGTCCGGCCTCTGGTACCAAACAAACAAAAAAGCCCTGATCGCTAACGCGCTCAGGGCTTTTTTGTTTGGCACGGAAAATCTTGTGCTGCGAAGTAGTGGCAGCAATTTAGCCAACCCAGAACAAAAAAGGGCGACCCAAATGGGAGGCCCTTTTTTACGCACAAGAAAAAGCCCTGACCGCGTTAGCGATCAGGGCTTTTGGGATAGAAGCCTGACGATGACCTACTCTCACATGGGGAAACCCCACACTACCATCGGCGATGTTGCGTTTCACTTCTGAGTTCGGCAAGGGATCAGGTGGTTCCACAACTCTATTGTCGTCAGGCAAACTGGCTTGGGTTGGTCTGGTCTTATGGGCTTAGTGCCCTGCGCTGCCTGTTATCGCTTGTTTGCCTCGGTCACTACGGACCGGCGATAACCCCAAATAAGTCGGCGAAACATTCTGTAGTAATACACCGCAAGTCGATCAATCGATCTCTGCGTCTCTCGGCTCACAATCCACTGACCTCTCATTCGATCAATCAGTAATCGTTAGTAACCATCTCTGTTGTATGGTCAAGCCGCACGGGCAATTAGTACTGGTTAGCTCAACGCCTCACAACGCTTCCACACCCAGCCTATCAACGTGGTAGTCTTCCACGGCCCTTTAGGACTCTCAAGGAGTCAGGGAAATCTAATCTTGAAGGAGGCTTCCCGCTTAGATGCTTTCAGCGGTTATCCCGTCCGAACATAGCTACCGGGCAATGCCACTGGCGTGACAACCCGAACACCAGAGGTTCGTTCACTCCGGTCCTCTCGTACTAGGAGCAACTCTTCTCAAATTTCCAACGCCCACGGCAGATAGGGACCGAACTGTCTCACGACGTTCTAAACCCAGCTCGCGTACCACTTTAAATGGCGAACAGCCATACCCTTGGGACCGGCTTCAGCCCCAGGATGTGATGAGCCGACATCGAGGTGCCAAACACCGCCGTCGATGTGAACTCTTGGGCGGTATCAGCCTGTTATCCCCGGAGTACCTTTTATCCGTTGAGCGATGGCCCTTCCATACAGAACCACCGGATCACTATGACCTACTTTCGTACCTGCTCGTCATGTCTGACTCGCAGTCAAGCGCACTTATACCATTATGCTCATTGCATGATTTCCGACCATGCTGAGTGCACCTTCGTACTCCTCCGTTACTCTTTGGGAGGAGACCGCCCCAGTCAAACTACCCACCATACACTGTCCTCGATCCGGATTACGGACCAGAGTTAGAACCTCAAACATACCAGGGTGGTATTTCAAGGACGGCTCCACTGCAACTGGCGTCACAGCTTCAAAGCCTCCCACCTATCCTACACAAGTAGGCTCAAAGTTCAGTGCAAAGCTGTAGTAAAGGTTCACGGGGTCTTTCCGTCTAGCCGCGGGTACACTGCATCTTAACAGCGATTTCAATTTCACTGAGTCTCTGGTGGAGACAGCGTGGCCATCGTTACGCCATTCGTGCAGGTCGGAACTTACCCGACAAGGAATTTCGCTACCTTAGGACCGTTATAGTTACGGCCGCCGTTTACCGGGGCTTCGATCAAGAGCTTCGCCGAAGCTAACCCCATCAATTAACCTTCCGGCACCGGGCAGGCGTCACACCCTATACGT